>CAJMST010000002.1 GCA_905216145.1 uncultured bacterium | reverse complement strand
ACCTACAACAGCGCGGTTAACAGCCGCGTGCTCTACCATTGAGCTACCGAGGAATTTAAAAGCCCAGCGGAATGGGCTGAGAAATTCTGGCTCCCCGGGTAGGACTCGAACCTACAACAGCGCGGTTAACAGCCGCGTGCTCTACCATTGAGCTACCGAGGAATAGGTGCATGCTCTCAAGCAACGAAGTTTATTATACGGACGAATCAGCTTAGGGCAAGAACTTTTTTGAGATTTTTTCCGACCTAGTCATTGGGGACGTCCCCAATGACCACATGAAAGCGCCCCCAAGCGGATGTGCTTGAGGGCGCTTCTTGCTTGACTAGCTTTCGATATAGTCTTTGAGCTTGCTGCTGCGGCTCGGGTGGCGGAGCTTGGCCAAGGTCTTGGACTCGATCTGGCGGATACGCTCGCGCGTGACGCCAAACTCGCGGCCGACTTCCTCGAGCGTGCGGGGATGCCCGTCGACAAGGCCAAAGCGCAGCTCGATAACCTTGCGCTCACGATCGGCAAGCGAGTCGAGCACCTGGGTGAGCTGCTCCTGCAGCATGGAGAAGCTGGCGGCATCGGGCGGAACGATAGCCTGGGAGTCCTCGATGAAGTCGCCCAGCTGGGAATCCTCTTCCTCGCCGATGGGGGTCTCGAGCGACACGGGCTCCTGCGAAATCTTCTGGATCTCGCGGACGCGGTCGGCGCTCATGTCCATCTCGGCACCGATCTCCTCAGGGGTCGGGTCGCGACCCAGGTCCTGAAGGAGCTGGCGCTGCACGCGGACGAGCTTGTTGATGGTCTCGACCATATGCACGGGAATACGGATGGTACGGGCCTGATCGGCAATGGCGCGCGTAATGGCCTGACGGATCCACCACGTGGCGTACGTGGAGAACTTAAAGCCCTTCTGGTAGTCGAACTTCTCAACGGCGCGGATCAGACCGAGGTTGCCCTCCTGGATCAGGTCAAGGAACAGCATGCCGCGGCCGACATAGCGTTTGGCGATGGAGACGACCAGACGCAGGTTTGCGCTGATGAGTGCCTGCTTAGCTTCGAGGCCCACGTTCTCAATGCGCGTAAGACGACGCATCTCGGCACGCGTGAGCTCGAGCTCACCGGCATCGGCGGCCTCGAGCTTCTCGGTGGCCTCAAGACCGGCCTCGATCTTCATGGCAAGATCGACCTCTTCGGAGGCGGTCAGCAGGTCGACCTTGCCGATCTCTTTGAGGTACATACGAACCGGATCGCCGGTCAGCATCACCGTGGAGGCATCGATGCCACGCACGCGGGAGCGTGAACGGGACGTGCGCACGGTGCGCTTCTTCTTGCTCTTGGAAGAACCCATCTCGGCATCGGCCTGACGGGCCATCTTGAGCTCATGATCGTCGAGCGAGCCGGAATCGTGCTCGTCGTCGTCATCGAAATCGTCGGTATCGGTATCGTTATCGTCATCGTCGACGTCCATGGGGGCGTCGTCGTTACCGCTCGCGGAGATAATCTGGATGCCGCTGTTGCGCAGCGCGGAATACACCGCAGTGAGCTGCTCGTCAGAAACATCGATATCCTTCAGGGCGACCTGAATCTCGTCCTCGGTTACCGAAGTCCTGTTTGAGCCGTTGCCCATGAGCTTTGCAACGTAGGATTCCAGCGCAGTACCCGTGCTCTCAGTCTTTTTTGGCACAGATTCTCCCTTCATAGTCCACAGGACTCAATACTTTAGCACACACATTGACGTCTATACCCAAAAAGAGGACTGGATATAGGCGAGAATACGCTGGTTGACCACAACATCTAGGCCTGTTCGGTTCCTGCGGTCTCCAAACCAATCAAACGGAACGGGTCCGCCACGCCGCCGATCGACTTTTGCAGCTCGCGTTGACGCTGCGAATCCTGCGCAGCCTGCACGGTCAGCGCGCGACGGGCCTCATCATCGAGCGAACGGTCCTGTCGCAGCTTGGCCTGTGCGGCACGCATGCGGCGCTTGATGGTGTAGAGCTCGAGCGTATCGAGCATAAACACGATGTTCGTCTCAGTGGGGTGCTTGCTCGTCGCCGAGATGCGCCCGGCACTCACAAGCGTTGCCGCATCTGGACACACTGAGCGCGCCGCATCCATGCAGGCTGCAGGATCGGTTCCCGGCGGCGTTGCCAGAACGGCCCATGCGATGGACTCGTGACGTGGGTCAACCCACTCGATGGAGCAGATGCGGTCGGCATACGTGCGGAACAGGTCGGGGTAGCTCGTGAGCATGGTCAGCAGCTCGCGCTCCCCTGCCAAGGACTTGCGCTCTAGATCGGTCAAAACCATCGGCGCCGCCGCAGCCGGTGCGTTCGAACCATCAGGCACAGGCACAGCGCCCATACCATCAGGCACATCGATCGGCGGCAAGTCGTCAACGACCTCCACTGGTGCAGCGCCATAGGCATCGAGCGGGACGTAGTCGTACGGCTCTTCTTCGACCGGCGCGGACACCGGCGGCGTAGCGCCCGATGCCCAAGCACCGCGACCGGCATCGCAAGAACCCGACGTCCGACCGCCCGCGCTACCGGACCGCTCAGCCTGTGCCCGCTGGCGCTCATAGTTCTGCTCACGACGTCGTTCCGCATCCTCGCGCTTGGCGACATCGCGAAACACACGGCCCGAGCTCGCACGCACGGTCTCCAGATCCAAACCCAACAGGTCGGCAATCTGGATAAAGTACGTGTCGATCATATAGCTGTTGCGCAACGGATAGATAAGCGTCAGCGCATCCTCCAGCGCCTTGGCGCGACCGCCCGGCGTGGTGATGTCGCTCGACTCCTGCAGCGAACGGTAAACAAAGTCCATAAGCGGCTCGGCAGCGTCGATGCGCGTCTGCAGTGCCTCGCCACCATGCGCCGTGATGAACTCCATGGGATCGTTACCGTCGGGCAGCACCACGCAACGCAGATCCATAGAATCCTGCTCGATAAACTGAATCGCACGGCGAGCAGCCTTTTGGCCGGCGGCGTCACCATCGAACATGTACACGATGCGCTTGGCAAAGCGGGTGAGCGTCTTGACGTGATGCTCCGTGAGGGCGGTGCCCAGCGTGGCGACAACGTTTTTAATCCCCGCCTCCCAGCAGGCGATGCAATCGGTATAACCCTCCACCACGATGGCGGTATCCTGCGCGACGATAAACTCCTTGGCCCAATTAAAACCGTAGAGGTTTCGCTTTTTATGGAACACACTCGTCTCGGCGGTGTTGAGATACTTGGGTTGGCCGTCACCCATGATGCGACCGCCAAAGGCAATGTTGTGACCCTGCTCGTCAAAGATGGGGAACATTACGCGGTCGTAGAAGCGGTCGGCAAGCTGCCCGCGCCCGCGGCTCACGGCAACGTTGGCGTCGATCATCTCCTGCGGGGTAAAACCCGCCTGGGACAGGTGCGACACCAGCGCGTTACGGCCCGGTGCAAAGCCCAGGCAGTAGCGGCGGCAGACGTCGCCGCCCATACCGCGGCTGGCAAAGTACTCGCGCGGACGGCTGTCCTTACCGCGCATAAGCATGGTGTGATAGAACTGGGCGGTTTCGGCACACAGGTCATAGATGCGGGCGCGCTTGGTGCCGCGCTCGCGATAGGCGCCGGTATCGTGCAGCTCAATACCGGCACGGTCGGCCAGGTAGCGAATCGACTCGGGAAAGCTCAGGTTCTCGCGCTTCATGATGTAGGTGAAGACGTCGCCGCCCTCGCCACAGCCAAAGCAGTGCCACACCTGCGTGGCGGGGATAATATGAAACGACGGGGTCTTTTCGCCATGGAAGGGGCAGCAACCCCAAAACTCATGGCCGCGGGGCTTGAGCTCAACCGTTTCCTGCACGATGGCAACCAGATCGGACGCAGCGCGCACCTGGTCTTTCTCCTCATCGCTAATCACAGATGCTCACCCCCTGCTCACCCAAATGATGACGGATATCGTCAATATTACCCTCGACGGTCGCGATAAGCTCGTCCAGCGAATCGAACACGCGCGACGGGCGCAGCCAACGCGTAAACGCCAGCGACACCGAGGCGCCGTACAGATCGCCCGCATACCCGATCAGGTTGGCCTCGAGATGCGCCGAGGCGGCATCGTTGGCATACGTCGGCGGCAGGCCCACGTTGACGGCGGCAGGCCACACGGTATCTTCGACCAGCACCAGGCCCTCGTAGACGCCATCGGCAGGCACCTGAATACACTCGGGCACCTGAATGTTTGCCGTGGGAAAGCCCATGCCAGAACCCTCGTGACGGCCGCGAATAACACCGCCACGCACCATATACGGACGGCCGAGTAACTCAGCAGCAAGCTCCACATGGCCCTGTCCCAGCTCATGACGAATGCGGGTGGCGCAAATGGCCTCACCGCCCTCGCAAAGCAGGTCGTGACCATACACGTCAACGCCGTGCTCGGAACCCCAGGAGCGCATCTCGGCAACACCAGAAGCACCGCCACGACCCAGCCTAAAGTCACTGCCAACGCGAATCGAGCGAATGTCGACTACGCGTGACAGCAGTGCGAGAAAACCGACATGGTCGAGTGCCGCAACCTCAGGCGTAAAGGGAACGGCCACCACCGCATCGACTCCGGTTTGAGCCAAGGCATGCAGACGGTCGGCCGTCGTCATCAATTTTTGAGCGGGCGAAGGGCTCACCACAACGTCCGGGTCGGGATCGAAGGTAACCACGACCGCCTTACAGCCATGGGCACGGGCATCACGGACAAGCGCTTCGATGAGTTCCTGGTGTCCACGGTGAACGCCGTCGAACACGCCAATGGCGATTGAAGCGGTACCCAAGTGCTCACACTCATCAAACGTATCGGCAGCAACGATGCGAGCCTCGTCCGACTCGCCCGCGAAAAAGACACGCGCGAGCTCGCGAGCGGACAACATCATCGAACACCGCCGATTGCCTGCGGAAACACGTGCTCCATGACAAAGCGGCCGCCCTCAATGCGGGCGAGCGCCTTGAGTCCCCCATCGAGCACCAACGCAAACGGCGCCTTCGAGGAATCGAAATCGGCAAGCGCACGCTCAACGGGAATGCGTCGGCCGCAGAGCAGGTCGTCGGCAAGATTGCCCGGCAAGTCAACACGTGTGGCGCCCAGGGCCGCAATGGGATCCAGGGCAAAGCCAGCCGCGGACTCGGGAGAAAGCTCCTCGGCCGCATGACAAGCGCCAATGGAAACAACACCGGAAGCCGTGCGGCGCAGCGCGGAAATATGCGCGGCGCTATCGCAAGCGCGGCCCAGGTCGCGAGCGAGCGCACGAATATAGGTGCCCTTGCTCACCGAGAACGCCACGGTCCACACACACGTATCACCTTCGCCGCCCACGGCGATCAGGTCGGCGGCATAGACCTCGACGGGGCGCGGAGGTAGGTCCACCGCATTGCCCTCGCGAGCAGACTTGTAGGCGCGAACGCCATTGACCGAGATAGCAGAAAACGCCGGCGGCACCTGCATCTGCGGGCCCAGCATGGCGGCCAAGCGCTCACGAGCATAGGCAGGATCGCGGAGCTCGTTGGCAACAGCCACCGTGCGGACCGCCTCGCCCTCCGCATCATCGGTATTGGTCTCGGCGCCAAACGAAATATCGGCGACGTAGCTTTTGGTATCGAGCGTGAGCATGCCCAGCAGACGGGTGGCCTGGCCCACACCCACCACCATGACACCCGATGCCATGGGGTCGAGCGTTCCGGCATGACCGACGCGCCGCTCATGGAGGGCGCGTCGGCATTGCGAAACAACGTCATGAGACGTGCAGCCCACCGGCTTATCGACGGCGAGCAGCATATTAAGTTGAGAAGGTGTACGACGAGCCATGTACCATCCAAAAAGTTAGAGCTCGACGGTCACCGAAGCGGGATCCTCCCCTACCAGCTCGGCCAGCATGGGAAGTGCCGTGGTGAGCGTCTCGGAAATCGTTCCGGCGTTGGTAAAGCCGGCGGCAGCGTGGTGCCCACCTCCGCCAAAGTTAGCCGCAATCTCGGAAACATCAAGATCGCCCTTGGAGCGCAGGTTGCCTCGTACCTTGGTATCGTCCTCGATGCCCTTAAGAAACAGGCAGACCTCGACACCCATCACCGAGCGCACCACATCGACCAGGCCGTCGCACTCATCAGAGGTGACGCCGCATTCCTTAAGGTCACTTTCGTACGCGTAGCTATACGCCACGCGCCCGTGCGCGACCGTCTTGATGCGACCCATGACGATGGACTTGAGGTGCAAGAACTCGACGCGCTGGCTCTGGTAGACCTCGAGCGCGACGCGTGCCGGATCGGCACCGTGCGCCACCAGACGCGAGGCGGCATGAAACGCTGCGGCGTCGGCGTTCTGATACTGAAAACGACCGGTGTCGGTGACCAGGCCGCACAGCAGGCAGGTAGCGATACTGTCGCTTGCGGTAATGCCGCAATCGGCCAAAAATCGGTCGATAATCATGGCGCAAGCAGCAGCATTGACGCACCTAAGGCTGACCTCGGCAAACTCCTCACGTGCCGGGTGATGATCAAAGCAAGCCACGTGGGCCGAACGACGCAGGACCTCGGCGGAATTATTGAGGCGCTCGACGACCGGCACGTCTACCGAAATGAACAGGTCCGGGTTGCCGGTGTAGGCAGATGCCGGCACCAGAAGATCGGCACCCTCCATAAAACGGTAGATACGCGGAACGGGATCGTCGTCTGCCAACAGCAGGGCGATGTCCTTGTCGGGAAACACCTTCATAAGCGAAAGGCCAAGGCCCAACACGGAGCCCAGGGCATCGCCATCGGGAGAGGTGTGACCCGAGATCGCAATGGAGGACGCATCCTCGATAAGCTCGAGGATGCGTCGTTTAATATCTGCAGACTCGCACGAGGCGAGATCGGCGGAATCAGTCATCTAAAGCTGCCTCCTGGGCGGCATCCACAATTGGGTAGCCGTCCTCGTCCTTTTCGATCGCAAGCGTGGCCGGAACGTTTTCCAGCGCACGCGTTATGCGCTCGGCCTCATCGGTCGAGCGATCGATGCGAAAATCGAGCTCGGGCGTGACGCGCCAATCGAGCGAGCGAGCCAACAGACTGCGGATGCGGCCCTTGGCGCTGGCGAGCGCCTCCATGACCTCATCGTAGCGGCTCGCATCGCACGACACGTACACGCGTGCGAACGAACGGTCCACCGCGACCTCGACCGCGGTCAGGGTGACCAGGTCGAGACGCGGATCGGAAACCTCAAAGAGCAGGATATAACCAAGCTTCTCGCGAAGCTGCTCGCCCAGACGGCGGGTTGCCTGCGTTTGCTTCATAGCGCTACCCCCTACTCGGTACGGGCAACCTGGTCGATACGGTAACCCTCAATCTGGTCGCCAGGCTTGATGTCCTGGAAGTTCTCCAGGCCAATGCCACCCTCGGAACCGCTCTTGAGACTCTTGGCCTCGTCCTTGTAGTGGCGCATCGAGGCGATCTTGCCGTTAAAGACCACAATGCCGTCACGTACCAGGCGCACGGAATCGGTCGCGGCGATCTCGCCCTCTTCGACGCGGACACCGGCGGCGATACCGACTTTGGGCACCTTGAAGGTGTCCAGGACGGTCGCGGTACCCGTGGAGACCTCGACCTCGGTGGGCTTGAGCATGCCGATGCGGGCAGCGTCGAGCTCCTCGAGGCACTTGTAGATAACGTCGTAGCAACGGATCTCGACACCCTCGCGCTCGGCAGCGGAGCGGGCCTTGCCGTCGGGACGCACGCCAAAGCCGATGATGATGGCGTTGGAGGCGTCGGCCAGGACGACGTCGGTCTCATTGATGGCACCGACGGCGGAGTGAATCGTGTTGATACGGACCTCGGACTGATCCATCTTGTCGAGCGAGTCCTGAAGGGCCTCGATGGAACCCTGGACGTCGGCCTTGATGATCAGGTTGAGCTCCTTAACCTCGGCGTCGGCGATGGTCTCGAAGAGGTTCTCGAGCGTGACGTGCTTCACGCGGCTCTGCTCCTCAATACGTGCCTTGAGCGAACGCTCATCGGCCAGAGCGCGAGCCTCGCGCTCGTCCTCGAACACGCGGAACTCGTCGCCGGCGTTGGGCACGGACTGCAGACCCAGGATCTCGACGGCGTCGGAGGGGCCGGCCTCGGTGACGGCGTTGCCCTTTGGATCGAGCATGGCACGAACGCGGCCGTAGGTAAGGCCGGCGACCAACGTATCGCCCACGTGCAGGGTACCGCGTGTCACGAGAACCGTGGCAACCGAACCGCGGCCCTTGTCGAGCTTAGCCTCGAGGACGTTACCGGAGGCAAAGGTGTCGGGGTTGGCCTTGAGCTCGAGCACGTCGGCCTGGAGCAGCACGGTCTCGAGCAGGTCGTCGATACCGATCTTCTGCTTGGCCGAGATGTTGACGAACATGTTCTGTCCGCCCCACTCCTCGGGGATGATGCCGTACTCGGTGAGCTCCTGGCGCACGCGGTCGGGGTTGGCGCCCGGCTTATCGATCTTGTTGACGGCGACGACGATGGGTACGCCGGCGGCCTTGGCGTGATTGATCGACTCGATGGTCTGAGGCATGACGCCGTCGTCGGCAGCCACGATTAGGATGACGATGTCGGTCACCTTGGCGCCGCGGGCACGCATAGCCGTAAAGGTGGCGTGGCCCGGGGTATCGATGAAGGTGATCTTGCGGTCGTTAATCATGACCTGCGAAGCGCCGATGGCCTGGGTGATGCCGCCTGCCTCGCCGGCAGCGACGCCGGTATGACGGATGGCGTCGAGCAGGCTCGTCTTGCCGTGGTCGACGTGACCCATGACGGTGACGACCGGGGCGCGAGGCTTAAGGTCGGCGGGATCGTCGTAGAACGAGAAGGTGTTCTCCTCCTCGGGGGTGATGATCTTGATCTGACGGCCCAGGTCGTCGGCAACGAGCTCGACGAGGTCGTCGGACATGGACTGCGTCATGGTGAGCGGCGTGCCCAGCAGGAACAGGCGCTTGATGATGTCGTTGGCCGGAACGTCGAGCGCCTCGGCGAGCTCCTGGACGGTAACGCCCTGGGAGACCTTGATGGCATCGAGCTCCTCGGGGTTCACGCCCTGGGCCAGCGCCTCCTCAATCTTGCGCTCCTCCTGAGCCTTAGCAGCCTCGCGCTCGCGCTTCTCCTTGCGCTTCTTGCGGCGACCGGTGGACTCGCGAGAGGCCTCCTCGACGGCGGCGCGGGCCTCCTCGAGCACCTTCTCGCGGCTGTACTCCTCGGCCTCACGAGCCATGCGGCTGTAGTGGTCCTCATCGTTACCGTGACCGCCTTTGCGCTTCTTGCCCTTGCCCTGCTTATCGGGGTTGGGGAAGTCCATGCCGGCAGCGACGTTGTTGCTGGCGTTGGTGCGATGGCTGTGCGGACGGCTCTCGGAGGCGTTGCGCTCGGAGTTGTTGTCGGAGGCGTTGCGATCGTTGCGACGGCCACCGCGGCGGTCGTTGTTGCCGCCACGACGGTTGCCGCGCTCGGCGGCGCGCTCGGCCTTGGCCTTGTCTTCGGCGTCCTTCTTCTCCTTGAGCACGGTCTCCTGTGCGGCGATCTGGTCGAGCAGCGAACGGAAGCGCGAACCGGAGTCGGAAGCGGGGACGGCGCGGCGCTGGGCCTCACGGGCAGCCTCCTCCTTCTCGCGGGCAAGGCGCTCCTGCTCGGCCTTCTTCTTGGCCTCGGCCTCGGCGCGGGCAGCCTCCTCGGCAGCCTGGGCCGCGGCGAACTGGCGGCGCTCCTCCTCGCGTGCCTTCTCGGCGGCGATGCGCTCGCGCTCGGCCTCGGCAGCGCGCGCTGCCTCCTCGGCGGCGGCTGCCTCCTCCTCGGCCTGCTTGGCGGCCTCGACTTCCTTGGCGCGGGCCTCGATCACCGAGGCGAGCTGCTTGCGGACCATGGCGACGTAAGCGTCCTCCAGGGCGGAGGAAGCGGACTTAGCGGGAATCTTCATTTCGGCGAGATGACCCATCAGTTCCTTGGAGGTCATGCCGAACTCTTTGGCCAGGGTGGACACACGGACTTTTGCCATATGACTTCACCTACCCTTTCTGGCACCTTGGGTGCCTAGAGACTGAACGAGCGTGGGAGATGCGCCGGGACCCGCCCGACGCGACCGCGCGCTAGATCAGGTCCTCCGCATCATCGAAGGCGTCGGTGTCGTGGACACCGCAGAAACGGGAGCCGGGGCGGGCCTGGTTGCGGCACTGGACGCCGTCCTCGGACACGTACTCGCAGCGACGGACGTCATCGTCCTCCTCGTCACCGATCAGGTCGGCGGCGGGCTCCTCGTGAACGGGGACGTTCTTGAGGATGTCGGCGGCAAGGGTCTCGGACTTGATGTCGATGTGCCAGCCGGTCAGGCGAGCGGCGAGACGGGCATTCTGGCCCTCCTTGCCGATGGCGAGCGAAAGCTGGTCGTCGGGCACGATGACGCCGGCATAGGCCTTCTCCTCGTCGATGAGGACGCGGGTGACCTTGGCGGGCGACAGGGCGTTGGCGACGTAGACGGCCGGATCGGCATCCCACAGGATGACGTCGACACGCTCTCCGCGGAGCTCGCCCACGACGGCACGGACACGGCTGCCCTTGGGGCCGACGCAAGCGCCCACGGGATCCAGGCGGTCGTCGAGCGAGTGGACGGCGACCTTGGAGCGCTGGCCGGGCTCGCGGGCGATCGACTTAATCTGGACGGTGCCCTCATAGATCTCGGGCACCTCCTGCTCAAACAGACGACGCATGAGCTCGGGGTGGGTACGGGAGATGACAATCGGCGGACGGCTGTGCTCGCCGCGAACCGGCTGCAGGTTGGAGTTGGGATCGCGGACGTCGATGATCACGGCCTTGATGTGCTGGTTGTGCAGATAGCGCTCGCCCATCGGACGCTCGTTGCGCTCGTTCTCGTAACGACGCTGGTCAAAATGTGGCAGCTCGGCCTCGACGCCATCGCGGATCTTGACGATCGTGAAGTCGGGCGTGGACTGCAGCACGGTACCGCTGATGAGGTCACCGATACGGCCGGAGAACTCCTCGTAGATCTGCTCGCGGGCGGAGTTGCGCACGATGGCGTTGATCTCGGCCTTGGCATGCTGGGCGGCGATGCGGCTCGTGTTCTTGGGGGTGACGTCGATCTCCTCGAACTCGGTGAAGTTGCCCTCCTCGTCCATGGAATCGTCGATCGGCTCCAGACGGTAAACGTAGATCTTGCCGGTGGTGCGGTCGATGGTCACCTTGGCGCCCCACTCAAGATGCAGGATCTCGGCATAGCTCTTGGCGAGCGACTGCTCCAGGCGGTCGATCAGGTAGAGCTGGTCGATGTGCCTCTCCTGGCAAAGCTCCATCAGGGCGGACATCATGTCGGATGCTGCCATGTTAGTTTCCTTCCTTCGCGGGCTTGAAGTCGTAGGTGGGCTTCAACTTGCACTTTTTAACATCAGAGAAATCGAGGATGACGGACTCGCCGTCCTCGAGCTCGAGGGTCACGTTCGTCTCGGTCGCGGCAGCAATCTTGCCGGAGTACTTGCGACGGCCCTCGGTGGCGGTGGAGGTGAGCTCGCAGTTCTCGCCCACAAAGCGGGCAAAGTCACGCGGACGGCGCAGCGGGCGCGCCATACCCGGGCTCGACACCTCGAGCGTGTAGCTCGAAGAAATGGGGTCGAGCTCCTCGATCACGTCGCCGACCCACTTGGTATTGGCCGTGACGTCGTTGAGCGACAGGCTCTGACCCTCGGCACCCTCGATACGCACACGCACGCAGGGGGCCTTGGTGGCGCCCACGAGCTCAACGTCGACAATATCGACATCGTGCTGGGGAGCGACGGCCTCGAGCGCGTCGATGATCGCCTGCTCGGTCTTGGTCTTGACCATTGCGGCACCTCCATCCATACAAAAAAGAAGCGGGGCCGAAACCCCACTTCTTTCAATTACAACTTCATTTGCAAGCAAACTATACCAATTCCTGCGAAAACGTGCAAGCGC
Source organism: uncultured bacterium (assembly GCA_905216145.1). Taxonomy (GTDB): domain Bacteria; phylum Actinomycetota; class Coriobacteriia; order Coriobacteriales; family Coriobacteriaceae; genus Collinsella. The sequence goes on along the minus strand of CAJMST010000002.1, from coordinate 177,878 downwards.
AATAGAAATTCGCAGGTCAGCTAGCCCACAGCTTCTCCACAAGAATAGGACAATTAGGCGAGGACTCCTGTGCGGTACTCCCCAAAAGCCCCAAAACGGGCCATGCGTCCCAGTGCGCCGGCCAAATCGGGCCCCATGGGCATTCCATCACTGGTCACACATCGGCAAGACTGCTTGTAAGGGACATTCAGAAACAGTTAAGCCGTATTCACGCATAGACCGCACAACCTTCCGGATCCTCTACGGCAAGGAGACACCATGAAACGCCTAGGCACCCTCTGCACGATCGCGCTCGCCATTGCAGTCTGCTCGTTCGCTCTGGTGGGCTGCAGCAACATCGATGGCAACACCGGACCATGCGAGCCGGATCTCGGCAGCACCAAAGCCATCAAGAAAACGACGCCATCGGAACACTTCGACAAAATAGACGAAGATATAGTCGACCCCCAGGGCTTAGGTCCCGACCCTCAAGAACAGTTCCCCATCAACCTAGAGGCAGACGAGAACATCCATGTTACCTGCGTGGGCAAGGACACGGATGGGTACGGCGACGCCGTGTTGGTCTTTGCGGTGACAAACAACACCGATGTCGACATGATGTTTGGCGATGTTGATGCTTATGCCTACGTCAACGGTGTCGTCCGCGACGTGCGCATGCGCCAGCCCGTCGCCGCAGGCGCAGAAGCGACCGCGATGCTCACCTTTGTAGGCACCTTCGACGACCCGGACTTTGACGTGAACAACGACCTCAACGACATCTACCTCAACATCTGGATGTTTGAGGAGCAGACGGGCAATGTCTACTTTAGGGACCTGGTGCACATTCCGTAGAGGGTGGCGCTAGGCACCAGCCAAACAATACACACAGCGCTAAACGAGGGACGACCCAACCGAATCGCCCCTCGTCTTTTATGCGTCAGTTATGCTCGCAGTGATTACTTAACCACCAGGTTGACCAGCTTGCCGGGTACACAGATAGCCTTGACGACCGTCTTGCCCTCGGTCCACTTGGCGACAGCAGCCTCGGCGGCAGCCTGCATTTCCTCGTTGGAGGCATCGCGGGGCACGTCGATGCGGCCACGGACCTTGCCGAGTACCTGGACGACGATCTGCACCGTGTCCTCGATGGACTCGGCCAGGTCGAACTCGGGCCAGGCGGCGGTGTAGGCGTTGCCCTCACAGCCGAGGGCCTCGTGCCACAGCTCGTCGGCCCAGAACGGGCAGATGGGCGCCAGGACGCTCACGATGTCCTTGGCCACGCCGTAGCACAGAGCCTTGTCACGCTCAGCGCCCTCGGTGGCGTTGAGGTAGGCGCTCGCCGCGTTGACGAGCTCCATGACGGCCGAGATCGCGGTGTTGAACTGGCCGCGATCGAAGTCCTCGGTGCACTTGGCAATGGTGCGGTGACGCTCGCGGTAGAGCTTCATCGCGGTCTCGTCGAGCACGGACTTGTCGAAGGCTACGTTGGCGTCACCCGACTGGACGAGCTGCCACACGATACGCCAGGCGCGCTTAATAAAGCGGTTGGCGCCCTCGACGGCCTTGGGATCCCAGTCGAAGTCCTTCTCGGGCGGGGCGATAAACAGGATCGCCAGACGCATGGTGTCGGCGCCGTAGGGCTCGATAACCGAGCTCGGGGGCACCACATTGCCCTTAGACTTGGACATGGTGTCGCCGTTCTCGTCCTTGACCATGCCCTGGCACAGCAGGTTGGTGAAGGGCTCGTCCACGCTCAGCAGGCCCAGGTCGCGCAGCGCCTTGGTAAAGAAGCGGCTGTAGAGCAGGTGAAGAATGGCGTGCTCGATGCCGCCGATGTAGTTATCGACGGGCATCCAACGGTCGGCGGCCTCGCGGGAGAAGGGCAGCTCGGTGTTGTGCGGGTCGGTATAGCGCAGGTAATACCAGCTGGAGCAGGTGAAGGTGTCCATGGTATCGGTCTCGCGCTTGGCCGGGCGACCGCAGACCGGGCAAGTGGTCTCGTAGAAGTCCTTGCACTCGGCGAGGGTCTCGCCGGCGCCCAGGTCCAGGTTCTCGGGCAGCGTCACCGGCAGTTGATCCTCGGGCACGGGCACAATACCGCAGTGCTCGCAGTGGATGGCCGGGATGGGGTTGCCCCAATAGCGCTGGCGGCTGATGAGCCAGTCGCGCAGGCGGAACTCGACCTTGCGACGGCCGCAGCCCATGGCCTCGAGGTCGGCCACGATGGCAGCCTCACCCTCGGAGTGCTTACCGCCGCGCATGCCAGTGTACTTGCCGGACTGGACCAGCGTACCCTCGGCAGCGTGGGCGCAATCCCAGTCGACGGTCTCGGCATGGAAGGTATCGATGGTCTCGCCGCTGGCCTCGACGACAGCGCGATCGTCATCGTCCAGGATAATCGGCACGATCGGCAGGTCGTACTTGCGGGCAAACTCAAAGTCGCGCTGGTCGCCGCAGGGAACGGCCATGACGGCGCCGGTGCCGTAGTCGGCAACGACATAATCGGCAACCCACACGGGGACCTTCTCGCCGTTGACGGGGTTCACCACGTAGCGTCCGGTAAAGGCACCGTGCTTCTCGAGAGCGCCCTGGGCGCGCTCGACGGCAGAGATATGCTTGGAGTCCTCGACGATCTTGGTCACGGCCTCCTCGTACTCCGTGCCCTCGACGAGCTCGTGCAGACGGGCGTACTCGGGAGCCAGGACAAAGAAGGAGACGCCAAAGAGCGTATCGGCACGCGTGGTGAAGACGGTGATCTTGCCCTCGTCGCCCTCGATGGGCTCGCCATCCTGGTCGCACAGGGTAAAGTCGACCTCGGCGCCCTCGGAGCGGCCAATCCAGTTGGCCTGCATCTGCTTGACGCGCTCAGGCCAGCCGGGGAGCTTCTCCAGATCGTCGAGCAGCTCCTGGGAGTACTCGGTAATCTTGAAGTACCACTGCTCAAGATCGCGCTTCTCGGGCTCGGTGCCGCAGCGCCAGCACTTGCCCTCGGTGACCTGCTCGTTGGCCAGAACGGTCTTGCAGTTGGGGCACCAGTTGACCGGGTTCTTCTTGCGGTAGACCAGGCCCTTTTCCCACAGCTTCTCAAAGATCCACTGACCCCAGCGGTAGTAGTCGGGGCTGCAGGTCTTGACCATGCGATCCAGATCGTAGGAGAAGCCCATGCGCTTCATCGTGGCGAGCGCCTGGTCCATATTCTTATACGTCCAGGCGGCAGCCTGCGTATTGTGCTTGATGGCGGCGTTCTCGGCAGGCAGACCAAAGGCGTCAAAGCCGATGGGATGCAGCACGTCGTAGCCGCGCATGCGGGCCTGACGGGCCATGGCATCGCCAATGGTATAGTTGCGAGCGTGGCCCATGTGCAGGTCGCCCGACGGATACGGGAACATCTCGAGCACGTACTTCTTGGGCTTACTGTCGTCGGTGTCGACGGCAAAGAGGTTGGAGTCCTCCCAGGCCTTCATCCACTTGGACTCAATGGCCTGCGCGTCGTAGGCAGGAATCTCGTCCTTATGATCTGTGCAATCGCACATATCAGCTCCTTTAATCTTAGCTGGGGTCGGTCGGCTTAGCTTTATTCGCTACTGCGGACAGTCCTGCGCAAGACGAAGAGCACATTTAGTGCTCTTCTTTGCGTGCGGAACTTGTAGCGAACAAAGCTAAGCCGCCCGACCCTAAGGTTGACTCGACTGATAATAGCAAATACAACAAGCGAGATGCCTGCGACTTGCGGGCATCTCGCTTTATCTAAATAACGTGGTTGTGAATCAACCGCTAATTGTTACCCGCCCATGTATGGTCGGGTTTTCCAAGTGCCGCAGATTGCCGTGAAAGAGGAGCGACGCGTACTTTGGTACGCGAGCGACGGTTTGAACGGCAAGGTGCGGTGCTTGGGAAAGCCGCTTATCGATAGGAAACGCTCTGCTGAGAATCCTTCACGACTACGTCGTGGGCGCCGCCTTCGACGATGGAGGTGGAGCTGACCAGAGTCAGGCGCGCCTTTTCCTGGAGCTCGGGGATCGAGAGGGCACCGCAATTGCACATCGTGGACTTGACCTTGTAGAGCGTGCCGCCCACGCCGTCCTTGAGGGAACCGGCGTAGGGAACGTAGGAGTCGACGCCCTCGACGAAGCTGAGCTTCGCGGCGCCGCCCAGGTCGTAGCGCTGCCAGTTGCGGGCACGCGCAGAACCCTCGCCCCAGTACTCCTTCATGTACTGACCGTTCACATTGACGCGCTCGGTCGGGCTCTCGTCAAAGCGGGCGAAGTAGCGGCCCAGCATCATAAAGTCGGCGCCCATGGCAAGGGCGAGCGTCATGTGGTAGTCGTAGACGATGCCGCCGTCGGAGCACACGGGTACGTAGACACCGGTCTCCTCGTAGTACTCGTCGCGAGCGCGGCAGACGTCGATCAGCGCGGTGGCCTGGCCACGGCCGATGCCCTTGGTCTCGCGGGTGATGCAGATGGAACCGCCGCCGATACCGACCTTGATGAAGTCGGCACCGCAGTCGGCAAGGAAGCGGAAGCCCTCGGCGTCGACGACGTTACCGGCACCGACCTTGACATCCTCGCCGTAGTTGGCGCGGATCCACTCGATGGTGCGCTTCTGCCACTCGCTGAAGCCCTCGGAAGAGTCGATGCACAGGACATCAGCGCCGGCCTCGATGAGCAGCGGCACGCGCTCGGCATAGTCGCGGGTGTTGATACCGGCGCCGACCATGTAGCGCTTGTCGCCGTCGAGCAGCTCGTTGGGGTTGGTCTTGTGGCTGTCGTAGTCCTTGCGGAAGACGATGCCCATGAGGTGATCGTTGTCGTCGACGATGGGCAGAGCATTGAGCTTGTTGTCCCAGATGACGTCGTTGGCAACCTTGAGGCTGATGTTTTTGTCGCCTACGATGAGCTGCTCACGCGGGGTCATGAACTCGGAGACCTTCGTCTGGTGGTCATCGCGGCTGGGGCGATAGTCACGGCTGGTGACGATGCCCAGGAGCTTACCCTTGGGAGTGCCGTCGTCGGTAACCGGCATGGTGGAATGACCGGTCTTCTCCTTGAGCTCGATGACCTGCTCCATGGTCATGTCGGGGGTCAGCGTGGAATCGGACTGAACGAAGCCAGCCTTGTGATCCTTGACGGCCTTGACCATAGCGGCCTCGGACTCGGCGCTCTGGGAACCGTAAATGAAGGACAGGCCACCCTCGGTAGCGAGCGCGACACCCATGTCGACGCCCGAGACGGACTGCATGATGGCGGAAACCATGGGGATGTTCAGGGTGATTGCCGGCTTCTCACCGCGCCTAAAGCGGGTTAGCGGCGTCTTAAGAGAGACGTTGTTGGGGATGCACTGCGAGGACGAGTAACCAGGGACCAGCAGATACTCCGAAAACGTGTGGGACTCACCGGGAAAGAACGTAGCCATGTTTCTCCTTTTTCCATGCGACCGGTCGGCTGCAGGCCTCGTAGGACCCAGCCCAACCTTGGGCGCCCAATACTGGGGAAGTATCTTAACGCACTTTGACTGCTACAATGCATGATTTAAGAAGAGCACACGAAAGAAGAGCACACGAGGGTTTGACGCAGGCTTTGCGTTTGCCCAGCAAACACTTTAGCGGGGAGACGTGGAGCAGATGGAGTACAAGACGACGGCAAAGTTGGTCATTCAAGCGTGCGACAAGGATCTGCCGGGCGTCTTCGGCCACGGCTGTGTCTTGCTGCTGCAAGGTATCGCCCGTGAACACTCGCTCAACCGTGCCGCCAAGAGCATGGGCATGGCGTATTCCAAAGCCTGGCGCATTGTGAACGAGGCAGAAGGCCAGCTGGGCTGCAAACTCATCGAGCGCGACGGTGCCCGCGGATCCACGCTCACCCCCGCCGGCGAGCGAGCCATCGCGGTCTACGAGGAGCTGCAGGCCGACATAAACCAGGTCATTGCTACCAAAGCCAACGACCTCATCGCCAGCATCAAAAAGTAGCTAATTTGGGACGGGGCTTTTTTAGCTGCACAACCCCTTCTCATAAGTTGCGGTGAAATAGGGGCTGTTTATGCCGATAAAGCCGTAAATCAATCCATATTTCACCGCAACTTATGGAGTCGAGGATGATTTAGCTAGTTGCGGAGGGCATTATCTAGGGTGGCGGCCACGATCAAGGGATCGTCGGTGCCGGCGAAGAGGCGGATGGTGCTCCCCTGCCTGCCGCGTGGGGCCGAAAGGCGCGTCGTTGCGCCGCCGGCGGGCGATGTGCGAAACTCCCCCGGCAAAGCGTCGAACAGCTCGCCCGCGCTACGCTCGATAAGGTCAAATTCAACTGCCGGACCAAAGCCGTGCTCGAGGATTCCCGTTGCAACCGCATGGTCGGGATGCGAGCTCAGCCCGGGATAGCGCACGTTGCGCACCATCTCATTCGCAGCCAAGTACTCGGCCAGCGCACGGGCGCGGTCGAAATGCGCCTGCATGCGGGTATCGAGCGAGTCCAGCCCGCGCTCAAGCACACCGGCCTCGTCAGCAGGCAAATCAAGCTTAACCAAGCCACGGCCCTCAAGCAGGGCATGCGCGCACTCAGCCGCGGCATCCATACGATGGCGCTTGAGCTGCGAGCGCGCCATCGAAGCGGCAACGAGCTTGCGCGGAGCCTTACCGGCGCACACACGGTCGAGCGCCTCAAGTGACAGCACGGCACCCAGCCGCAGCGGATTGCAGCCAAAAGCCGACGCCACGGTGTTGTCCACAACCAGCAGCGCGTGGGCCTCACGAGCCGCGCGGCCCAGAGCACGAAGGTCGGGCACACGAAGACCAAACCCGCCGATAGAGTTGACGAACCACCACAGATGCGGTCCCTCGGCATCAAACGAAGCATCAAAATCCTCGGACGCGGCAGTAAACGCCGCAACCGACGGTGAGCCCACGAGCACAACGTCGCAGCCATCAAAGCCGCGCGTAAACGCATCGGCAAAGTCGTCCGCAAAGGCCACCAGGCGGTCACCGGGACGCACAATACCCAGCAGCGAAAGCGCTGCCGGCACGTGCCGGGCAGCAAAAAGATGCACCTCACGCGCGCCGGTCCTCAAAGCCCAGGCCTCTTCTAGCTGTTGCACGTCCACGCAGTACCGTCCCTTCACAAGCAAAAACCCACGATGCGGATGTTCCCCGCATCGTGGGCAACGGCAGCAGTATAGCGCCGATATGCGACGACTCGCCTAGATGATGAGCGTGTGATAGTTCACGCTCGCACCCGGAGAGTCAACGGTCACGCCATAGGCCTCGGGATAGATGCGCGTTGAAAACACAAGCGCACCATCATTCACAAACACCTCGACCGACGAAACATCGCCAACAATGCGCACATTACGAACCTCATCGACGGGCTCCCAACGCACGGTACGACCGCAGCCGGCAGAAGCGCGGCTCTCATCGGTAAATCGCATCTCAAAGCGCGAGGGCAGTTCGCCCTCTGCGGGCACATACGCCAGCCTAAGCTCGCCATCAACGGTTGCGGTAAACGCGCCGTCGACACCGTCGGCAACAACGTCAAAGCAGGTATCGCCGGCAACCTCCAACGAGCCCTCCCCTACACGCACCGAGGCATAATGGTGCTCAATCTCGCGCGCCGGCTGCTGCAGCACCACGCCGTCGGCACCGGCTGTAAGCTCACGCGGCACCGTCATGCAGTGCTGCCAGCCGCTCACCACAGTGGGGTCGTTGCCATAGGTAGGCTCATCGGGCATGCCCATCCAGCCGATCAGAATGTGGCGACCGTCCTCGGACGTAAACTCCTGCGGAGCATAGAAGTCAAAACCGGCGTCCCACAGGCGGAACTCGCCCAGCTCATAGGCACCGTCACCACCGGTGATATCGCCCGTTACAGGCATGTAGCCAGCGGCGTATACGTTGCCGCGGTCCCAACGGCCGCCCTCGAGGCCCTGGGGCGAGAAGGACAGCCACCTCGCCGGTACATCGCCATCCGCCTCAAGCTCAAGGTATCCCGGGCACTCCCACATAAAGCCAAAACGCTCGGGCGTAGACACACGGCTCTCGAGCTCCCAGCTCAGCATATCGGCCGAGCCATACACCAAGATCTCGCCCACATCGCGACCGGCGCCCTCGCCGTGCATAGCGCAAAATCGACTATCGACATGCGGCCCATCCACGCGACGACGCGCGCCCAGCACCATGTGATAACGCCCGTCCGCGTCACGCCACACCTTGGGATCGCGCACGTGGCAGGTCAAATCCTCAGGATAATCCTCGGACGCCAGCACCACGCGCTTTTGGTTGAACTCCCGACCGGCAAGGCCATCAACGCTCTCCACATAGACGGTATCGGCGCGGCGGCCAGTATTGACGTAGTCGTACGTACCGTCAGCATCGGAAAGCTTAACGTTGCCCGTATAGAGCACGCGAATGCAACCGTCTTCGGCAAGCGCGGAGCCCGAATACACACCGTGGCAATCGAACGGCTCGTCGGGCAGCAGTGGGGCGCCAACGTAATCCCACGTCATAAGATCGCGACTCGTCGCATGGCCCCACATCTTGACGCCGCCGTTCACATCAAACGGGGCATACTGAAAGTACGCGTGAAATACGCCATCTGCCTGGCAAAGACCGTTGGGGTCGTTGAGCCAGCCCGCCGGCGGCATAATATGAAAGCGCTGGCCATACGCGCCATGACCGCACTCAGAGGCGGCGGCGTCAACAGCGGCGACCAGCTGTGCAAGATCGCGCCCAAGGGCATTAGACATATCAAAGTCCTAACGGATCGAAAGTAACAAGGCGCCAGAGATCGACACCAGATACGGGAAACGCCCGCGAGCATACAACCCGCGGGCATTCCCCCAATCAAAAGCTCTTAGGCCTGCTCGGAAGCCTTGGGCTCGTCCTTGTACAGGACAAACGAGACGCCAAAGGAAACCAGCGCGGCGACCGCAAACATGATCGCGTACTGCACGGGTTGGGCCAGGCACAGCAGGATACCGAAGATACCGGTAACGCCCGTGCCGGAAGCAGCAAGCGAGGTGAGCGCGCAGACCAGGGCACCGCAACCGCCGCCGATGCAGCCGGCGATGAAGGGCTTAAAGAAACGCAGATTCACGCCGAAGATGGCAGGCTCGGTAATGCCCATGAAGGCGGACAGAGCCGAAGGAAGCGCCAGGCCCTTAATCTTGGCATCGCGAGTCTTAAAGGCAACGGCGAGCGCAGCGCCACCCTGGGCGATGTTGGCGGCACTGGCGATGGGCAGCCAATAGGTCACGCCATACTGGGCGAGCTGGCCCAGGTCGATGGCGGTGTACATCTGGTGGATACCGGTAACGACCGTGGGGGCATAGAACAGGCCGACGATAAAGGAACCGATGCCGAAGGGCAGGGTCAGCAGGGCCTGGATCAGACCGAGGATGGCGTTCTCGGCCCACACGAAGATGGGGCCGACGGCAACGAGCGTCACAAGCACGGTCACGAACACTGAGACGAGCGGGGTCACAAAGAGGTCGAACATCTCGGGAACGATCTTGTGCAGGCGCTTCTCGAGGAAGGCCAGAATGGCGCAGGCGATAACGATGGGGATCACATGGCCCTGATAGCCGACCCACTCAAAGCTGTACACGCCGGGAATGACGGTGACCATGGCCTGCACGCCCTCGGAGGCAACCGTGTAGGCGCTCTGCAGCGAGGAGTTGATGAACGCACCGCCGACGACGGCACCCAGGTACGGGTTGGCGCCAAAGGCCTTAGCCGCGGAGTAGCCGATTAGGATCTGCAGAATGCCAAAGGACGTTCCCGAGACCAGGTCGGCGATCTTATAAATAAAGTTATTGGTGTCGAGCGCGATAAAGCCGTTGGAGGCCATAAAGTTGAGGGCACTCATAATGCCCAGCAGCAGGCCCGAAGCCACGATGGCGGGGATGATGGGGACAAAGACATCGCCGAGCACCTTAATGGCACGCATAAAGATGTTCTGCTGCTGCGCCGCGGCCTCCTTGACCTCGGCCTTAGAGGCGGCATTGATACCGCCGAGGGCGATGAACTCGTCGTACACCTTATTGACGGTGCCGGTGCCAAAAATAATCTGGAGCTGGCCCTGGGCCTCAAAGACGCCCTTAGCGCCGTCGATATTCTCGAGGGCCTCCTTGTCAACCTTGGCGTTATCGGCAATCACCAGGCGCAGACGCGTGGCGCAGTGTGCGGCCGAAACAACGTTGTCGGCGCCACCGATATTGTCGAGCACCTCTTGGGCTGATTTGCGGTAGTCCATGACTTCCCTTTCCTCCAACGGGCGCATGTGCACCCGGCCATCTTTGACACTTAAACTGTAATCGTTTTCAGTTTCATATGACTGCAATCGTTTTCATATAACGGTGAACGATAGGAAAAAGCCGGCGAATGGTAGTTTTGAGACAAACATAAGGGCTCAGAGGCAGGCAGACGTGCCCAAAGCCTAGACATTCATAAGCTGATGGCCGAGCTTGAGCGTCTTGAGACCGCTCTCCCCCTCAACGCCATCGAGCGTGTTGAGCAACATATTGGTCGCCTCGACGCCACTGGTCAGGTAGCCATAATGCACGGTGGGAATGCCGCCCGTCAGCGCGCGCAAAAACGCATTGTCGCCAAAACCGCTCACGCGGTGTATACCCTCGCCCATGCCGCGAACCTCATCGATGGCACGCAGCGCGCCCGCCGCCATGGTGTCGGTCGCGCAGGCGATAAACGAAACATCGGGAGCGACGGAAAGCAGTTCACGCGCCGCACCATAGCCCGAGTCGAGCGTAAAGGACCCCTGGCGAATCAGGCTCGGATCAAGCGCCACGCCCGCGGCGCGCAAGCCAGCCTCAAAACCGCGACGGCGGTCATAACCGGCCGCGCGGTCCCCCTCGGTAACTCCAATATAGGCAATCTTGCCGTCAACGCGACCCGCAAGCGCATGGCCCAGCTCAAAGGCGGCCTCGTAATCGTCGTGATAGACGCACGCCGCGCCCTCAACATTCTGGCCGATCAGCACGATGGGCACGCGGCACGACTCAATCGCCCGGCGATGCTCGTCTGTAATCATAGTTGCCACCAGCACAATGCCATCAACCGGATGGTTTTGGAACAAATCGAGGTATTCGAGCTCGCGATCGGCCGCGTTGTCGGTGTTTGCAAGCAGCATCTGGTAGCCACGGCGACCGAGCACCTGGCCAATGCCGGCGGTAATGCGGCTCACGGATTCCGAGTTGATCTTAGGCACGATGACGCCGATGAGCTTGGTGGAACCGGTGCGCAGCGCGCGAGCCTGGCTGGACCGCACGTATCCGGTCAGCTCAATCGCCTGCTTAATGCGCTCGGCCTTGTCCGTCGATATGTAGCCACCGTTGAGGTAGCGCGAGACGGCGGCGCTCGAAACGCCGGCCAGCTCGGCCACATCTTTCATCTTTACCACGAGCACCCCTGTCATTGAAATCGATTTCACCATGATACCCGTGAAGACGGCATCCGAACAAAATCGGCCCACCCAGGTCGAGCAAACGTCAGCGAGCGGGCAACTGCCGTGGCGAGGTGCCGCGAAAGAGGAGCGAAGCGTACTTTATGTACGCGAGCGACGGTTTGAGCGGCAGATCGCCCGGCAGATGCCCGCGCAGCGTCGAGCGGTCCGGCGTTTGTTAAAACGCCGGAACATAATTAGCCGTGGTATTCGCCGTTGTATTGGATGAGCGTGAGGTCCTCTACGCCGTCGAGCGCACGGATCGCGTCCGCATAGGGCATGTCAACGCCGTCCGAGAACACCTCGGCGGCCATTTCGACCTTGTCGCCGCGCATCGTCTTGGACTTGACGGTGAACTTGGTGCGGCCAAATGCACGCACGATATCGTCGCCGGTGGTCTGGCCCGTGTAGTGAATGACCATCATGTACACGCGCGACTTGTCCTGGTGGCTCGCAAAGCCGGCGATCATCACCACGATCACCACCGCCGTGAGCGCCACGAGCGCATACATGCCGGCTCCCGCCGTAATGCCCGTGGTAATGGACCAAAACAGATACAGCAGGTCGAGCGGGTCCTTGACCGCCGTACGGTAACGCACGATGGACAAAGCACCGACCATACCGAGCGAGATGACCACGTTGGTCGAGATCGCGAGCGTGACCATGCAGGTAAGCACGCACATGCCCACAAGCGTCACGGCAAAGCTGCGCGAATACACCACGCCGGTAAAAAAGCGCTTGTAGACGTAATAGATCAGGATGCCCATGGCGAGCGCCACGAGCAGCGACAGGCCGATCTTGGCAGGGTCGACCTGGCCAAACGCCTCCAAAACGGAGTTCTTAAAAAAGTCCCTGGTGCTCATGGTCTAAATATCCCCTCGGTTCTCAAAATCCGATTCCCAGTAATTAAATCCGCGCAGGTAGGCGGTCTTTTCGTAACACAGGCAGTACTTGGAGACCGCCGTAAGCTCGGCCGCGCCCGGCGGCACCAAATCGCGCACCAGCTGCGGGCAAAACTCCGTAAACTTGACCTCCATCACCAGCTTGCCGGGCTCCAGGACCGGCAGCACGGGCAGCGTCACGTCAAAGATATCGAAGCTTCCCACCGCGGCACGCACGTTCATGTCAAACGTAATGCGCACGGTGCCCTCGTCCATCACCCACGGCTCGCGCTCGTAGTCCACAATAGTCCGCGGGCGCATCATGTTGCAGATGCACTCGATGTAGAACTCGCGACAGAGCGGATAGGGACTCCTCAGCAAAAAGTCGTAGTCACCAGCCAAGATCTGCTCAAACTCGCCACGCGTGAGCGGCGCGTCCTCCTTGTAGATCCAGCTGTCGTACTTCTTTTTGCGCTCGAGCTTAATCACCTTGTCGCTGCCGTTATAGATGCGAACGCGATACTTTTTGCGCATGAGAATGCCGGCGTCTTTTTCCTCGTAGGCCGAGTTGCAGTAATCGTCAAAGTACAGGCTGCGAATAGTGTAACCGCCCGCCCGCGCATGCTTGTCCAGCTTAAACACCGGCGCCATACGACAGGCAAGCGCAGCGTGCTCGCCCTCGTTAATGAGATATTTGAGCTCGTGGCGGTAACGCTCCTGCGTGGTACGCACAGGCGGAGCCGTCAAGCGCTCAAGCAGCGCGCTAGCCCTCCTCATACGTGTCCTCCACGACCTTACCGCCGTCTTGCACGTAAAAGCACTTCATGCCGTACTGCTTACCATCGTCGGTCACATAGTAGTCAAACGCATCTTGCGTATAACCGTCGGAGTTGGTGGCACGCACGCGCACAAAATACTGGCCGGTATCGGGCGCATCGCAGGTCACCTCGGGAAGCAGCACGTCCTCAGCCTTAAAGATCACATCGCCAATAGCATAGTCGCGCGCAAGCTCCACGGTGTAGCGAATGTCGCGCGCCTCAAAGTCGTAGGACGCATCCCAGTTAATGCGCAGCTTGCCGTTGTCGATCTGCGGAACGCCGATGTAGAACGGCATGGGCTTTTTATAGCTCTCGCGGAAGCTCTTGTAGTTCTCTTCGATCTCGGCCGGAATCGCCGCGGCGATCTGCTCGTATTGATCCTTGGTGACAGGCAGATTATCGATATCGGGCGAAGCAAAGACTAGCGATTCGGTAACCTCGCGATAATGCTTGATCATCTTGGTCAGGCGCGTCTCGGTCAAATACGTACGCAGGTCCTTGACGGCGCGGTCGAGCTCACTGCGGAACGATTTACTGCGCAGCGCACGATTGAACAGCACGTTGCCCCAGTAGTTGCTTACGCCGCGCTCCCAGCTTGCATAGTCCGAGAACCCCTTCAGGCTCAGCTCCAGCTTACGCAGCATGCCGTCGTTGTCCCAATCCAGGATGTACCAGACCTTGGAGTTAAGCGGGCTGTACAGATAGCAGTTACGGTTCTGCGTATCGCAGTTGCCCGTCAGGATCTGAAACGCCAGCCAATAGACCAGATTCTCGGTATCAAAGTAGGTATCGAGCACATCGTCGATCTTTTGCGTATCGTCGTTGAGCGCATCGAGCATCTCGATTAACTTGGTATGGTCCGAATCGCCCTTAATCTCGAGCATGCCCTCAAACGCCGTCTGGTTATAATCGGGGTCATCCGCCAGCTTAATGGTGTCTTCGAAGCGATGGAAATCAAAGCTGTTCACCTTATACAGATGCCCGCTCTTATCCAAGCCGTGCGCCTTGAGCGCCGTCTTGTTGAGCTGCTCCACCTGCGTAAACAGACCGTAGTCTTCAAAGGTGTCGTTGGACTTTTCGGTCTGGTCGCACACCCACAGATGCACAAACTGCGTGCGCAGGCCCATCATCTGGGGAATCCCACGGATAAGGTCGTAGGCCATCTTGTTGCGAAAACGCATGCCCTCGCCCATATGCTTGTTGAGCGCAATCGCGCACTGCTGACGCCAGGTGCCCTTACCCTTCTTGAGCTCAACCTTGTAATTCTTCTGCGCGTAGCCGCTCGACGTCTGGCCGCGCACCTGCACGGTGGCATTGGGCACTTCCTCGCCATAGCCAACCTCGCCGGCCACCGGGCCGTCTTCGTCGCCCGGCTGCAGCAGGCCCATAACCTGATAGCGCGTCGCGCCCATGTCGGCATAGTCATACACCGAGTACGTATTGATCTCGGCCCAGCTATGATCGGTATTCTCGGAGCTGTTACCGCGCGAGACCGTCAAATACATGGTCACAATGCCCGAGTCGTCGTAGACCTCGTACAGCTCATCTTTATCGCGTAGGTGCTTGGTACCGTCCGAGGACTCGGCCTTTTTAATCTTGTCCTGCTTTTTGACCTTTTTAGTCGAGGATTCGTCCTGAGACGAGCAGCCCGAAAGCAACAACGCGCCGGCAGCCGCCTCAATCAGGCAGCGGCGAGACATCAACTTATCGATCATCAGAACCTCCCCAATGTTTTTGGTACAGGCGAACCACCATACGTTCAAACGCACTGCGCGGCTCACCGCCCACGCGCTTGTCCTCATAGCATTGCTCAACACGGTCGAGCACCCGGCCAAGTTCGGTAAACCAGCCCGTTTTGTCGGTCGCCACAATGGGCTGCTGGCTCAGGATACGATACGGCAAGTTGGCGGTATAGGTATCGAGCCGCAGCAGCGCCACGATAAAAAACACCGCCGCACCCAACAAAAAGCCAAAGCCGTAAAACTGCTGCGACAAAAGCAACGACACCGCAGTCGCCAGCCCGGCCACACCGGCAAACAGGCCCGAAGCCAGCACGGCCCCCTTATAGTCGGTAAAGTACAGCAAGATGAGCATCACCGTATTGCCCACGGCATACAGGCCATAGCCCACGCACAGAGTGCGAAAATACCCGTGCATAAGGTTGTTAAAGCCCAACGGCAGGGCCGACAGCACCGTGGTCTCGAGCGAAATGACCGCCGCGGTCACAAACAGCTGCTTGAGCGCACAAAAGCGCAGTTCGCTGTTAAGCGTGGAGAGCATCTCCTCCTCGGCCACCACAATGTCGCCTACCACGCCGCCGTCATTGAACAGGCTGTAGTAGTCGCGGTAGCGCGGAAAAAAGTTGACCTCGACCGAGACCACAAAGTTGACGGTCGTGACCAGGATCGTCAAAAACGCGATGAGCGCCGGCACATCGTAGTAGGGCGCACCATAAAACAAGCCCTTGACCTGCACGCCAATAGGACCGGCCCAAATAATCACCAGGTGCGCAAAGAGCCCCAGATTGGTTAACAGGCCCGTGAGCGCCAGCGGCATAAACTGATCGAGCCACTGCAAAAAGGGCCAGGGGCTGCGGTCGCTCTGAGGAAAATACCGGTACAGCAGTACCACGTCCCAGGCGAGCATGACGCCGTAGCCCAGAGCAATTGATGCCAACAGGCCCTCGACCGGCGGCAGTCCCAGCGCCAGCGCGGTCAGGGCGCACAGGCACGCCACGCCAATGGCAGCCGCAAAGCTGCACAGGATGCCGCGGTAATCCTTGATGGCCGTGAGGTAACTCATACCGTTCCAGTTGACGATCATAATGTTGAACAGCCACAGGCATAGCAGCCCCTGCAGCAGCGTGGCGCCCGAGAACAGCAGAAAGACGCCGTAGAGCACCGTACCCGCAACGAGCATGACAGCATTGGAGCCCCAAAACGAGGGCAGAATCTCGTCCTCGCGCTCGGCAAACAACATATCAGCCAAAAAGCGCGTGACCGGCATGGAGAAAAAGCTCGTGAGCGTAAGCGAGGCCAGCAGTGTGTAGGTCACCATGCACACCAGCAGATCCTGGTTGGCACGGCCCACACCCCACAGACTGCACAGCACCAAGATACCCACCTGGAGCAGCACGCCCAACAGCATGGGGCCCGTGCACACAATGCCGGCGTAGCCGTAAGCGCGCATCGTGGCAAAAAGGCCCTTGCGCCTAAACAGGCGCTTGAGCTCAAAACCGATTCCGGCCACCGGCTACTCCCCCTCTCTGGGCAGGTCAAACGCACGCGCCGTCTCGTCGTACAGCGCGCGATAGTTGGCGAGCATCTGCTCGTGCAAAAAGTACGTGGCAACGCGACGCTGGCCTCGTTCCCCCATCTCAATGCGACGGGCGCGGCTTGTGCACATGCGTTCCATGGCATCGGCCAAGCCCTTGCGATACATAGGCGGCGTCACAAAACCTGCCACGCCAAAGTCATCGCCCGGAGCGCCTTCGAGCAACTCACGGCAGCATCCCACCTCGGTCGTCACGCAGGGACGACACGCGGCAAGCGACTCCAGCACGCTGAGCGGCTGGCCCTCGGAGATGCTCGTCAAAATGGTAAAGTCGAGCTTTTCCATGTACTCGACCACGTTGACGCGGCCGGTAAAGATCAGGTCGCGCACGCCCAGGGTTTCGACCAGCGCGTGGCACTCGGCGCCGTACTCCTCGTCGTCCACGCCGCCCATGATGTGCAGGCGCACCTTGGGCAGGCGCTCGTGCAGCTCAAAGAAGGCATAGATCATGGTCTTGACGTCCTTGATGGGCGCCAGGCGCACCACCGCGCCAATGTCCACCCAGCCGTCATCGGTCTTTAAGGGAATATCCTTAAAGCGATCGAACTGGATGCCGTTGGGGATGACCAGGCATTTGTCCGCATCGCAGCCCATATCAATCTGCGTCTTGCGGGCGTTATGGAACAAACTCGTCACGCGGAAGGCGCGGCGGTAGATTTCCTCCGAAAGCAGGTAGAAAAAGCGGATCCAGCGGTCCTTGAACGACGGCACCACCCAATCGGCGCGAATGATCTCTTCCTCGCGCTCGCGGGTGTAGATGCCATGCTCGGTCAACAGCACCGGCGCATGGTGAACGCTTGAGCCCAGGCAGGCGAGCAGGCCACCGTAGCCGGTCGAGATGGCATGGTACACATCGGCCACCGGTACCTCGCTGCCCAACAGGTAGAGCACGGGCAGCAACATGGAGCGCATGGTGTGGAATGCATCGGCAAAGGGCGTGTAGGGATACTCGGCCAGGCACACGTCGCGAAAGATATCCATAAACGTGCGGCTCTGCAAAAACGAGAGCGGATGCACGCGACGGCGGTGGAAGATATCGAATAACACGTCCCAGCCCGGATTGGAGAGCGACACCAGACGGCGTAGCGCCTCGCGCTCACGGTCGTTAAAACTGGCTTCATGTTGCTCGCCCGAAAGCCGCAGGGCATCGTCCAGGAACACCTCGTGCACCTCGACCACGTTGCCGGGCAGCTCGTAGACAAACTTGCCACGGTCGGCAGCATGCGCGCCGATCACCCACAGCACAAACTCGTGCTCGGGCATGGCCGTAATGTAGCCATGCATCCAGGTAGATACGCCGCCGTGCACATAGGGGTAGCAACCCTCGAGTACCAAGCTGATCCTCATTTGTCGCCGCCCTCCTTGCGCTCAATCGTCACGGTCTTATCATTTGCCTTGAGCAGATACAGACTGCCCGTAAGGTGCGTCAGTTCGCCACCCGTCACCGCACCCGGCTCGCCATTATTAACGCGGAACATGAGCCACGCCTCGTCGTGGAAATTGCCCAGGCTGAGCGTCCAGGCATCTGAACTGGTATCCACGTTCACGGTAACCGACGAAAAGCGCTGGATGGCACCGGAGCACTCCGACGCCGTCTGGTGCCGCAGATCGGGCGCGGATTTGGTAAGCCAGTCCAGGTAGTCGGTCAGGCCGCCCTTGTAGACCTCCCAGCCCTCTTTGGCGCCGCGATTCGGATCGAGCAGGTCGTCCGGGTGCATAAAGTGCGTGCTCACGTAGTGCATGTTGAGCTCGGACACGGCAGCCAGGCGCATATAGGAATCGTCGACCATGCCGCCCGAGACAATACGTGGCTGCTCCACAATGCCATCGCTCGCCACGCCAAACTCCTGCACGTACGGCAGGTCGGTGCCATCCTCAAAATACGTACTGGCAATGGTCTTAATGCGCGGAACGTCGGTGCCGATGAGCTTGCGCGCTCGGGCCGAAAGGATATTCGACGGCGGTACGTAAACCGAGCCGTGCGCGTTGGGCAGGACCTCGTCCTGAAACGCGATAAGTTCGTTGAGCGAAGCGACGAGCGTCTCTTTGTTCTTCCAGGTCTTGTAGACGTACAACGTACCATAGTCGGTGTCCCAGAGCGCAAGCGGCTGATGGTTGTAACCGTGAAAGCCCAGCTCTCCGCCCATCTGCAGCAGCATGCCGCCAAAGTAACGGAACTGTGTGGTATCGGCTTGGCGCGCGGGCTCGGTCTGGTTGACCGCGTCCTCGTAGTTTTCGATCATCACGCCGGTATAGCGAATGCCGTATTTTTGCGCGAGCTTTTGCAGATCGGGCCACCAGACCTTGGCATAAAAGTCGGCGATGGAAAGCCCGTAGTCGCGCTTGATGTAGGTGCCATCGCCCGAGGGCACGGGGCTAGGAAAGTCGTCCAAATAGAACACGGCGCTGTTGATGACCGGATAGGCCGTGGCATCACCCAGCAAGCTTATGGCCGAAGCATAGAACCCACGCATGACCTTGTCGTAGATGCCAATGTTGCACACCACGGTGTGACCACTGCCGCAATCGTTAGACCAAATGAGCGGCGTGCCCGCATCACCGGTCTTTGCCCAGACGTGCGCCGTTTCGCGCAATGAAACCGAAAGCGACGAATCAAAGGGGTCCGAGAGCTCGTAGCGCTCTCCCCCGCCCAGCATAAAGTCCTCACTCGGAACGATACTTTCGGCTGTCGCATAGTCATATCCGGCCGATTCAATGCCAAGCTTGGAGGCAATCACTTGCAGATAGCTCGAGTTATCCGGCGGCATGGCGAGCATAAGCGAACCGCCGGCACTCACCCAACTCATAATGTCGGTCAGATGCGTACCCAGCCCGTCAAGCGAGGGCATAAGCACAATCACGCGATCAAACGACGTGAGCGATGGGATCGCGTCCGCACCGGCGGTGGCAATATCAACATCGCGATGGGTGATCTTCATGTCCAACAAAATCTGGTCGAACTGGTCTTTGACATCGTCGACGCCATCTTGGTCCGAGTCGGTAATGACCAGGCACGTGGGCTTTTGGCCAAAGATTACCGAGGAGGCCGGCACCGCGTCGTTGGCGGCGAGCATGCCCAGCTTGTGCTGGCCCGCACTGTACTGCACGCCGGCACGCTCCACCAGCAGCACGGCGGCCATGGCAATAAAGACCGCCCACACCACGAGGAGCCCCATCCAACGAAAGCGGCCCACACGGTCTCGGATATGTTGCGCCACGCTCATCTGGCCTCCTCCCCATCGCGCCAAAACGCCAACTTTTCGCGGTTGTCGGCGCTCAAATACACATGTTGCTTGTCAATCGCATCGATCACACGGTGGACCTCGTCACCGTCGCGGCGCATCACGGCCAGGCGCAGGCAAAGCATCCAAACCTCCTGCTCCTCGGGCACGTCGAGTACCAGCTGGTCGGTCACGGCCTGCGCCTCGTCGATCTGTCCGACATCGGCCAGCGTCGTCGCGTATCGAATGCGCAGCTCAAGGGTATCCTCGCGCTCGCAGCGACGCGCAAGCAGGCGCGCGTACTGTTGGCGCTGAATCTGAGCAACGCGCCCCTCAGCCAAGCCCGAGCCCAAGTATTCACCAAGAAAATCACAGTATTCGTTGAGGTTTTGCGCGCTCGGGTCCGTCTTAAAGGCACGCTCCAGCTGC
The DNA here is from genome assembly GCA_905216145.1 of uncultured bacterium. Taxonomy (GTDB): domain Bacteria; phylum Actinomycetota; class Coriobacteriia; order Coriobacteriales; family Coriobacteriaceae; genus Collinsella. The sequence goes on along the minus strand of CAJMST010000002.1, from coordinate 157,770 downwards.
TGCAGTTTAAGGTCGGACTCCTTGGAGATCTGCGCCACCGCCGTCGCGGCATAGTGCGCCACCTCAACGTCGTCGTTAAGCTTAGCCGCCTGCAGCTGCGCCAGGTACGCGTCGGGCTCCTCGGTGAGCATGGAGAGCATTAGGCGGCGCCGGTATGCCGGGTCGTTGACGATAAGCGCCTCCTCGAGCGGGACCACGCCCGCATCGGCGTCACGGTCGTGCACCAGGATGCTGCGATGCAGGTCGTCGTTAAAGCGCAGCGACTCCAGCGCAGACTCTTTCAGCCCCTCGCCAAACACCGCGCTGCGCACCGATAGCAAAACCACCAGCAATGGGCCCCACAGCGGCACCAGCACTATCACAGCCAACATGTGCCCGCGCACCGGCAGCAGGCCCAGCTTCATGAGCGTCCACAGCATCAGGCAAACCAGCGCATGAATCAGCAGCAAGACGGCAGCAACGACAAGCGAGATCAAGCGACATCCCCCTCGCCGTTACCGGTGTCGGCAATGTGCTGCAGCAGCGCCAAAATGTCCTCGCCGTCGACGGGCTCCACCGCAATCTGCTTTGCGCTCAGGCGCTCGCGGATAATGGGCAGATCGCACGCCTTTGCCTGGCGCATAAGCAGGTAGAGCACGTCGCCGTCGACCAAGCCCGCTGCGTCGCTCTCGCGGATTGTCGACCCAATTGCGCCCACCAGCTCGCCGACAGGCTCCATGCCCGGTACCACGCGCAGGAGCAAAAAACTCCCCATCTTGCTATCTGCCAGCGCCTGCTCCGCCGCGAGCTCTTGGCCAAAGGCAGCCTGCTTGAGCACGCAAGTGCCGTCAACGCAGCGTTTATCCTGCGCCACCGCCTCATAGTCAAAGGCACGGCCCAGCGCGCTTTCGACCAGCCCGCACAAGATGCGGAACAGGTTTTGATAATAGAGGGTCATTTGGTTTTCGGCCGCGCTACGCACAAAGATCAACACGGCGGGTGCCCCGTCGCGCTCGATCGTGTATCCAAACATGGGAAGCCCCGGCGTCAGCTCGCGGTTCACCCACAGGTTAGAACGACCCCCGTCGCCCAAAAGAGGTGCAAGCTGCTCAAGCGTGAGCGAGCGTGCGGCATCTTCGGCAATCGCGGGACTTGCTGCCACCAGGCGTGCAAATGCCCCGCCCGAAACATGGTAGATCGCCACCGAATCGTTCTCGAGGATCTCGCCCAGAAGCTCGCAGCACTTGCGATAGATGTCGCGTGGGTTGAATACGTCGAGCTCCTGCGTCACGGCAAAGATCTTGCCAAAGCTGTCGTGGCGACCCACGATCTGGCGCCTGTACGCGCGCTTGTCCTCGATCGCGTCGTGGTAGAGCTGCGTAAGGAACGTATTGCGGTTGCGCACGAGCTCGTTTTGATCGCGCTCCGCCCTAATGGCTTCGCTGTTGCGCAGCTGAACATAGCCGCACACGGCACCCACAACAAAGTACGCAATAAACGGCAGCCAGTTAGACGGCTCGTAAAAGAGACCCTGGAAGGTATAGCCATACTGGGTAAAGTAGCTCGCCGCCAGGCCAATCGAAGCCAGCAGTGCTGCGACCAAGCCAAAGTCCAAGCCATACAGCGTGCCGATCAGCACCACATAGAGCAGGCGATAATCGAGCACGTTGAGCTGGGCCGATTGGGAGAACAGGTGCTCCAGCACCTCGAACAGGATCCAGGCAACGCCCGTCTCCAGGCATTTAATAGGCAGCGTGCGCATTTGGATGCGGTCGATGGCGGCGCGCAAGGGGTTGACCTTCTTTGCGCGGCCAGCATCCCAACGCGCTTGAATGGTCGAAAGATCGCGCAGCAAGTCATAGCGCTGAAACCAGCCATAGCGCACGCGAGCGACGTCGTTGGCGGGCAGGTTGTAGCCGGCAGAATCGCCATAGGCAACTGAGAGCCCTGGGAACAGCGCCTGAAGAGCCTCGCCCACTTCACCCGCCGTGTGATGGAAGGCATCGGCAACGTCGAGCGTCTCAAAGTTACCATCCCAGCTGTCGAAGATACGGCGTACCAGCACCGCAAGCTCCTCGGCACACAGCAGGGGAAACGCCGCATCCTCCGCGCCCTGCAGAGCAACCGATCCAGTTGAGCACGCATCGAACAACAGCACCAAAAACGGATCTTCCAGCGCGGCGGAGGCAGTGTACAGGAAGGGCACGCGCAGGATCTTGGTCTGAACGCCCTCGCGAGCAGCGTAGTAGCGGCACAGGTCGTTGCCTGCGTGCGCGATAATGCCCTTGCCCGTTCGCCCCGCAGCATCGGCGGCACCCTCGGCACCCGCGGGCCCCGCTAAATACAGCAGTTGGACCCGGCGACCCGCGCACGCACGAAAGACCGAGCGCAGCGTCTCGATATCACCCACGGTATCGGTATGCGGGGTAAGGTAATTGGATAGGTAGACCACGCGGTCGAACTCGTAGGCCTGATCCAGGTGTTGCAGAAGCTCTTTCCACGAGGCATGGGGCGATGACTCGTCGCGGCGCGTGTCCTGCGCGGCTACGACCTGCACATGGTCCCCGGGGAACGCCTTGGCACAAAAGTCATCGTCAACATATGCGGTGTTGCCAACAACCAGCACCTCCATGGCGTACTCCTCCCCTAAAATCCACTTTAGTCATAGTCAAACATGCGTATTTTACGCTGTCAACGCGAGCTGGAACGCCTTTAAGGCTGTTTTAAGAACTTTTTTAGAGGATGTGGGAGTGGCAACTCGTCCGACCCAGCCTCATTAAGAGGCTGCTATTCGCTCTGAAAAGGCACATCGCAATCTGCTGACAGCTCTGCAGGGAGAATGGCAGGCAATGTAAGCGCTCCCATGGGCGAAAGTCCAGTAACAACCATCAAATAGCTCTTTGCATGGGCATATGCCATCGAAATAGCATTTGAAAGAAGGTAGTGACGCGCCTCGTCATCGGGAGAGTTCATTGGCATTTGCGCTGAAACCGAGATGGATACTGCAACGCCAGCGTGCATCTTCTCCTGTGCACCTTCATCTCTGTCAAGGAGGCTGCCAATTACGCACATCTTTAAACTTGCGCGAGCGTCATTGCCGTTTTTCCAAAGGTGGACATCGTGGTAGCTAACGTCAACTTTTAATTCCATGTTATCCGAGGGCGAATCCTCGATATGGAAATCGGAGTCAACGATAAACAAATGAACGACTTGAATCGGAGCAATAAAATCCCCACTCATGCTGCCAAACCTCCGGAAATCATCTCGAGATTCACATGCGAGGACGGACGCTCGTTCCTAAAAGACCATTGCTTGCGCAGGGATTCATTGGACGAGAGAAACGGTAGCTCTTTAGAATAGTTAACGGTAACCTTAGGAACGATATTGATACCTAAAGCGAGCTCGAACCTGGCGATTGTCTTCAGCGTCATATTGGGCTGAGAATTCAACAGTTTCGAAAGCGACTGAAGGCTCACGCCCATACGCTTTGCCAACTCGCTTTTGCTTAAACCCAAATGCTTCATCTCGCGATGAACAATAAACTCGATATCTAGCGCGTGTTCATAAGCGCGTGTTTCGCTAGTTTCTGTCTCGACGTAAAAATCAGATAAATCTACTTTATTCATTGTGTTCTCCGTTTCGAAAGCCAAGTATAAAAGTCAACGCTCAGTTTCCAGAAGTTGACGTGCTATTACGGCTAATCGCTTGGCCCGCTCGATTTCTTTACTGATATTTCCAGATCCCTGATGTCCTTTAAACCAAAACAATAGAACAATTTTGTCTGCGCCCTGACATATGGCATAAATCATCTCTCGATTTGCCCCGTCAAACCCTTTCAGTTCATAGAGGCCAATCTTAGAATCAATACATCGTAGCTTTGAGGTCCCACTCGCAACCTTTAACCCATAATCATAGATTTTTGAAATCTGATCGATCATTTTACGAGCGGCAAGCTTCTTTTTAGGGTCTGTCAACATTTTCTGGAATTGAGAGTTGGCGGAAGAAGTCGTCAGCTCCCAAAACGGTCGGCCCTTGGGATCCCCATATTCGACAAGATCATATCCTTCAACCAAAGGCCACCTCCCATTTCTAGATACACTTAACTTATAAGTTAAGTGTATCTATTTAAATACAAATAACAAGGCTTATGCTAGATATCACAGCTTCAATCGATAAACAACCAAGTCGAGCTTGTGCTAAATCCGGAAGTGCAGGAAAAACCAAGATCGGCAGACCGGACCCATGTTTTACCCTTCCGCGAACTGCGGTTTTGTTGGCTAAAATCGCGTTGTGCTCGGCGGTTTCCGATTTTCCCCGCACTACCGGAAAACTACGGTAACAGCGAGTGTCGGATGCGGAAACGCGACAAAAACCCCTCGAAAACAGCCCTTAAACGCAAAAACCGCCTTTCGGCGGTTTCAACGGACCACGCCGGACGTACCGTCGCAAGGCCTCTTCACAGTTGGTGCTTTAAGGAAAAGTCCAATCCCAGTCAATCCTTAACCGAGGAACCCTAGCGAATTAGGGCTGAGCAACAACGCGTCAGCAAAGTTACGTGCGAGCAGAAAAACACCCGCAATTTCGCCTTTCATCAATTGAGATGTAAGTTTTGGCAGGCCTAATCTTACATCCAAACAAAAAGAGGGCCGACGCATCAACCCTCTTCGGGTGTCACCCGAAGGCTTCCACCGCAATTGACTTTATTTTAGCCAAAGGCAATTGTTTGTCTACAGGCTGCCCATGAGTGAAGGCGGCCGATCACAGCGCCATAAAAATAGGGGATGCCCTCCATTGGGAAGGAACCCCCTTGCAAAACTTCAGCCAAAGAAAGGCTTCTGTTTTTTGTTGTGAAGTTAGTTTAGCTCATTTTTGGCATCCAGGGCGTTGCGCCATGACTCACCACAGATTCATCGCTAATCAACGTTCACCGGAAACCACGCACTAATCACCTTCGTGAGAAAGTCAAATCCAGTAGACACCTGAAGATTGCCCCGATAGTAATCGACATGCCTATTCATTCTTTGAACAAACACAGCCAGGCTCTTTGCTCGATGTTCGGAAACGCCTTGTGAAGCAAGTTCCCGGTGCGCATATAACGTAGTGACAATCTGCTGTATACGGTCATTGCTCATCTTTGACTTACGCTGGTCGAGACCAATACCAGCTACGGTCGACAACTCCCGCGTTACAACGTAGCTTGGCTTAAATTGCGGTCTATCAGCACGCAGGTTATTCAAAATACAGCTATTGTGAGCGCATGCATTTCTTAATGACTTGACGGCTTGAAGAATATAGAACTCCTTAAGCATCTCGCGGTCATTGAAACGCCTGGCGCAGAACTTATAGAAATAGAGAAAAGAGCCAAAGGAAACGACTTCGATAAACGCCCACGCGGGGAAGTCGAAATCGGCATACCTGGCAATCAACCCACCAGTGTAGGGACTGTTCTTGCATCTGAGAATCTCGCCTTTGAGCGAATTGCACGGCGTTCCATCGGGTTTCATGCCATCGTAGGAGGAAATGAACTCCGAGACGACCGCATAGCCGTCCTCCCCCTCCGTCTCGATTCGCTTTAAGAGCTTGACCTTTGCGAAATGTTCTACATCGAGCGTAAGCGGCAACATTTCATAGCGAAGGAGCATGTCGACGATCGACAAGTCGACTAACATCTTAAAATCCAGATTTGCATACTCCCCCTTGCGAGCTCCTTCCTCGACTTTAGGAAACCCAAGTCGATAGGCGCGCAAACGAAAATAGTTACTATTCTTTTCCAAGTAAGCTCTGGCATCGTCTTCGGTCATCAACGAGAAATGGACACCTCTCGATTTGAGATGATCAATCTGCTCGGACGCCGTAAGCCACGGCTTTCTATTAGCGGCGGTCATCAGGTCTCCGTTCGCGATGATTGGCTCGAGTTTCCATGTTAAGACGTTTAGCTGGGGGAGTCACTCACTATTCACTGTCCGCACCCCTTATATGCCAGAGCGACAGAGTAAGCAATTAACTGGGCCCGTCGCGCCAATGCCCTGGCACAATTACCGGAAGCAACATAGCAATGAGTAATGGGCCTGCCATACAAAAGCATAGACAGGCCCGAACGCAACATAAGCAGATGAGCCGAACGGCAGACGACTAGCGATCACCGCAATCAAAAGAGCCCAAATAATACAGCGAACCCTTCACAACCGAAGCATTAGGGTCTCGGTCTAAGAAATTGACGCTATAAGAAGGAGATCCAACGTAGACATGAGTCTTGCCGGTCTCGCAACAGAACAGAATATCGCCAGCGCTGTTCTGAGTCAGGGTATTGTAATTCGAATAGTACTCAAGCTCGTCTGACGGGGCTTCTCCCACAACGATCAGCCGAGGTTCCAACTTATCTAGCCATGTCTTAGGAACGCGACCGGACTTCCGACCATGATGCGGCGCAAAAAGAATATCCACAGGCGAAAGCTCAATGTCGTCTTCGATCGCCACCATGTAGTCATTCTCCATGTCACCAAGCCAAAGTGCACGGATCCCTTCCTCAAGCGAGTAGAGAATCGCAGGACTAATATTATTGGGTTTATCAGAGCTTTCGGCATCCCGCAAAGCATCCTGGAAGGTCTCATTATTCACATCGGGCCAGAGGACGCTAATCCCAGCAGAGCCGCGCTCACCATCAGAAACGTTCATCCATTTACGATTACACCCCTTGTATATTTTGTAAGCGCACGACGACCCCTTCAGATCTTTATACTTTTTGAAACTCTCAGTCTCCGTGGACTTAGAGACATTATTGTCAACGCAATAGAAATTCTTGATAAGCCCGAGCTCATCAAGATACTCAATACCCTGGATATGATCTTGGTCCGGATGCGTACTGATAAAACGAACGACGCCCTTTTTCCCTGCAAGGTTTTTGACCTCATCAAGGATTTCCGACTTACGCTCATCGGTAATATTACAGTCAATCATGCTGAAGTTATCAGTATTGTGATTGATATAAAACATGTCGCCGTTATCAACGGACAGAGACTTAATCTCGCTCATGGTTATCACACTCCTCAAGATTGAAGTTGATTCGTTTTTCTACATACCATTCCTGCTTGACCCAAGCGATAACAAACAGAACGGTAAAAGCGAATAGGATCACAAAAGCCGCTTCAAATCGAAAAGATTCCGGCAGCAACGATGCGAGCAGAACAATGACGAGCAAAACACCCGCCCCAGCCATGCTGCGATACATGTTTGAAATCATTAGGAGCTGTTCGACCTTAGGATCGTTTTTCTGAGCATACGCAAAGGCAGAATAGTCCCGTTTTCTGGTAGGCTTCAGGTTTTGAACCAACGGCTCAATGCAGAGAGAGCCAATCCGTGAAGCAATAAGCCCGAGAACATAACTCATCACAGATAACGCCATCCAGTTAGAACAATCGATAAAACTGCCCAACGGTGTCTGACTGGCGAAATATGTTACGAGTGCGCCCGGTATGAGCACATTGAACAGATCGTAAGCAGAAATCTTCCCAAGCAACTCATTAAGAAAGTTATTGACCAATAATTTCACTCCTCCAATAATCCAGAAGCCATCCTCCGCAATTTTTGCGCACTATCCAGCCCTGCCACGCAAGTGAAAGGTTGCTGAAGAAAAGCAATTTGTAAATGAGTTGAGCAAACAGGAGCGCATACTGCGGTTGACCAATAAGCGCACATGCCCCTAAAGAAATTTAATGGACCATCAATATGGCCTCGATTTTGACAGCTATTCCTTCCGACTCCTTCCGAACAATTAGGTTGTAATGGGGAAACGACGCTTCTCGTTGTTTCAATTGTAGCCCTTCGCCAGTTCCATATCCTGTATTCTTTTTTGATGATGAGCACAAGATGTTGTGTTTTAACAGGTAAACGCAGCTAAAATAATGCGGAATTTATTCACGCGAAATTACGAGTCAGCTCATCCCCTTGTAGACAGCACCCTTGACCTGCATGGAAACATAATTAGACTCAATCGCTTTCGCCCGGTGCAAAGTCATCCACATCGAATACCTGTTCGAAATTAACAAAAGATTTTGCTTGACCAACATGTTGAGACGCCCGCTTATTGCCCGGTCGTAAGCCGCAATAAACTAGGCAGCAGCATCGCAAACTTTTCCTGGAAGGCCTCGGTGCCGAGCCTCGAAGATGCACAAGGCGGTCTCATGCTGGAGTTGCCGCATCGAGCATAGTCAACCCGACGCGATCCACAACGTCACCGGGCAATCAGCCATCCCTCCCCTCCCCAACATCCCCCAGAAAGTTCGCTGATGTTGACTGGGGTTCCCGTAAAATAAACCGCAACAAAATATGTGCGGAGTGCTGGCCTGGAGCTGCCTTCGGACCCTATTGGCTGCTCACCGAGAGGCTCCGCTATGAAACGACCCCTTTACTACCTGCTCTGCGCGATCGCGTGCACGTCCATGGTCAGCGCGACGATGCCCATGGCAGCCATTGCGGAAGCCATCCAGCCTCGGGCAACAGCCGAGCAACAGGCGCAAGCCGCCGACACGAACAGCGACATAGGCAAGGCTGAAGACGTCACCAACACAAATGCGGCAGCAGATACCGTAGAGGACAGCACCGCAACATCCACCGGCACCAGCGCAGCCAACACGGAAAGCGCTGACGCCACCACCGCCGCACCCGGCACTCCCACCCCATCCCTCCGCGCCCAAACCAACGGCACGCCCGAGGCGATCTACGACGCAGCGGAAACCACCTACGCCCACTCCGCCGCGGCAAGCCAAAACGGCGTCACCTTCACCGTCTCGTGGAACGACGCCCCCGCGGGCACCGCGACGACCTTCCACGTAACCCAGGCCAACGGCTCGTCCCAGGCCAAGGCGCGTATGGACGTGCCCACCTACTGGGACGGCGGCAGCCATGAAAGCGTCTGCGACCCGTCGCGCGCGGCATGGGGCAGCTACTACAACCTTGGCGCCACCGGCCACGACTTTACCTTTGACTTCACGGCATCGGGCACGTACCGCATCTACTTCTACTTTATGGACAACGACAGAAACGACCCCCAAAACGACAAGGGGATCTACTACCTGCGCACCACGGCGGAGGTGACCGTAAACGACGCCGCCCGCCCGAGCGTCACGCAGATCGTCAACAACGCCGTGGACCTGTGCAGGAAAGAGACAAACGGCTCGGAATACGACATGGCGCTGTGGCTCCACGACTGGACGCTCGACCAGCTGGAGTACGACCACAGCCTCAACTGGTGCTCGGCCGAAAGCGGCCTCACGCGCCACCAGGGCACCTGCGAGAGCTACCAGCGCATCTACTCCAAGCTCCTTGACGCCGCGGGCATCGCCAGCGGCCGCATCACCGGCAACGGCCACACATGGAACACCGTAAAGATCGACGGCAAATGGTGTCAGATGGACCTAACCTGGGACGACACCAGCGACAACTGGTACGGAGACCTGGACCAGCGCCATCTGTACTTTGGCCTGACCGACGAGCTCATGGCAATCGCCCACTCCGATCACACAGCAAACTACCAAAAGGCCGACTACGCCTACCGCTCGACCGACCTGTCCAACAATTACTTTGTGCGAAATGGCAAGGCCGATGAATGGGCCGAGAAGTATGCCGACCGCATTCAGCAGCACCTAGATGCCAAGGAAGAGAGCTTTTCCATCGATGCCGACAACCAGTCCTACCCGCCGAGCATCTCGGGGATTCAGAACGGGATTGTTGCGCATGCGATCAACCTGAGGAGATGGAAGACTGATGGCGCCAAGGTAAATCTCTTCGCGACTTCCAGCGTAACCACCCAATCGAGCAGCAGATGGGCCGCATTCTACGACTTCGAAGCCAAATACACGTCAACAACACCCAAAGGCTGGCGACTAGAGAATAGCAACTGGTATTACCTTAACGCTGACGGATCGTACGCAACCGGCTGGCAAACAATCGACGGCTCTCGCTACTACTTTGAAGATAGTGGCGCCATGGCAACCGGCTGGACTGAAATCGGCGGAAAGCGCCACCTACTCACAAGCTCGGGCAGGCCCGCCGCTAAGGGCTGGTTTCGTCTTGACGGCATCTGGTACTACGCATTAAATGACGGCGAGGTTGCAACAGGATGGCTCAGAGTCAACAACTCCTGGTATTTATTCAATGACAGGGGCGAAATGTTGACAGGCTGGCAGGAGGCGTCCGGAAAACTTTATTACCTCACTGAATCCGGAAGACTTGCCGAGCCCGGCTGGCTGCTGCTAAACGAAACCTGGCTCTACATCGAGGACGACGGGGCAGCCGCAACCGGCTGGCAAACAATCGACGGCTCCCGTTATTACTTTGAGGACAACGGCGCCATGGCAACCGGCTGGAAGGAGCTAGACGGGAAGCGTCACCTCCTCACAAGCTCGGGCAGACCCGCTGCCAAGGGCTGGCTGAGACTCAACAGCACCTGGTACTACGTAATCGACGACGGCGAGGTCGCGACCGGCTGGCGCAAAGTCAATAACACCTGGTACCTGTTCAGCGACAAGGGCGAGATGACGACGGGCTGGCAGGAGGTGTCCGGGAAGCGGTACTATCTGGCCGATTCAGGAAAACTTGTTGCACCCGGCTGGTTGCTGCTGGATGAAACTTGGTTCTACATCGAGGATGACGGCTCGGCCGCAACCGGCTGGCGAAAAGTCAGCGGAGCATGGTATTTGCTCGAAAACGACGGATCCATGGTAACCGGATGGCAGGAAATGTCAGGAAAGCGCTACTACCTTACAGAATCCGGAAGATTTGCCCCATCCGGATGGATGCAGCTTGAGGGTGTCTGGTATTTCGTCCAAGCCGATGGATCGGTCGCAACCGATTGCTGGATAGGCTCCTATTACGTAGATAAAACCGGGAAATGGATTCCAGCTGCTCAAAAATGACAGCATAAAGTGCCAATTTGCTCAATTTGTTCGAAAATACTTTACAAAAATGTGAAACCGAACAAATTCAATTCCATTTGTTCGGTTTTAGTCTATTATTTAAAACATCCGAACAAAGGAGTAATTCATGCAGTTAACCCATAAGCAATTCAACGCACTATATGCCCTGAGCAAGCACCCGGGCATTACGCAGAGGGATCTCGCCGATCAATGCGGTATTGGCCTTGCAACCGCAAATGCCGCCGTCAAGGACCTCTCGGAAGCCGGACTCATAGAGGGCGCCCGCTTGACGCCCAAGGGCATGACCGCGCTAAAGCCCTACGCCGTGGACAATGCCGTCATCCTCGCGGCAGGCCTCTCCAGCCGCTTCGCACCCATCTCCTATGAGCGCCCCAAGGGCCTTCTCAAGGTTCGCGGCGAAGTCCTCATCGAGCGCCAGATTGAACAGCTGCACGAGGCGGGAATCCTCGACATCGTCGTGGTCGTCGGCTACAAAAAGGAGTCCTTCTACTATCTCGAGGACAAGTACGGCGTGAATATCGTCGTCAATCGCGCCTACGCCGAACGCAACAACAACTCCTCACTCATGCTCGTGCGAGAACTGCTCGAAAACACCTATATCTGCTCCTCGGATAATTACTTTGAGGAAAACCCCTTCACGGACCATGTCTGGAAGGCCTACTACTCAGCCGAGTACAACCAGGGGCAAACTGCTGAATGGTGCCTCGAGACGGGCTCCCACGATCGCATTACCAAGGTAAGCGTCGGCGGCTCCGATGCATGGTACATGATCGGCCACGCCTACTTCGACCGCGAGTTCTCCGCTCGCTTCCGCCAGATCCTGGAAGACGAGTACGACCTCCCCCAGACGCAAGACAAGCTCTGGGAGGATCTCTATGCCGAACACATCGGCGAGCTCGACATGCAGATCAGAAAGTACGACCCGCCCATCATCCATGAGTTTGACTCACTCGATGAGCTGCGCGATTTCGACCCCCTATTCCTGGAGAATCTCGACTCCGAGATCTTCGACAACATCGTTGCGGTTCTTGGATGCGACAAGTCCGAAATCAGAAATGTCTACCCGCTCAAGCAGGGACTTACCAACCTCAGCTGCCACTTTACGACCGATGACGGCGAATGGGTCTACCGCCATCCCGGCGTGGGCACCGAGCTCCTCGTGGACCGCAAGGCAGAAAAAACCGCGCTGGAGACGGCGCGAAATCTCGGCCTCGACTCCACCTTCGTGTTCGAGAACCCCCGTCGCGGCTGGAAAGTCTCCCGTTTCGTGACGAACTGCAGGAACCTCGATGCACACGACGATGCCCAGCTTGCACAGGCCATGCAGATGGCGCGCAGGCTCCATGAGAGCGGTGCGCAAGTCGAGCGTGCATTCAGCTTTTACGAGGAGGGCAAAGGCTACGAGCGGGCCATCTTAGAACGCGGGCGCATCGATGTGCAGGACTGGCCCGAGATGGAAGCGCAGGCAACGAAGCTCAACGACATGCTTGTCGCCGATGGGGGCGATCCCGTCCTGTGCCACAACGACTTCTTCGGCCTCAACTTCCTCGTCAGCGAAGATGGCCATATCGACCTCATCGATTGGGAATACGCCGGCATGAGCGACTATGCCAATGACTTCGGGACGTTCTGCGTCTGCGAGCAGCTCTCCGAGGACGAGATGCGCAGCGCACTCACCCACTACTTCGGCCGCACGCCCACCGACGCGGAATGGCGCCATAACTTGGGCCAGGTCGGCATGGCGGGCTGGTGCTGGTACGCCTGGGCCCTGTTAAAGGAAGCCGAGGGCGACAATGTCGGCGAGTGGTCCCACATCTACTACCGCTACGGCAAGACCTACCTCAAGAAGGCCCTTGAGCTATACGAGAAGTCCGGTAAGTAAGTAAACCAGTCACTTTGGCAAACAAGAAAAGAGAAGAAACTATGCATTACGGCATACTCAGCGGTGCTCTTTGGGCACTGGACACTACTGTGCTCTCGATAGCCCTCGCGATGTCCCCGTTTTCCGATGGAACCGCAGCCGCCATCGCCTTCGCCGCGATCGTGAGCTCCGCATTCCACGACATCCTCTGCGCCCTCTGGATGACGATCTATTCCGCCATCAAGGGTCAACTCGGAAAGGCCCTGGCTGCAATTAAAACCCGAGACGGCTTGGTCGTGGCAGTCGGCGCCTTGCTGGGCGGCCCCATCGGCATGAGTGGCTACGTAATGGCCATCAATCTCATCGGCCCTTCCTATACGGCAGTCATCTCAGCCTTCTATCCGGCATTCGGAACGTTGCTCGCCGCGATAGTCCTCAAGGAGAAGGTAACCGTCCCGCGCATGGTTGCGCTGGCGGCGGCGCTCCTTGGCATTATCGGAATGAGCGCGGGCGCACTCGGTTCTGACGCAATGACCAACCCCGTACTCGGCATAGCCTGCGCGCTCCTGTGCGTCGTCGGCTGGGGTTCCGAAGCGGTGTTCTGCGCCTGGGGCATGAAGGGCGATAGCGTCGACGACGAAACCGCGCTGCAGATCAGGGAGATGACTTCCGGCCTTGTCTACGCCTTGATCGTTCTCCCAGTATTCGGAGCATGGGGCTTTGCCGCACAGGCGGCGCCCACCATGGCGACGGGCACCGTCGCCCTTTCGGCACTCGCCGGCGTGGCATCGTACCTCTTCTACTACAAGGCCATCTCCAAGATCGGCGCGGCAAGAGGCATGGCACTCAATATTTCCTACTCAGCTTGGGCGGTCATCCTGGGAATTGCCCTCGGCAATGTCCCCGAGCCTCTCGAGATCGGCTGCTGCGTTCTCATTCTCGCGGGCACCGTTCTTGCCGCCTGTGACTGGAAAGAGCTGTTCGGGAAGACGGCAGCTCGTTAGATTCTGCGCAGTACAGCTACTTAGAAGTCGTTCACTTCGTTGTATGGTGTTGCCATCACGCTAATCTCGATGGGTCAGACTTTGCTGGTGGTCGGCCTGTTCTGGGTAGGTTCCCTTGTGGACATAATCGAGATGAATGCAAGGGATCCTTCTGTCAGTCGCCTTTAGAGAGGGCTCATAAATAAATGGGGTGTGTTGGAAATTTCAACACACCCCATTTATTTGAGGACTAAAGAGTCGCCAAGGCACTTCGCCACGTCGCGTCCAAATGGTCAATTTATCCATGTAAGGAACCAGAGCAAAATCGCCCTTCTATTTCATGTTCGAACACACCAAAGACACGAAAAAGAAGGGCGACATGCATGCAATTTTGAAACCAAGTTTAATAAAAGCCTCGATGATGCTGAAGGCGGTCACAAATAGCCCGAAGGCCAGCGCCAAATGTTTACTATCAGTTTCGATCCTTCCGGCAATGCACACAGCAAACTCGAACCCATTCGGATGCTGAGCCATATTGCGCCGAATATAAGAAACGTCTAGATCTCGCAGCTCACAAGATTAATCTTGCTCGCGTAAATAAGCACCCAACTCGGTAAAAGAATCCGCTAGGCCAGTCTTGGGCTTCCAACCTAGCCCACGCAATCGTGCAGAAGATAGGCGCAAATGCACATCAGGTGCATAACCGGCAGAGTTTAACTCGTCAACATCAATAACGACATTACATTTATCGCCACCAAGAATGTCACTTGCCAACTCAGCTACAAATCGAATAGTGCCGTGAGATTCCTCATTGGCAATGTTGTAGGAAAGACCAGCCTCCCCGCGCGCAAGTAAAGTTAAAAGCCCCGCCACACAGTCGATTGTATTTACATAATTACCCTCAGATAGACCATGAGTCCTCAAAACAATACTCTCATCGCGCATGGCAGAACGGGCAAACTGAGCAAATGCTCTATTCTCACCTGGCAAAACACCCGCCCCAAAAGTCTGCGCCAAACGAGCGCTAAGGACTCGAACGCCGTACTGAGCCGCATATGCCGAACATAGACACTCGCACATGCGCTTTGACTCCGGATAGCAGCTGCGAGGAGCTGTAAGGTCTATCCAACCCAATGCAGATTCGTCCGCCACTTCCCCATCAGACAACGTACCGTAAACCTCCATCGATGAAACATACACCATGCGCGCGTCCGATCTACGAGCGACGTCTAGCATGGCTTCGGTTCCTCGCAGCGACATCAGGGCGACATCCGCAGGACACTTCACCATGACCTTCGACTTAGTAACCGCAGCAGCATGAAGGATGAAATCGGCAACGTCGATACTGGGTTCATCTTCAGCAAGGTCGCATTTAACAACCTCAAGTTTCCCAAGTTCGGAATAGCCCTGAAGAACAGATGACAATTTAGCATCATCGCGAACTACCGCAACGACTCTGCATCCCAGCCCCACACGGTCATCCGCCAGCAAAAGTGCCTTGCAGACAAGCGAGCCAATGAGCCCCGTGGCCCCGGTCACCGCGATCGTCTTATTTCTGAAAGGCTCGTACAAACTCTCATCAATTCCGGCCAGCAAGCCGTCAAGCAGCTCAGATCTCATGCATTCTCTCCTAGATACCGTAAATCTGTTCGTTCTCGCGCGCGTTCAAGATGGCCTGCAGTGAAAAGAAGTCTCCGGGCGTCGTAACCTTTATGTTCTCATCGGGTCCCTCGATGGACGTCAACGAGCATCCCCGTTCAAACATCATAGAAGCTGAATCGATGTAATCGTGCTTTCCAGCGGCATCGGCATCGCGATGGGCAGCCAATATCTGATCGAGCCAAAAACTCTGCGGAGCTCTTGCCAGCCTAAGGTTGGAGCGATCGGGTATCGAATCCACCGCACCGCCCGCGCCTTCGACGAGCACCGTCTCCTTGGCTCGCACACAAGTCACGGCAGAGCCCGTTGCCTCTACAGACTTAATATTATCCGTAATCAACTGCGCATTAATAAGCGGACGCACCCCATCATGAATGAGCACTACGGAGCGCTTTCCATCGGCAATCTTCTCGGCCGCCAATAAGCCCTGGAAAATGGATTCCTGCCCGGTAGAACCACCCGGCACCACGGCGGCAACCTTCGTCATATGGCTTGCGTCCAACAACCCGCGGCAATAATTCAACCATTCTGCACCGCTCACAACAACAATCGCATCGATCATGGAGTGTTCTTGAAAGTGCTGAACGGTGCGCACAATAATAGGGACGCCGTGTATGCAAAGAAACTGCTTCGGCAGATCTTTTGAATGCATTCGCGAACCCACGCCGCCCGCAAAAATAACCGCGATATTCATAGTCTCACCCATTGTCTTTCTCATCTTCCGAGAGGATGCCGAGAAAACGCACAAGCCGTTCGCAGCTTCTCGCATCGCAATCCCCATAGAATTTATTCCTCAATGCCCTTCGCTCTTCGGAATAGCAATCAGACCCTAAGGCTACTTCCCTGATGAAGCTGCACAAGCCTTCGTAGGTCATGATTTTAGAGCCGGGCATATAGTCCTCCGGATGATTGATAAGCCCGACCTTGTACTCATCTAAATCAGAAAGAACGAATGCGAGGGGACGATTGAGCACCAAGTACTGATACGCAGCACCAGAATAGTCGCTAATTAGCGCCGAAGCCTCAAGCATCAAATCATAGTTATCGAAGGCTGACTTCCTCACAGCGTCACCAGTGAGCAATACAACATTACTCAATTTGTCTAAACCAATGGAAGACACATCTTGTTTCGGATGGAGCTTGACTACGAGCACCATATCGAGCTTCGCTAGGAGCTCGTTCAAATCGATAAGACGGCTCTCGCTATCAATCAGCGGTACACCATAAGGGAGAATTGCGTTGGAATCTTCCCTTCCATAGGCAACCCCTTTTCGAAACGTAGGCATCCAAAGGATCACCTTCTTGGCAGAATGCGTATTAGACGCGTAACCACTAGTGTGTCTTCCGCTAAAAAGCCTATCAAGATCGGGATAACCCAGATGAAGGATTTCAGTACTCTCGACATCGATGCCGCACTCATCGATGAAGTAGTCATCCATCTCGGGGGTCAAGCCAAGAACATAGTCAACTGAGGGAGAAACCTCCACTAAGCCCCTAGTCTCCTTCAAAGAAAACGCAGCGTGCGTCATATACACAGATACTTGATCTTCGCGAACCTTATCCGCTACTGTGCAATCCGCCGTCAGCCACTTGGCTGTACAAATTGCCCATGCCTTCTTCCAGCTCGGGCCATACACAGGCACACAACTCACGTTCTTGGGAAGATGAGCCGGCGCGTCGTGGTACAAGCGCCACACGATTTTGATTCGATCGTTGTATCCGTTCTCGATGAGCCAGTCGTAAAGAGCCCCGCCGTTACAGTCAAAGTCGTTGTGGCTCTCAATGACAATCTTGTTCTCGAGCGCTCGCCCGCGCGTCAGCAACGCGACAATCGACACCTGCATCTTTGGCAGTTTGAACCGCCAAATAACCTGGAAGGCCCTGCGAAGGCCTTTCTCTTTCAGATATGTTAAGGGGTTCACTGGCCTAACCTAGCCTTTCCTGCGAACGACGGTAAGAATCTCGCCACGCTTGACAAAGAGACAGAAAGCAAGCACAACGAGCACGGCATATCGAACAACGACTATGTCGTAAACAGTGTCCATCCCGAGCGTCATAGCGAGGACCAGGGCAACAGAAAGCATCAGATACTTACCTGAATAGACCTGACGGCCCAACTCTACGCGGCAAATGCGAGCGCTAAACGCCCAATGCATGAAAGCAAGTGCCATATACGAAGCAAGAGTCGTCCATGCTGCGGCTTTATAGCCGAACAGAGGGATAAACGCCAAGTTAAGTGAAATGTTCAGAACGGCAGCACCAACGGATGCCGCAGCGATCAGCGACGTTTTCTTGTAGAAGTATTCTAAATTGCTCATCATTGAGTAAAAGAATATGAAAAACACCGACGCTGACAACGGCGGTATGACATCGACAGCGTCCGAATACTCTGGTCCCGCAAATACGGCAAGAATCTCCGGCGCAAAAGCCATCACCATCACAGTGAGAGCAGCGACAAGCGCCATTATTAAGTATCCGCTCTTCCTAACACCATCGACCCTGCTTTCATCGAGCTCCTGGAAGGTGTACGGACAGTAAGAGTCGTTTATTGCTGTAACGACGATAACCATAGCCATGGCGATAGAGTACGATACGCTGTAAAGTGCCGCGGCACTGTTGTTCACCATCTGGCTGATCATCAGCCTGTCTGATTGGTTCAACACATAGTGCGAAAGAAAATGAGGCAACAGTGGAAGAGTAAAGCTCAGGCCATACTTCCAGTATTTTTTGTTAAAGAAGCACTTGCCTCTCGCAAAGATAAGAACCATAAGAATGGCGCCCGGTAAACCCTTAGCCACAACATCCATTATCACGCGTGCTTCAACCTTGGCATCGGTGCATAAGATGGCAAGGATACCAGCTCCCAAACTAAAAATATTGCTCCCCAGGGTAACAGCAACCAGCGCACGGTAGCGGTATTCGAATCGCTGTCTCGCGCTCCAAAAACTAGAAGCAGTATTCAGCGCAATTTCTACAAAGAGCAAGAACACCAAGAACGGCGTGAGTCCCATCATTTCAGACCAAAATTCCGGAGCCACGCAGAAGATTATGAAAAAGATGAGGGTCAGCACGGAAGAAAGTGCTAAAAGCGAAGATTCGAATTGCTTCTCATTAGCCTTAAAATCTAGCCTGCCTCGATTGAACGCACCTCCGAAAAGGTTCAACGTGCAGAATATCGTCATGATGGAAACCCACGACTGGAAAACACTGAATGTTCCGTATTGGTCCGTCGACATTATTCTCGTAAGAATGGGCGTCGCCAAAAGCGACAGACCCTTATTCAGAACATTACACACAATGAACCAAACTGCAGCCTTGGCAGGTGCGGACATCGTTCTGTATTTAGAAAGGAAATTCAATTGAAGCTCCAGTATTACTCAACGCTTTATAACTCAGCATCAATGGAATCGGCCAAGCCGCTTGAGCTCTTCATAATGCTCAACGTTTCTCTGCTTAAACGGAACGGCAGGATGCCCACCGGCAATCGAATATGCGGGGATATTTCTACAGACAACACTGCCCGCTTGGATAACAGCGCCCTCTCCGATAATGACCCCGCCTAAAATAATGACGTTATTGCCAAGCCAAACGTTTTCGCCAATTGTCACGTCTTTGTCGATCATTCGGTTGCCGTAGGGAATTGCATCATCGTGATCATAATCATGAAAGGAGGTAATAATTTGACATCCAGGTCCAGAATGGAAGTTAGCACCAACTGTTATCCTGCCATTACCCGACATCGCCATGCCATTGAAGCATACGTTGTCCGAAAGATATGTCTTATGCGTAACGTAAGACTTGCCACCAACATAAACACGTCCCTCGCAGACGGCAGCAGTATGCTTAATTTTTTTGGTGTAATAAAATCGTGCCAGCTTTTGCTTTAATGCGCTAAATTTCATTTTCAACCTTTTCTCGAAAGCATTCCCTCACGCGTGATGAAGGCCAACATAATAAAAACGTAGCTATAGGGCGTAAAGCTATCGAATACCGTCACGAAAAGAAGTGCGCACAAAGCGGATATCGCCACCTTTCGAAAGCTCACATCCAAAATCATGTTCACCTGTCCCGCAATGGAACAAAGCATCCAGACCATAGCAAGCAGAAGGACAATACCGCCATCGATTAAGCATTGCATCACCTGATTGTGCGCATAGCTCATACCGGCGCTCCAAAAAGTCGTAATAACCGAGTTCTCAACGCCATAACCAAATAGGGGCGACTGACGAAATAAAGCATCTGCAGAATCCCAAACAAACAATCGGCCGCTGAAGGTCCAGTCAAGATCTGTCCCCATGAGCGGACTCTGTCGGCGAATTGTTAGCATTACGACCAACATGCTAAAAGCAATAAATAAAATAACAACGATACGAAAATCCAGCTTAAGCAGAATAGGGCATATTTTGAGCAGAAGGAGAACTGCGGCAAATACGAACAAAGCATAGTGTGCAGAATCTGCGTCAGCGGTCACCATACATACAACAGAAAGGCCAAGAAGCAGAAATGCAAACGAAGGGGTAACCCATTTTTTTAGATAGAGATAGAAGGCTAGGGTTATAGAAAGTAGCCCGTACTGACTAAAAACCTGCACATGGCCAAGCATCGTCATATGCATACGGCTCGCAAACAGCGATGAGGGAACCAGCAGCTGCAATAGAAATAGGACCATGAGAACACGTGCGCAGGCAACGGCATATTCTCGTAACTCGTCTTCGGATAAACTGAGCAAATAAACTGAAATAGCGGGAAAGAAAAGAAGTTCTTGTAAACCGCTTGCAACTCCTTTGCTGGATAATACCGTCACGGAAATAGCCATTAAAAAATAAATTACTATACCAGCGGGAATGTTTAAAGATAGCTCTCCATGGCACACGCGAAATGTTATATCGAGCAAAACAAAATATAACGCCAGCATTGCCCACACCGTCGTAACGGTCTTATATCCAGGAATAATAGAACCCAAGCCCTGCGGTAGGAGAAGCGGAATCAGCACAAAATAACGTATCAAGCTTGCAATGCTCTTATTTGCTATTGATGTCCGTCGAGGCACTGTAGAATAATCAACCATTATGAAGAGTCCTCTTAATTTTCTCTATCCGTTCAACTCCGAATGAACTAATCAGAAAGCGTCGGGTCTTATCCCAGCGACTTCCCCATGAATTGGCATACAGAGAAATGGATAAAGTCTCTTCACACATGAGATTCAGCGAATCGCCAGGAGCAATAGGATCGAAATAGCGTGAAGGATAAACAGTCAATCCGTCAAAACGCTCAATATCTCCCAGCCCGTCCCCTGCGTAGCCGTGGGAGCGTACTACACGATCATTCAAATAAGGACAGGCTAAATCCTTAGAATGTTCCCAGTCAAAAATAAGCTCATCGTATTGCGCAAGCATCTCATGTACCACTGAGTTCGCCTTGGCGCAGCCAAAGCCGAGTCCAGTGGTACACAAATGCCCACACTGTTGAACCCCTATATAGCACTGGCTATCCAATAGACCATTTAGAGGCTTTAGAAGCTGAACGTCAGTATCGAGATATATACCACCGTTGTCATAAAGAACCTTGAGCCTTGCCCAGTCAGAGACAAAAGCCCAAGCCCCCGCATCGTACGCAGAAGCAACAAAGGGATGCTGATGAACGTCGAAATTAGACTCATCCCAACGCTGGACTTCAAAGTCGGGACAAACCTTCTTCCACGATTCAAGGCATTTACAGGCCGTATGCGGAAGCGGCTTGCCTCCGAACCAGCAATAATGAATTACTTTAGGAATCATCGAATCCTGTTTCTCGCGATTCTTGTATTTCTAAATCAACCGAACGCGCTCACCACACGCAGCGCGTTCCGAAGCAACCCGTAGGACGAAAACATCCCATTCAAGAGCCCTAACAATCCTGTTTATTTGTGTTGCCGCCACATGAACGACCACAATCATTGGAAGGATTGACACGCCAGGCTTTCAACCCATGTGTGATGCGCTTATCGACAGGCGGGAGCGTCATATAGTCCCCATACATTAAAGAGAGATAGCAGTCGGAATCCTTGAAGCCAAAGAATCGCTCGCCTTCGAACTCATACTCGACAAGATCGTTGAAAAGGCTCGCGGGAAAAATCTCAAGCGAGCTGCTGACTGCCCACGATAAATCAGCAGCGAAACCACTGGTGGAAAAGGATCCGTTATCCGTTAACGCCTTGAGCTTACCGAGAGCCCACTGTTGAAGGGAGGTGCGTCTGGCAATCGCGCCGAGAACGGTCTTGATCCATCCAGCAACCCCTGGCTGGCCCGAACTCCATCTTGATGCTTGAAACAGGTGCTTATATCGAACCGCGGAATCCCAAGCCCTGTTGGCATCTGTCTCGCTGTCAAACGATACGATCGGGAAAATATCAATCCAGACATATTCACGTATGCCCTCTGCAATGTACGCTGACTTTACCTCAATACTCGTATCTACCAGTTTTTCAAAAGGAATTGCAGCGGAACCTTTAAAGTTGAGCTGACTAGCAAGCCCAATATGAGAATGTTCTGCTCCAACGTGGGAGGAGAATTCAGCTAGAAATCTCCTGTAGTCTTCGACAGGCATAACGACATCAATGTCGTCATCCCAGGGAATGAACCCTTTATGTCTAACCGCGCCAAGTAAAGTGCCGGCACTCAATGAGTACCGTAATTTGTTCTCGCGGCAATAGGAATCAAAAATGCGAAGGAGGCGCAGCTCGGCTTCTTTCACCACTTGCATGGATAAATATTTGGTCGGCATATTACGCCCCTTTAGTCATATTTCTATAGCGATCGGAAAGCTGCTCATAGAGAGATCGCGTGGTGTAACCCGCTTTATCGAGAAACGGGACATAGTCCGCCTTGGCAGCAACCTCCCTTTTGCCGGCGCAGGTTGCCAGCAGATCAGCCCATTCCTCGTCGGGAAGCGAAAGCCCTTCGCGTTGAAGAAGGCCCGTCAGATCAGCCTCTTGGGTAACTGCGTCAGAGCTTAGGATTGGCAGTCCATTTGCCTGGGCCTCAATGAAGGCAATCGGGAGACCCTCGTGGAAAGAGGGGGCGAGCAACGCATCCATGGCGCTGTAGTACCTCCAGATATCGTCAACGGTACCGATGAAAACCGCTGATTCGCCCAGTCCCAATTTAGCCGCCCTCTCCTTGGCCTGGGGAAGCTCCTCAGCTTGACCGAAGAGCAGAAGGCGGGCATCTGCCTCCCTGGACCGCAGCTGACTGAAGATATCGACGGCGCGCAGGGTATTTTTCGCAGGAATACCCGCTCCCACAAACCCTATGACGGTGGAATCACATGAAATCCCAAGCTGATGCCTTACAGCGGCCCGGTCAAAGGATGAGAATCGGAATCTGTCAGTATCGACCCCGTTGTGCACCAAGTCATAGTCAGCGCCCTGAAAGAGATATTCACCTGCGACCTCGCTGCAAGCCCAACACTCACTCGCCGCCGGAAGGAGCCTATCTATCATTGTCACGTTGACCATATTCTTCAAACGCGAGGTGCTGCCAAGCGCGCTGTTGTGACAGTGTACGATGCGCGACGGCACTCCGGCCTTTTCTGCCTCAGAGGCGAAGACGAAGCCGAGCGCGTTGTTCGTGTGAATCTGAACGATGTCGAAACGGTGCTTCGTTAGAAAAGCGCCGAGTCGCTTCGCACCCAGAGTGCCAACCAGCAGCGGGCTGTAGCTATCGATTAAAGGACCGAAGAATCGCTCTCCGAACCTGTCCCCTTCGACCCGCCCCACCGACAGCACGCTCTGCTCGATATCGGGCGACGGGCAATCGAGCATCGTGGAGACGAAGGTCCTCACCCCGCCCCTGCCGGGTCCAAGTTGTTGGATGATGTGCAGGACCCGAATCATCGCGACCGACCTGCCAGCACCTCGGCGATCCGCTCGCTTGCATGCCCGTCGCCGTAGGGGTTGGAGGCGTAGCTCATGGCCTCGTATTCGGCCTCGTCGGAGAGCAGGCGGCTGAACTCGCGGTAGATGACATCCTCCTCGGTGCCGACGAGCTTCAGCGTGCCGGCTTCCACGCCCTCGGGGCGCTCGGTGGTGTCGCGCATGACGAGCACCGGTTTGCCTAGGCTCGGGGCCTCCTCCTGGATGCCGCCCGAGTCGGTGAGGATGAGGTAGCTCGCCGCCATGAAATTGTGGAAGTCGAGAACCTCGAGCGGGTCGATGATGTGCAGTCGATCGAAGCCGTCCAGCTCCTCGTGCGCCGCCTTGCGGACGAGCGGGTTCATGTGGATGGGGTAGAGCGCCTTGGTGTCGGGGTGCTCCTCCATCACGCGGCGGATGGCGCGGAACATGCGGTGCATGGGCTCGCCCAGGTTCTCGCGGCGGTGCGCCGTGATGAGGATGAGGCGGGACCCCTCGGCCCAATCGAGCTCGTGATGGATATAGCCCTCGCGCACGGTGGTGCGCAGGGCGTCGATGCCGGTGTTGCCGGTGACCCAGATCTTAGACTCGGGCTTGCCCTCGTCCAGCAGGTTCTGCCTGCTGGCCTCCGTGGGGGCGAAGTAGTACTCGCTCACGATGTCGACGGCCTGGCGGTTGAACTCCTCCGGCCAGGGGCTGTAGATGTCGTGCGTGCGCAGGCCGGCCTCCACATGCCCCACGGGGATCTGCAGATAGAAGCATGCGAGCGCCGCGGCAAAGCTGGTCGTGGTGTCGCCGTGGACCAGGACCACGTCGGGTCTCTCGTCCTCGAGGACCGCCCTGAGCTTGAGCAGCACGTCGCACGTCACGTCGAACAGCGTCTGGCCCGGCTTCATGATCGCCAGGTCGTGGTCGGGCGCCACGTTAAAGACACGAAGGACCTGGTCGAGCATCTCGCGGTGCTGGCCGGTCACGGTGACGACGGTCTCGAACTCATCAGTACGTGCCTTCAGCTCGTTGACGAGCGGGCACATCTTGATTGCCTCCGGGCGTGTGCCGAAGACGAGCATTACTTTCTTCTTAGACATTGGCCTTGCTCCTCTTTGACTCCTTGCGGAGAAGCATGTAGAAACGGGTGTTGCCGACCACGTAGCGTCTCACCAGACGCTTGGGCTCTTGCATCATGCGGAAGAGCCACTCCAGGTTCGCGCGCTGCATCCACATCGGGGCGCGCGGGATGTTGCCGGAGACGACGTCGAACGAGCCTCCCACGCCCACGAAGGCGCCCTTGGCGCCCAGCTCGCGGAAACGCTCGATCAGGCGTTCCTTCTTGGGCGAGGTGATGCCCACGAACACGATGTCGGGCTCGGCTTGCTCAACCTCGGCGACCACGGCATCAAACTCGTCGTCGCCGAAGTAGCCGTCACGGTAGCCAGCGACGTTCATGCCGGGATACCGTTCAGTTAGCACCTCGGCGGTTTTGGCGACTACCTCGGCCTTGGCGCCCAGCAGGTAGACTCTGTGCCCCTCACGCTCGGCCAGCCCGCACAGCTCCCACATGAGGTCGATGCCGGCCACGCGCCCGGGCAGGTCCACGCCCAGCTTCTTGGCGGCCATGACCATGGAGGCGCCGTCCGCGTTCACGATCTCGCAGCGGCGCACGCACGCGTCCATCTCGGGATCGTCGCGCATCTGCAGCAGCTTGTCGGCGTTCACGCCGATCAGGTGTGCGAAGCGTCCCTCCTTGATGAGGGCGTCGGTCGCCTCGACTGTTTGTTTCATCGTCCACGGGTCGACGGGCGTGCCTAGTACCTCGACTCGCTTTGGAAGGCCAGCGTCAAAACGAGCGTCCCCGTATTTATCTTGGGTATCTTTAGAAAGCGTCATTTCCGCTGACAACCTCAATCACTGTAAGAAGAATTATTTTCAAATCGAAGAAAACGCCCCGCTTGGCGATGTATTCCAGGTCACGACGGACCATGCCGTCGAATCCCGTCGAGTTGCGCTCGGTAACCTGCCACCAGCCGGTAATCCCGGGCTTCACAGCCAAGCGCTGCAGGTCGTACTCGGTGTACTCCGCAACCTCATTCGGCAGCGGCGGACGCGGCCCCACGACGCTCATCTGCCCCAGGAACACGTTCAGGAACTGCGGGAACTCGTCGACGGAGTGCTTGCGGATGAACCTGCCGATCTTGGTGACGCGGGGGTCCTCCTTCATCTTGAACATGGCGCCGGCGATCTCGTTCTGGTCCTTGAGCTCGGCGAGGCGCTCGTCAGCATCTTTGTACATGGAGCGGAACTTCCACATGCGGAAGGTGGTCAGGCTGCCGTCGGGGCGGGTCTGGCCCACGCGGATCTGGCTGTAGAAGGGGCTGCCCTCGCTCTCCAGGCGGATAGCGGCGGCCAGCACCAGGCTTGGGATTGCGATGACGACGAGCACGGCACCGCTAAACACGATGTCGAACGTGCGCTTGACGGCCCTATAGGCCAGGCGCGAGCGGTCCCAGTCCATGATGGATTGCATGGCCTTGTAGCGGCCGGCGCCCTCGCGCCGGTCCATGGCCTGAGCAATCAACGCCGCCCCCACGGGCACATTGCTCTCTGTTACTTCTTTAGCAGCCAAAGTCAAACATACGGCCCTGTCCTCCAGGACCCCCCCCCCCAATCGGTAAATTCAAAAAGCGAACGAATAGCTGGTGCAACGTCTCCCTTACGTTTTGCTGGGAACGTCCAGCGGTAGCAGCTCCCTAAATGCAGAGTCGCCTTCGCCCACGTCTACCAGGCACCAGCGTTTATGACGGTCGATCTTTTTAACGCGGGCCTCTTGCCCCACCAAGGGACCCTGCTCTATGTGCAGCACGCCGTCTTCTATGCGCGCCACGCTGTTGCGCACCACGCCGTCGTCATCGAGCACGCTGCAATACCAATCCTGCGCATCGTCCGGCATGGGCATGTACGCCCGCTCCCTGCTGCCGGCGATGCGACAGCCAAAGCTCAACTGGGCCAAGGCCCTATCGAGCGCGGCGGCATCGTGCGTGGCGACGAAAAAATATTCCTTGTACATGGGTTTGGTTTGGAGCGACCATGCGCCGTCCCGCTTAAACCAGAACTCCTTTTGCATCACAAAAGCGTCCTGCATCAACTCGTGCGGGATAATGCAGCGGACCTTCTCGCAGGTCTCGCGCTCTTTTCCATGGGGGGTGTGAACCAGATACCAGCGGACGCGGCCGTGCTGGCTGTTGGTGATGGCGCCGTTAAATGCGCCCGGCAGCTGCTCTTGGCGCCGTGCCGTCTGTTCCATGTTCTCGCCCCCCCCTCTTTTGGCTTTGCGATGCACGCAAATGCAGGGGCGTTTAGAACAGGCTTCTCGCTCGCAGCTAGGCGCAGTCGCAAAAGTACAGGTTTTTGTATCTTTCGACATAGGTCATTATACGAGCAATTAATCAGCGTTTGCCCAGATTACGCAAAATGTACTGCCAGTAGGTGCATCTCCATACCCCCCTACAAAAACCTGTACCTTTTTGTGCAACAAAAAAAGCCGCTCAACCAGCGGCTTTTCTTATTTCGGCATGAAAAAGGCGACCGCCCTTTGTGGACGGTCGCCTTTATTAATTGTTGTGAAGTTTGCCTTAGGCGCGAGTCTTGATCTCCTCGGTTACCTTGGCCACAAACTCGTCAACGCTCATCTGAACGGTCTCGTTGGAGCGATCGCGGACGGAAATGTTGCCGGCCTCGACCTCCTTCTCGCCCAGAATGAGCATGTAGGGCACGCGGTCGATGCTGCGGGCCTCGCGGATCTTGTAGCCGATCTTCTCGTCGCGGTCGTCGCAGACCACGCGAATGCCGGCCTCCTCCAGCTTGGCGCATACCTCGTGGGCGTAGTCGCGGCTCTTCTCAGAGACGGGAAGCGCCTTGACCTGCACGGGAGCCAGCCAGGTTGGGAACTTGCCCGCAAAGTGCTCAATCAGAATACCAATGAAGCGCTCGATGGAGCCAAAGCATACGCGGTGCAGCATGATGGGGCGCTTCCTGGTGCCGTCGGCGTCCACGTACTCCAGGTCAAAGTTGAGCGGCATCTGGAAGTCGAGCTGGACGGTACCGCACTGCCAGGTGCGGCCGAGCGAGTCCTCCAGGTGGAAGTCGATCTTGGGGCCGTAGAAAGCACCGTCGCCCTCGTTGACCTCGTAGTCCATGCCCAGCTGCTCCAAAGCGGTGCGCAGGCCCTCCTCGGCGCGCGCCCAGTCCTCGTCCGAACCCATGGAGTCCTCGGGGCGGGTAGAAAGCTCAACGTGGTACTTAAAGCCAAACTTCTGGTATACGGAGTCGATGAGGTTGACCACGCCCACAATCTCGTCGGTCAGCTGGTCGGGACGCACAAACAGGTGGGCGTCATCCTGGTTAAAGCAGCGCACGCGGAACAGGCCGTGCAGGGCACCGCGCAGCTCGTGGCGGTGAACCAGGCCAATCTCGCCGGCGCGGATGGGCAGCTCGCGGTAGGAGTGCGGCTTGGAGGCGTACACCAGCACGCCGCCCGGGCAGTTCATGGGCTTAATGCAGTACTCTTCGTCGTCGATGACGGTCGAGTACATGTTGTCCTTGTAGTGGTCCCAGTGGCCCGAGGTCTTCCACAGCTGCTTGTTCATGATGAGCGGCGTGGAGATCTCCACGTAGCCGGCCTTGTGGTGGATCTCGCGCCAGTAGTCCAGTAGCGTGTTCTTAAGGATCATGCCGTTGGGCAGGAAGAACGGGAAGCCGGGGGCCTCGTCGCGCATCATAAAGAGGTCCATCTCGCGGCCGATCTTGCGGTGATCGCGCTTCTTGGCCTCCTCCAGCATGTGCATGTGCTCGTCGAGCTCTTCCTTGGTGGCAAAGGCGACGCCGTTGATGCGGGTGAGCATCTTGTTGTCCTTGTCGCCCTTCCAGTAGGCGCCCGAGACGCCGGTGAGCTTAAAGGCCTTCAGAGCCTTGGTGTAGCAGATGTGGGGGCCGACACACATGTCGATGTAGTCGCCCTGTTGGTAGAAGGTAATGCGGGCGTCGTCGTCCAGGTCGCCGATGTGCTCGACCTTGTACTTCTCGCCACGCTCCTCCATAAGGGCGATGGCCTCGGCGCGGGGCTTCTCATACACGGTGAACTTGAGGTTCTCCTTGACGATCTTTTTCATCTCGGCCTCGATCGCAGGGAAGTCGTCCTCGCTGATCTTGACGCCCTCGGGCAGGTCGACGTCGTAGTAAAAACCGTTGTCGGTCGCGGGACCGTAGGCAAAGTCGGCCTCGGGGTACAGGCGCTTGATGGCCTGCGCCATGATGTGCGCGGCGGAGTGGCGGATGACGTGCGTGACTTCGTCCTGCGGGAGCTCGGCCACCGAACCGTCATTGTAGAGTGCCTTCATGGGTATGTTTTCTCCTCTCGGATGCCTGATGCAAGTGCGTGCGATGCTCTCGGCGTTTTTGACTTGCATCATTATAGGCAGGTTGCCTTGGTATACAAGCGCCCGCCGCACCTTAATGGCACGGCGGGCGATTTTCTACGCATGCTTCATCGTGTGGGGCGGGGTGTGGGGCGCGCATGGCTTGCGGCGTGCCCGTGGCTTGCGGCCGGCCCGGCGATGGATGCGTTACTGAATGCGAGTTCGGCAGTACGGGCAGACCTTCCAGTGCGCATCGAGCGGGCGATGGCAGCTGGGACACACGTTGCGAACCTGGGTATCGCACACCGGGCAGACCACAAAGTCCTTCTCGATGGGGGCGCCGCACTGCGGGCAGGTGCCGTACTGGGCAAGCTGGCGCTCGCGCAGGGCCATGTCCAGCTCCTGCTCCTCGCGGTCGGCCGCGTAGGAGTGCGGACGCAGAACCAGATAGGCGATGAGGCCCACAAACGGGATGAGGGCGATGATGCCCCATGCCACGTAGGCGCTGGCGCCGCGGCGGCGAGCGTCGATGAACACATAGACGACCGACAGCACGTACAGGGCGATGATAAAGCCAACGAAGGCATAGACGACGCCCATAAGCTGCGGCGACATGAGCTCGGAGATGTACTTGGACATTACGGGTACCTTTCGGAATATTAACAGTCCGGTCAAGTTTACCACGGGGTTTGTTTATATGGGACCACGGCTGGGTACGGGGCTGGCGCGGACACAAACATCTCAACCTGTAACAGGTGGGAGCGGAATCCGGGTCTAGATGTTACAGATCGAGACACAGGGGTCCCTCCCCGACTTCAATCTCGATCTGTAACATCTTGAACCCAAATCCTCGTCTAACTGTTACAGATCGAGACGAACGGTTGCCGTAGTTGTCGGCAGACGAGGTTGTCGACGTTGCCGGGTCTCCCCTCGTCTGCCGTTGGCGGGTGTTGCGGGGCTGTTCGCCGCATTGCCGCCGCACTGGGGGTGTGCGGACCGTAGGATAGTCTTATTGACGGCCTGTCAACTCGTCTGGGAGGCACTGTGACAGAAACGTTTGATATCACGATTGTCGGCGCCGGCATCACCGGATGCGCCATCGCGCGGCAGCTCGCGCGATTTGACCTGTCCATTTGCGTGGTCGAGGCGGCTAACGATATTGCGTTGGGCGCATCGAAGGCCAACGGCGGCCTGGTGCACGCAGGCTACGATCCGGCACCGGGAACCGTAAAGGCGCAGGTCAACGCCCGCGGCTGCGAGCTGTACGGTACGTGGGCGCAGGAGCTGGGCTTTCTGTTCTGCCGCACCGGGTCGATGGTGTTGGGCTTTAACGACGAGGACCGCGCGCATCTGGAGCAGCTGCGGAGCAATGGCCTTACCAACGGTGTGCCCGAGCTGTCGATCGTTGGACCCGACCGCATCCACGAATTAGAGCCGCGCGCCAGTGCCGATGCAACGTGCGCGTTGTGGTGCCCCTCGACTGGGTTTGTCGACCCGTTTGAGGTTGCCATCGCCGCGCTGGAGAACGCCGTGGCCAACGGGGTGACGTTTATGCGGTCCGCGTCGGTGGAAGCGATTGAAGTCGCGGGCTCGGGCGACGACGCGCGCTTTACGCTAGCGACCCCCGTTGGCAACGTGTGCTGCCGCTACCTGATCAACGCCGCAGGCAACGGTGCCGCGAACATCTCACATATGGCGGGCGCCGAGGAGTTCCAGATGGTCTGGCGTCAGGGCAACATCGTGGTGCTGGACAAGGAGCCGCGCGCGCTCATGCCGCTCTACCCCGTTCCCACGCCGGTTTCCAAGGGCGTTATCGTCACGGGCACTGTGCACGGCAACACCGTGATCACCGCAACGGCTGCCGTGCGCGAGCCGGGCGACACGCAGACCTATGCGAGCCATGTGAACGCGCTGCTGAACGGCGCGCACAAGCTGGTGCCCGATCTGGATACGCGCCGTGTGGTGCGCGCATTTGCCGGCGGGCGTCCGGTCATTAAGGGGACGAACGACTTCTTTATTGGACAGTCGGCCGTAGTGCCGGGGCTTTTCCAGGCGGCGGGCATTCAGTCGCCGGGCGTGGCAAGCGCGCCGGCAATTGCCGAGCGCATGGAGCAGGTGCTGCGCGGTGCAGGCGTGGCCCTGCACGAGCGGGCGGACTGGAACCCAATTCGCCGCGCGCCAGATGACTTTGACCGCGCACCGCTGGCGCGCAAGGAGGAGCTGATCGAGTCCGATCCCGCGTGGGGACAGATTGTCTGCCGCTGTGAGACAGTGCCCGAGGCCGAGATCGTGGCCGCAATTCGACGCCGCCCGGGCGCGGTTTCGGTCGAGGGCGTCAAGCGCCGCTGTCGTGCCGGCATGGGTCGGTGCCAGAGTGGTTTTTGCCAGAGCCGCGTGGTTGCGATCCTTGCTCGCGAGTTGGGCTGCGACCCCAGCGACGTGCTGTTGGAGGATGCCGGATCTTGGCTGGTTAAGGGACCGCTGAAGGGGGTGCGCTAGGATGGCGGAATTCAAATCGAGCGCGATTGATTGCGGCATCGCAGAAGCCGTACAAACGCAAGTCTTCGACGTGGTCGTTATCGGCGGCGGACCCGCCGGCATGGCGGCCGCGCTGGCCGCGCATAAGGCAGGCGCACGCGTGGCCATCGTGGAGCGCGAGCAGCACCTGGGCGGCATCCTGCGCCAGTGCATCCACTCCGGCTTTGGCCTGTCGCACTTTAAACAGGAGCTCACCGGTCCCGAGTACGCGCAGCGCTTTATCGACCAGGTGCACGCGACCGACATTGCGCTGTTCTTGGGCAGCATGGTGATTGGGATTGATTCGGGCGAGGGCGCGGATGTGCGCGCGCTGGATGCGGACAAGGCCGCGGGAGCCGCCGCAGTCCATACCGTCACGCTCATGAGCCCCGCCGGCATGCTGCAGCTCACCGGACGCGCGGTCGTCCTTGCTATGGGGTGCCGAGAGCGCACGCGCAGCGAGATCAAGATTCCCGGTAGCCGTCCCGCAGGCTTGTTTACGGCCGGCTTGGCGCAGCGATACATCAATATCGAGAACCTCAAGCCCGGCTCGCGCGCCGTTATTTTGGGCTCGGGCGACATCGGGCTTATCATGGCGCGCCGCTGCACGCTCGAGGGGATTTCGGTCGAGGGCGTCTACGAGCTCATGCCGTACGCCAACGGTCTGCGCCGCAACGTCAAGAACTGCCTGGACGACTTTGGAATTCCGCTGCACCTGTCCACCACCGTCACACGCGTGATCGGGCACGACCGCGTGGAGGCCGTCGAGGTGAGCCAAGTCGACGAGCGCCTGGCGCCCATTCCGGGGACCGAGCGCATTGTTCCGTGCGACACACTGCTGCTTTCGGTGGGATTGATTCCCGAGAATGAGCTTTCGGTTGCCGCGGGCGTTGAGCTTGACCCACGCACGCGCGGCGCCGTGGTGGACCAGAGCCTGCAAACGGGCGTGCCGGGCATCTTTGCCTGCGGCAACGTGCTGCACGTGCACGACCTGGCCGACAACGTGACGACTGAGTCCGAACATGCCGGCGCGGCTGCGGCGGCGTACGCGCTGGGCGGCGGCGCGGATGCCGAGGCGGGCGCTCCAGGCGCGGGTTGCCAGCTCACGGTCTCCCCTGCCAGCATTGCGGGATACGCGCTGCCGGGACGCATTACGGCCGTGGCGCTCACCAAACTGAACTTCCGCGTGCGCCGACCCGTCGACGCCGCCCGCGTGAGGATCTTGGCCGACGGCGAGGAACTGTTCACCGGCAAGGTCCGCGCGTTTAAGCCGGGCGTTATGGAGAGTTTCCCGCTACCGGCAAAGGTCATCAAACAAGCGCTCGACCTGGGTGCCAGCGAGATTATCCTTTCCGTCGAACCCGTTAAGGAGGCGTAGAGTCATGAGCACGAACGCAATCGAAAAGCTCAAGTTCAACTGCACCACCTGCCCGTCCGAGTGTCTCCTGACCGTAGAGGTGGAGCGTGACGCAGACGGCGCCCTGGTAGAGGTGCACTCCGTGACCGGCAACAACTGCCCACGCGGCGATAAGTTCGCGCATCAGGAGCTCACCTGTCCCACGCGCGTGCTCACGACGACCGTGGCCGTCTCCGGCGGCGACGAGACGCTGCTGCCTGTGCGCACGGCTGAGGCCATCCCGCTGGCACTCCACGCCCAAGCCATGAACCTCATCCGAGGCCTAGTCGTCAACGCCCCCATCCGCATGGGCGACGTCGTGCTAGAGAACCTCCTAGACACCAACATCAACCTAATCGCCAGCATGGACATCGACCGAGTCTAAGTAGCTAATTAGGGACGGGGCTCTTTTAGCTACCCCGCCATCCACCCTGCCCTCCTCAGTTGCGGTGAAATAGTTCCTGATTTCCGCCAAAACCCCGGTATCCAGGAACTATTCCACCGCAACTTTTTTTGGAATCGTTATTTAGCTTGTGCCTACTTTAGTGCCATTTCAAAACTATGCCGGATTACGGGGCTGGCTCGGAGACCTCCATCCATACCGGCCATTTTCAAGTTTTGATAAGCCTTCTACCTGCGGTTTTAATTTCGCGATTTTTCCCATGGTCAAGTAATACAGGTCCAGCCCCGTAATCCGCCATACTTTTGAAACCAGCCCATTTGGAACGGCCCTCTTATGACTACTTTTGCCCGATCATTCTGCATGTTGGACACAGCTAAAATAGCCCCGTCGCAAATTGACTACCCTGGCATTGGGGATACCATGGTGGCACCCTAGCGAAAGGATGTTTCATGGCACATGTCGATGACCAGCGCGTGGCGCGCGTGCTCGATGCGCTCGAGGCTCAGCACCCCGGCGCGCAGCTGCTTGTGAATGACCCGTGGTCGATCTACTATCTGACCGGCTTTTATGCCGATATGTTCGAGCGTTTTTGCGGCGTGCTGCTCGCGCGCGACGCCGAGCCGGTGATCCTGGTCAACGCGCTGCACCAACTACCCGAGTACGACAACGCGCGCGTTGCCTACCACACCGATACTGACATCGTGACCGATGCCATCGCGCGCGAGATCGATCCGACCAAGCCCCTTGGCATCGACACCGTCATGCGCTCGGGCTTTTTGATGCCCCTTCTGGAGCGCCATGCCGCGAGCGAGTTCTTCCTGGGCGACTTCGCCGTGACAGCTGCCCGCACGTACAAGGACGCTGCCGAGCAGGAGCTCATGCGCGTGTCCTCGGCCGCCAACGACGCCGTGATGGCCGACGCGATCAAGCTCGTCCACGGGGGCGTGACGGAGCGCGAGATTGCCGACCAGATGCTCGGCCTGTATCGCAAGCACGGCTGCGAGGGCTTTAGCTTCCCGCCCATCGTGAGCTTTGGCGCCAACGCCGGCGACCCGCATCACGAGCCCGACGGCACCGTGCTCAAGCGCGGCGACGTGGTGTTGTTCGACATTGGCGGCCGCTATCGCAACTACTGCTCGGACATGACGCGCACGTTCTTTTGGGGCGAACCGGATAAGGAGACGGCACGCATCTACGACATCGTGCGCCGTGCCAACGAGGCCGCCGAGGCACTCATCGCACCGGGTGTGCGCATGTGCGACCTGGACCGCGCCGCGCGCAACGTGATTGAGAACGCAGGTTACGGCAAGTACTTTACCCATCGCCTGGGCCATTCGATTGGTCTGCAGGACCATGAGCCGGGCGACGTCTCGCTGGTCAACGAACAGGTTATCGAGCCAGGCATGACCTTCTCCATCGAACCGGGCATCTACCTCCCCGGCCGCACCGGCGTCCGCATCGAGGACCTGGCCCTCGTGACCGAGCCCGGCGTCGAGATCCTCAACAACTACCCCCACGATCCAGTCCGCCTGGACTAGCCAATGTGTTAAAGGGACAGCCCCCTTTGACACATCCCACAAACGCTCTGCCACGAAAACGGTCCATCTACTACGTTTAACCCGCATGGGTCGACCATGCGGCTCTTTTTTGAAAATCGGCAAGCCTTCTACCTGCGCTTTTGTTTTCGCGATTCTCTGTGTGGTCAAGTGTGACCGGTAAAACGTAGTAGATAGGCCCATTTCGTGGCAAGCGAGTCAACTCGAGGCACAGGGCAGCTAAAAAAGCCCCGTCCCAAATTGACTGCTTTTGAGTTGCGGTGAAATACGGACTGTTTAAGGCTTCTAGCCAAGAAAACAGTCCGTATTTCACCGCAACTGATGAGGGGATGGGTTAGCGCAGCAGGGCGGCTACTTCGCCGGCTAGGGTAATGGTGCCGGCTGCTACGAAGGGCTCATTGGCGGCTTCGAAGGCAGCGAGGGCCTCGGACACGCTCGGGTATACACCCGCGAGCTTATCGGCATCAACGAGGGCAGCGAGCTCCCCTGCCGGTAGGGCGCGATCGGAATCGGTCTGGGTCACGACCACGCGCGGAAAGGCCGGGATCAACACATCGACAATGCCCGCCACGTCCTTGTCGGCCAGCGCGGCGCACAGCAGCGTGGGGCGATTCTCCACGCACGGATCGATCTCGTCCAGCGCGCTCACAAAGTTCTCGCAACTCTGAGGGTTATGGCAGGCGTCGATCAGCTTGAGCGGATCAGTTCCCAGAACATCAAATCGGCCCGGCGTGGGGCAACCCATAAGCGAAGCATCGAGCTTGTCGTGATCGAGCTCGCGGCCCAGATACCCCTCGCACAGCATAATCGCGCACGCAGCATTCTGCGGCTGATACGCCGGCTTGACCATGCTCGACGTATAGATCGCACGCGGCGTGGTGCAGCTAAACTCAACCGTATCGCCCACGTGCTCCGGCACCTTAGTCGTGGCGTGGCTTACCACGAGCGGCACGACGCCGCACTCGCGACAACGAGCATCCATCACGCGTTGAACACTCGCCTCATGCGTGCCCTCGCCCAGCACAACCAGACGTCCGGGCTTGATGACCGCAGCCTTCTCCCCCGCAATGGCCTCGAGCGTATCGCCCAAAATGCGCGTGTGATCGAGCCCAATGCCCGTAATGGCAACGGCGACGGGATCGGTCGCACTCGTGGCGTCCCAACGACCGCCCATACCGACCTCGAGTACGGCAACATCCACCGCGGCCTCGGCAAACACTACAAGTACGGCAGCCGTCAGCAGGTCAAACGGCGTGATGGTATAAGCGCGCTCCCCCGCCGCCACACGGTGCGCATTCACGCGGCGCCCCGCCTCGACAGCTGCCGAAACGCCACGGGCAAACGCCTCGTCGCTCACAACGCACCCATCGACCTCCATGCGCTCGGGATAGCGCACCAGCTGCGGCGACGTATACAGCGCGGTTTTGAGCCCCTCGCCACGAAGAATGGCGGCCGAAAAACGCGTGGTCGAAGTCTTGCCATTGGTACCGGCGACCTGAATGCAATCAAAATACTCGTCCGGACGCCACAACTCATCAAGCATATCGACAACCGTCTCGAGCAGAGGACCAGCATCCCCAGAAATCCGCCCCGTATCAGCAGCAAGTCCCACAGCCTCATCAAACGAAAGCAACTCAAACGAGAAAGGAACGACATACGACCCAGAACGCTTAGCCATAACCCAAAGTCCCCCAATAACAGAAAAAGAGGCCCACCAAAAAGAATGAGCCCCTCGCGTTGACAATATCAGACTTTATCCGCTTGCAGCAAGATCAAGGCCACAACCAGGTGGCCCTAACCTACCAGTTGCAAGCAGCCATGTAACCGCACTAGGAGCGGCCCGACGCTTTGCTCGATACAAGTTCCGCACGCAAAGGACAGCACTTAATGTGCTGTCCGTCTTGCGCAGGACTGTCCGCAGTAGCGAGCAAAGCGTCGGGACGCGCCCCTCAGTAAGAACTACGAGAAGTCTGCAACCTGAGCAGTCAGCGCCGCCAAGATCTCCTTGAGCTCAGCTGCACGGTCCCTCTTCTTCTGGACCACCGCGGGCGCAGCCTTGGCCACGAAGCCCTCGTTGGCAAGCGTCTTCTCGCAGCCGGCGAGCTCCTTCTGCGCCGCGGCAATCTCCTTCTCCAGGCGTGCCTTCTCGGCCGAAAGGTCGACCTTGCCCTCGAGCACCACAAAGACCTCGACGCCGCTGTCGACCACAGCAATGCTCGCAGCCGGCTTCTCAACGTCGGCACCCATGACCAGCGAGGCGGTGTTCGCCAGCGGCTCAATCGTAGAGCGCAGGCTCTCGAGCTTCTCGATGTCCTCGGCACCGGCGCGCACGACCACGTCGAGCTCGGCCTTGGGGCTCAAGCGATAACGCGAACGCGTGGCGCGAGCAGCGGAAACGACGGCGCGGCACAGCTCAAACGCGCGCTCGGCGTCCTCGTCAACATACTTGGCGTAGTCGGCGGGCTCGGGCCACTTGGCGATCATGAGCGCCTCGGCGCGGTTCACGTTGCCCTCGGCGTCCAGGTCGAGCACGCTCGCCGGCATGTTGTCCCAGATCTCCTCGGTGACAAACGGCATGAGCGGGTGCATCAGGCGAATGGAGGTGTCAAGCACAAAGATCAGGTTGCGCTGCGCCTGCAGACGGCCCTCGCCCTTCAGGCGGGCCTTGGTGACCTCGACGTACCAGTCGCAGACCTCGTTCCAGAAGAACTGCTGCACGCCGCGAGCCATATCGCCAAAGGTGTAGTTCTCGATGCCCTCGGTGACCATCTTGACGGCCTTGGCCAGACGGCTGAACATCCAGGCGTCGGCCGGCGTCTCCACGACGGGCTCGCCGGGCGTGTAGCCCTCCATGTTCATAAGCAGGAAGCGGCTGGCGTTCCAGATCTTGGTCACAAACGACTTGGCCTGCTCGGTGCGCGGGCTGTCGATGAGCTTCTTGGTCTTCTTGTCGATGTTCGCGTCGAACTTGACGTCCTGGTTGTTGGTGCACAGCGTCAGCAGGTTGTAACGCATGGCGTCGGCGCCGTACATGCCAATGAGGTCCATGGGGTCTACGCCGTTGCCCTTGGACTTGGACATGCGGCTGCCGTCCTTGGCCAGGATCGTCGGGTAGATGACGACGTCCTTAAACGGCACCTCGTCCAGGAAGTACAGCGAGCTCATGACCATACGAGCGACCCACAGCGCGATGATGTCACGCGCGGTGACGAGCGCCGTGGTGGGATGATGGCCCTCGAGCAGCTCCGGCTTTTGCGGCCAGCCCTGCGTGGCGAAGGTCCACAGCTGCGAGCTGAACCAGGTGTCCAGCACGTTCTCGTCCTGATGGACGTGGTGGCCACCGCACTTGGGGCACACGTCGGTGTCCTCGGTGAGCGCATCCTCCCAGCCGCAGTCCTCGCAGTAGAACACGGGGATACGATGACCCCACCAAAGCTGACGGCTGATGCACCAGTCCTTGAGGTTCTCCATCCAGGTGGTGTAGGTCTGCGTCCAGCGCGCGGGGTGGAAGGTGACCTTGCCGGAGTTGACGGCGTCGAGCGCCGGCCCCTTGAGCTTGTCGACGGCGACAAACCACTGCTCGGACAGCCACGGCTCCAGAGCGGCGTCGCAACGGTAGCAGTGCATAACGGAGTGGTCGTGCTCCTCGACGTGGTCGAGCAGGTCGTGCTCCTCAAACCACTTGATGACGGCCTCGCGGCACTCGTCGCGGGTCATGCCCGTGAACTCGCCGTAGCCCTCGACGACCACCGCGTGCTCATCGAAGATATTGATCTGCGGCAGGTCGTGGGCCTGACCCATGGCGTAATCGTTGGGGTCGTGGGCCGGGGTGACCTTCACAAAGCCGGAGCCAAAGTTGGCGTCGACATGCCAATCCTCAAAGATGGGGATCTCGCGGTCGACGATGGGGAGCTTGACGGTCTTACCCACGAAGGCAGCCTTCTCGGGATCCTTCGGGGAGACGGCGACGCCCGTGTCGCCGAGCATGGTCTCGGGGCGTGTGGTGGCGACGACGATGTAGTCCTGGCCGTTGACCGGCTCGGTCAGCGGGTAGCGCAGGTGCCACAGGTGGCCCTTCTCGTCCTTGTACTCGGCCTCGTCGTCCGAGATGGCGGTGGTGCAGTTGGGGCACCAGTTGACGATGCGCTTACCGCGGTAGATCAGGCCGTCGTGGTACCAGTCGCAGAACACCTTGCGCACGGCCTGGGCGTAGTCCTCGTCCATGGTGAAGCGCTCGTTATCGAAGTCGACGGAGCAGCCCATACGCTTGATCTGCTCGACGATAATGCCGCCGTACTCGTGGGTCCAATCCCAGCAGGCGTCAACAAACTTGTCGCGACCAATCTCCAGGCGGCTGATGCCCTCGCTCTTGAGCTTCTTGTCGACCTTGGTCTGTGTGGCGATACCGGCGTGATCGGTGCCCAGCACCCAGCGCGTGGACTTGCCGCGCATGCGGGCCATACGGACGATGGCGTCCTGGATGGAGTCGTCGGTGGCATGGCCCATGTGGAGCTTGCCGGTCACGTTGGGAGGCGGAATGGTGACGGTGCAGTCGCCCACGCCCTCACGGCGCTTATAGTAGCCGCCGTCGAGCCACTTCTGCAGAATCGCCGGCTCGTTGGTCGACGGATCGTAGTTCTTGGGCATTTCTTCCATATATCTCTCCCTTGCCCGTCGGCGTGTCCGCCTGCTTGGTTTTCGCTCGGTCAGGTCCTGGGCTCGCACGAAGAGCACATTTAGTGCTCTTCGGCTCGTGCGGAATCTACGAAAACCAAGCAGGCGGAAACGCCTTAGGTATCGATTACTTCAGTCTGAATGGACTTTGCTGAGACTTTAAACAAACACACAGAATAACACAGGTAGTTGGGGTTATTGCGTATATATAAAATAGCCTCCGACCACGGATGGTCGGAGGCTATTTGCAAGCACGTTTTTGGCAGGTTTAGCCGTAGATGCGCTGGGGCTGTTCTTCGCCCTTTACGGAGGCTTCGGTCACGATGACCTTGGAAACACCCTCCTCGCTGGGGAGGTCGAACATCGTCTGCTGCAGCACGTCCTCGCAGATGGAACGCAGGCCGCGGGCGCCGGTCTTGCGGGCGAGCGCCATGCGGGCGATCTCATGCAGGGCCGCATCCTCAAACTCAAGCTCAACGTCCTCGAGCTGGAACATCTTACGATACTGACGCACCACAGCGTTCTTGGGCTCGGTCAGAATAGACACCAGGTCGTCCTCGTCGAGCGCCTGCGTCTGGGTGACGACGGGCGTACGTCCCACAAACTCGGGAATCATGCCAAAGGCGTTGAGGTCCTGCGGGAGCACCTGACGCAGCAGGTCGTTCTCGTCGACCGAGGTGGGGCCGGCGATCTCGGAGTTAAAGCCCACGCCCTTATTTCCCACGCGATCGGCGATGATCTTGTCCAGACCCACAAAGGCACCGCCGCAGATGAACAGGATGTTGGTCGTATCGATCTGCAGCAGCTCCTGTTGGGGATGCTTGCGGCCGCCGGTGGGCGGAACGCTTGCCACCGTGCCCTCAAGAATCTTAAGCAGTGCCTGCTGAACGCCCTCGCCCGAAACATCGCGGGTGATGGAGAGGTTCTCGGCCTTGCGGGCAATCTTGTCAATCTCGTCCACGTAGATAATGCCCACCTGAGCGCGCTCAATGTCGCCATCGGCAGCATTAATGAGCTTGAGTAGGATGTTCTCCACGTCCTCGCCCACATAGCCGGCCTCGGTGAGCGCGGTGGCATCGGCGATAGCAAACGGCACCTCGAGAATGCGCGCGAGCGTCTGGGCCAACAGGGTCTTGCCGGTACCGGTAGGACCGAGCAGCAAAATATTGGACTTGGCGAGCTCCACCTCGTCCATATCGTCGTCGAACTGCGAGCCCATACCGTCGTCAAAGGCAGACACCGCGGCGCCGCCCTCGATCACGCGACGATAGTGGTTGTACACGGCCACCGACATGGCGCGCTTGGCGTCCTCCTGACCCATAACATAGGCCGAAAGCTCGTCATAGATCTCGTGCGGCGTCGGCACGTGCGTGATGACCTGGCGGTCGTCCTCGAGCTCAAAGCCCTCGGCCTCGGGGTTAACGGCGGGCTGGGATGCAGCCTGGCCGTGATCGTTGAGGAAGCCCGGCAGCTTGCCGTTGCGGGCAGCGTCCATAAAGTCCGAAGCCAGCGACTCCTCCAGAATCTCGGAACAGGCGGCGACGCACTCGTCACAGATAAAGATGTTGGTTGGACCCTTTACAAGGCGGCGAACCTGCCCCTGCTCTTTTCCGCAGAAGGAGCAGCGGATGGGGTTGCCGTTCTCGTCAAAGTTGTCCTGCATGTTTCCTGCCATCCTAGGCGTCCTTCGCGGCGAGATCGCGCGAGGTGACGATACGGTCGATCAGACCGTAGTCGAGGGCCTCGGCAGCGGTCAGGTAGTTGTCGCGCTCGGTGTCGGCCTGGACCTTCTCGATCGGCTGGCCCGAGGCATCGGACAGGATCTGGTTGAGCTCGCGGCGAGTCTTCTTGATCTCCTCGGCAACGATCTCGATCTCGGTCTGCTGACCCTGGGCACCGCCGCTGGGCTGGTGAATCATGACCTTGGAGTGCGGCAGGCAGAAGCGCTTGCCCTTGGCGCCGGCCGAAAGCAGCACGGCGGCCATGGACGCGGCCATACCGACGCAGATGGTGGAGACCTGCGGCTTGATGAAGTTCATGGTGTCCAGAATCGCCAGGCCGGAGTAGACCTCGCCACCGGGCGAATTGATGTAGAGCGAGATATCCTTCTCGGCATCCTGGCTCTCAAGATGCAGCAGCTGGGCAACGACCAGGTTGGCGCTGACGGAGTTGATCTCCTCGCCCAAGAAGATGATGCGGTCGTTGAGCAGGCGCGAATAGATATCGTAGCTGCGCTCGCCGCGCGGCGTCTGCTCGATAACGTATGGCACGAGGGCGGAATCGAACTTAGCGATCATACGCATCTCCATTTCTCTCTTACGGACCAAATTGGTTCTAGATAAACGTACGGTGCCCGCATGCTATGCATTGGCTGGCACCGTACGAAGCAACCGGATAACCGGTGTATAACTTTACCCCATCACGGGCACACGCATGCGCTCGCGGGCAAGGTGGCGAGAATTACTCAGCGTCCTTGGCGGTCTCGTCGACCTCGGTCACCTTGGCGTTCTCGACCAGGTGGTCGACAGCCTTGGAGCGACGGATGGACTCACGGACGGCAGGCATGCGGCCATCGGCGATGAACTCGGCCTTGGAAGCCTCGACGTCCTTGACGCCGGCCTTCTCGAACTCGGCGTTGATATCGTCCTCGGTGACCTCGATCTTGAGCTCGCGGGCGAGGGCGTCGAGAGCCAGGGACTCACGGGCAACGTCGTTGGCCTGCTTGTGCAGGTCGCCGATGAACTGCTCCATGGTCAGGCCGGAAGCGGGCAGCCAGGTGTCCAGCGTCATGCCGCGGGCAGCGAGGTTGGACAGGAAGTTCTGGCCAAGCTCCTCAAAGACGGACTGCTCGTAGTCGGCGTCCATCTCGTCGAGCTGCAGGCGCTCGGCGAGAGCGGAGACGCAACGGTTCTCCTTCTCGGCCGGGAGGCGGGAAGCCTTGTCCTGCTCGATCTCGAGCTTGATGGCGTCGCGCATAGCGTCGATGCTGTCGAAGCCAAAGTCGGACTTGACGAGCTCGTCGGTGAGCTCGGGGGTGTTGCGGACCTTGATGCCCTTGACGGTGACCTCGACGGTGTGGGTCTCGGCCTCCTCGCCCTCCTCGACCTCGTCGGTCCAGGTGACGGACTTGACGTCGTCAACGTTGGCGCCGATCAGGGCCTCGTTGAACTCCTTGGGGTTGCTGTCGCTACCGGCGATGAGCATGCGGCCCTCGGCGGCGAAGTTGTCGGCGTTCTCGACGGCCTTGAGGTCGACGGTCACATAGTCGTCAGCCTCGACGGCGCGACCCTCGACGTCCTCGAAGGTGGCACGGTAGTTGAGGAGCATCTCGA
This sequence comes from uncultured bacterium, assembly GCA_905216145.1. GTDB lineage: Bacteria > Actinomycetota > Coriobacteriia > Coriobacteriales > Coriobacteriaceae > Collinsella. Next base: position 115,174 of record CAJMST010000002.1, on the reverse strand, counting down.
CCTGGTTGTTGATCTCGGACTCGGTGACCTCCGCGGGAGGCATCTCGATCTCGACGGCGTCGAAGGAGGAGAGCTCAGCGGCGGGACGCAGGGAGAACTCGACGGTGTAGGTGTAGTCCTCGTGATCCTTGGCGAGGTCGAGCTCCTTGTAGTCACCGTTCTTGGTGGGGACGATGTCCAGCTCGTTGAGGACGGCGGGCTCGTTGGCGGCGATCAGGTCGTTGGTGGCCTGGGCGAGGGTAGCCTCGGCGCCAAGAGCGGAGTCGATGACCGGACGGGGAGCCTTACCGGCGCGGAAGCCCGGGAAGCGGTACTTCTTGGCGGTGTCCTTGTAGGCCTTCTTGATCGCGGCGTCGACGTCGGCGGCCGGGATGGTGACCGTAGCGGTGAGCTTGGCGTCCTTGACGTCAGAAGCGGTGATGTTCAACACGTTCCTCCTCATACTGCCCAGCTTATCTGAGGTGCTGGTACCTTTATGCAACAAAGAGTCGCGACGGCCGAGACCGACGCTGGTGCGTTGGTGCGGGCGAAAGGACTCGAACCTTCACGGGAATCCCACCAGAACCTAAATCTGGCGCGTCTACCAATTCCGCCACGCCCGCATGAGCGCACAGACTAGGAATGATAGCAGATACGAACGGCAAGCGCACGCACACCTTTTCCAGGCTCACGACCTCACCACGAGTGCAAAAGGCGGGACGAGTTGCCCCGCCCCGCCAATTACGGCTTGTTCGCCGACCCGCTACTCCCCCAGCAGGGCCTTCTCGGGCGTGATCGGCAGCGAGCGAACCTGATGGCCGGTGGCGTGCGCCACGGCCGAGGCCACGGCGGCGAGCGGCGTGTTGATGACGACTTCGCCGATCGACTTGGCGCCAAACGGGCCCGTCGGCTCGTAGCTCGGCTCAAAGGCCACGCGAATGCTGCCAATATCCAGACGCGTGGGCAGCTTGTAGCTCATAAAGTTGCCGGTGCGCAGGCGTCCGCGGTCGTCATGCTCCACAATCTCGTAGAGCGCGTGGCCGATACCTTGGGCAATGCCGCCCTCGGCCTGGACGCGCGCGAGCGCCTCGTTGATGACGGTGCCGCAGTCGACGGCCGCGGCGTAATCCACCACGGTCACCTTGCCGGTGGCCTTGTCGACCTCGACCTCGGCAATGCCGGCCATAAACGGCGGGGGCGAAACAGGTAGACAGGCAGACGCATGCGAGGTGAGCGCGTCACCGCCCGCGATGTTCTTGACGCACAGGTTGGCAAAGTCGCGCAGGGAGAGGTAGCGGCCGAGCTCGCGGGCGGCACGCTCGTCGGACAGGCGCACGTACTGGCCGTCGAAGACCACGTTGGCGGCGTCCACGTCCCACATCTGGGCGGCCTTGGCGCAGATCTTCTCGCGCAGCTCGGTCGCGGCGTTCTTGGCAGCCAGACCCGTCACGTACGTGCCCGAGCTCGCGTACGAGCCGGCGTCGAACGGCGACACGTCAGTGTCCACGCCGCGCACGACGATCAGCGAGCTTTCAACGCCCAGCTCCTCGGCGGCAATCTGCGCCAGAATCGTATCGACGCCCATGCCGTTATCGGTGGCGCCGGTGCCGATGGTAATGAAGCCGTCCTCCTCAAGGCGCATGTCGATGCCGGCGATGTCCACGTTGGAGATGCCCGAGCCCTGCATGGTGAGCGCGCAGCCCAGGGCGCGCACGCGGTCGCCCAGGTCGACGGCCAGCGGCTTGTCGCGCCAGCCGATCATGTCCATCGCGCGCAGCAGGCAGCGGTCGAGCGCGCAGGCGTTGAGCTTCTCGTTGTAGTACTGCGGCATGATCTCGCCCTCGCGCACGATGTTCTTAAGGCGCAGGTCGGCGGGGTCCATGTGCAACATGTCGGCGAGCTCGTTGACGGCGCTCTCCACGGCAAACTGGCCCTGGGTGGCACCGTAGCCGCGATACGCGCCGCCGCGGTTGGTATTGGTGTAGACGGCGTCCCAGCTAAAGCGGCTCGCCTTCACATGGTTGTAGATGGGCAGGCTCTTGTGGCCCGAAAGGCCAATCGTCGTGGTAGCGTGCTCGCCGTACGCGCCGGCGTTGGACAGCGTGTGCAGATCGATGGCCGTGATGGTGCCGTCGTTCATGGCGCCCAGCTTGACGGTCATCTGCATCTGGTGGCGCGAATTGCCCGCGGTGATGGTCTCCTCACGGGTGTAGCAGCAGTAGCTCGGACGGCCGGTCTGCTGCGTCACAAACGCAACGAAGATCTCGCAGCAGCCCGTCTGCTTAGAGCCAAAGCCGCCGCCGATGCGCGGCTTAATGACCTGCACCTGCGACTGCGGAATGTCGAGCGACTGCGCGACCATGCGGCGCACGTGGAAGGGTACCTGCGTGGAGGTGGTCACCGAGATACGCCCGAACGCGTCGGTCGTCGCGAAGGCGCGGAAGGTTTCCATGGGCGCGGTCTGCGTGGCCTGGCTGGTGTAGGTGCGGGTGAAGACGATGTCGCTCTGGGCGAAGGCCTCGTCCAAGTCGCCAAAATCGCTCGTGCCGCTGCACACCAGGTTGCGCGGGACGTCGCCGCCCTGCGGGAACATAAAGGTCACGTCGCCCTCGGGGTGGACCACGATGTCATTATCGAGCGCCTGGGTAAAGTCGAGCAGCGGCTCGAGCACCTCATAGTCGACCTTGATGAGCTTGAGCGCCTTGTCGGCGGCTTCCTCGGTCTCGGCGGCGACAATCGCCACCTCTTCGTTTTGGTAACGGACGAGGTTCTCGAGAATCAGGCGGTCGTAGGGACTCGGCTGCGGATAGCTCTGGCCGGCGATGGTAAAGCGGCGCTTGGGCACGTCCTCGTAGGTGTAGACGCCCACCACGCCAGGCACCTTCAGGGCGCGCGACGTATCGATGGAGCGGATCTTGGCGCGCGCATACGGGCTGCGCTTGAGTTTGACGATGAGCGCACCGGCGGGCACCATATCGCCGGTGTAGACGGGACGACCCTCGAGCAGCGCCTTCGAGTCCTTCTTGGGCTGCTTGTGAGTGATCTGCTTGTAGGAGACACCGTCGGAGCTGGTGTTATTGACCGGCAGCTCTGGCATCTCAAAGCCCACCTGCACGCCGGACTCGTTGAGGAAGCGCACGATGGCGCGCAGCTGGCTCTCGTAGCCGCTGCAACGGCACAGATTGCCGGCGAGCTGGCGCGAGAGCTCCTCGCGCGTGGCGACGAGGCTCGGGTCCTCCTTGGCGGCGCGGGCGAGCGCCAGCACGTTCATGATGAGGCCGGGGGCGCAAAAACCGCACTGCTCGGCGCCTTCGGCAGCCATTGCGCGAGCAAGCGCCTCGGACTCGGCCTTAAGGCCCTCAAGCGTGGTGATGGCGTGGCCCTCAACACGGGCGGCGGGAACCGAGCAGCTCAACACCGGGTCGCCATCGAGCCACACCGTGCACAGGCCGCAGTTGGTGGTCTCGCAGGCGCAGCGCACCGACGCGCAGCCCTGCTCGCGCAGCAGCGCAAAGAGCATGGTGTCGGGGGCAATCTGAACCTTGACCTTGCGGCCGTTGAGCGTGAAGGAAAGATCGATGAGTTTGGCAGCCATTAGCGCACCTCGCTAGAATCGACGCCGGGCACGCGGCGGCAGGAGTACTCGTCCGTGGCGAACTTAGGCACTTGCACGGTCTCGAGCTCGCGGGCAAGCGCGGCAGAAAGCTCGATGCCGGCGGCGCGGCGCACGGCCTGGATGGCGAGCGGGGCCGAGATGCGGCGACGGTAGTCGGCCGAGCCCCACAGGTTGGTGCCGTAGCTCAGGGCACGCACGGATACGGCCAGTGTGCGTAGCTCGTCCTCGGAAGGCTGCTCGCTCACCAGGCCACATGCCTCGCCCTGCAGCAAGGTCGCGCGCAGCGGGCGGGCGCCCACGGTGACGTGCCAGGAGCCGTTCCACCAGGCGGCGGTGACGTTGAGCGAGGGGAAGTCGGTCGCGGCCTTGCGCACGGCCTCATAGCTTGCGCGGTAATCGTGCTTAACGACCACCACGTGCTCGATCACGTCGCGCACGTAGCCCATGCCCACGAACTCCGCGAGCGGCACGCGGCCGGCGCCCGTCAGCTCAACGTACGAATCGAGCGCCAAAAAGGCCGAGAGCACGTCCGAAAAACCAAAGCGGCCGTAGATGCTGCCGCCCACCGTGGCGGTATTGCGCAGCTGCACGCCCACGATATCGTGGACGGCGAACTCAAAGACATTGTTGACAAGCGCGTTGAGCCCGGCATGGCGCTCGAGCTGGCGCAGGGTGCACATGGCACCGATGCGAAACTCAGTCTCGGTCTCCTCGATCTGATCGAGTCCGCAGGCCGAAAGGTCAATCGCCGTCGCCACGCGACGCGAACCCAGGCGCATCCAGATGCCGCCGCCCACAATCTTGTTGTTGCGGTTCTTCTGTAAGAGCTCATAGGCTTCGGCCGCGTTTCCAACACGGACGTAGGTACCGAACTTGAGCACGTTCTCCCCCATCTCTTCACTTGTCCAGTACTTTTAAGTGTACCAAACGAGGGGCCGCACACCGTTTTAGGACAAAATCCACCCACCCATCCATAACTTGCGGTGATATACGGACTGATTAGCCGTTCTGGAACGCAAAACAGTCCGTATATCACCGCAAGTTATGAGGTGTCCTCCGGGATAGAAAAGGCTCCCAGCCAGATAGCTGGGAGCCTCATCACATGCTATGTCGAGCGAAGATTTAGCAGACGCCCTGGGCGAGCATAGCGTCGGCGACCTTCAGGAAGCCGGCGATGTTTGCGCCCATGACGAAATTGCCCTCCTGGCCGTACTCCTTGGCGGTGTCGTCCACGTTGTGGAACATGCCGCGCATGAGCTGCTCGAGCTTGCCGTCGACCTCCTCGAAGGTCCAGGACAGGTGCTCGGCGTTCTGGCTCATCTCCAAGCCGGACACGAGCACGCCACCGGCGTTGGCAGCCTTACCAGGCATAAAGGCGACGCCGTTCTCCTGGAAGTAGGTCGTGGCCTCGATGGTCGTGGGCATGTTCGCGCCCTCGCCGACCACCTTGCAGCCGTTGGCGACGAGCGCCTGGGCGTCCTCGAGCAGCAGCGTGTTCTCGCGAGCGCAGGGCAGCGCGATGTCGCAGGGCAGCTGCCAAACGCCACGGCCGTCGCCCTCGTGCCACACGGCGTTAGGCTTCTCGTCAACGTACATAGCGAGCGTAACGCCCTTGTCGTGGCCGGAGCGCTTCTTGTTGTAGACGTGCTCGAGCACGGTGTAGTCGATGCCGTCGGGATCCTCGACCCAACCGTGGGTATCGGAGCAGGCGAGCACCTTGCCGCCGAGCTGGGAGACCTTCTGGACGGCGTAGATGGCGACGTTGCCGGAGCCATGAACGACGACGTTCTTGCCCTCGAAGGAGTCGCCGCGGCTCTTGAGGTACTCGTCCACAAAGTAGGCCAGGCCGTAACCGGTGGCCTCGGTACGGGCGAGCGAGCCGCCAAAGGAGAGGCCCTTGCCGGTAAGGACGCCGGTCCACTCGTTGGTCAGGCGCTTGTACTGACCGAACAGGTAGGCAACCTCGCGGCCGCCAACGCCCAGGTCGCCGGCGGGAACGTCGGTGTTGGGGCCAATGTGGCGATAAAGCTCGGTCATGAAGGACTGGCAGAAGTGCATGATCTCGTTGTTGGACTTGCCCTTGGGGTCAAAGTCGGAACCGCCCTTGCCGCCGCCCATGGGAAGGGTGGTCAGGCTGTTCTTGAGGATCTGCTCCAGGCCCAGGAACTTGAGCATGCCCAGGGTGACCGTCGGGTTAAAGCGCAGGCCGCCCTTGTAGGGTCCAATGGCAGAGTTGAACTCGACGCGGTAGCCGCGGTTGACCTGGACCTTGCCCTGGTCGTCGACCCAGGGGACACGGAACATAACGATGCGCTCGGGCTCGACGAGACGCTCAAGCAGGGCGGCCTCCTCGTACTCGGGATGGGCGTCGAGCGCCGGCTGGATGGTGCCGAGGATCTCGGTCGCGGCCTGGATGAACTCAGGCTGCTCGGGATAGCGGGCCTTGAGCTCTTCGAGAACTTTCTGCGTGTAGCTCATGCTTCCTCCAATGATGGGAAACGAAAAGTGTCGGTCGCGGCACCCCATGCGCCGCGAGCTTTATCGTGTATGGATAATATCGCACTGTTGCGGGAAAGTTTCCCATAAGCCGACGGGCGGATGTTTCGTTTTGATTACGATGCAGGTAGAGGCGTTTTTGAGCACCTGACGTGCAAAACCCGTGTTTCAAACCTGTTTCGTCCACGTGTTCTAAACCACCACATTGGGGACAGGCACCTTTGTGGTGGTTTAGGTGGTTAGAGGACGAGCTGATGATAGTCGGCAGGGGTTATGCGGCCTTCGGTGGCAGCGCGGAAGGCGGCGAGGGCATCGCCCGAGAACGGCATGGCCCAGCACAGCCCGCAGCCGGCGGTGATAGAGCCGGGCAGCGGCATAATGCGCCCGGGCACACCGGCGGCAAGACACAGCTGTTCGCATTCCATCACATCGAAGGTGCTATCGAATGAAACGATGATCTTGCGTTCGTGGTCGAGGGCATCACCGGACGGGCCTTCGCGGTGTGCATCACGATACGCCGCGGCAGCAGCCTCCTCTTCCGCGGTATGTCCACAACCACCGCAACCGCAGGTACAGGGTTCGGACCCGTCGCAAGTGCAAGGTTCTCCCGTGTCGGGACAAATATCGTGAGACATGGCAACTCCAATCGTCTAGGCGAGTAACTCGGCCGCCGCAAACTCCTCGGGCGTATTGACATTTTCGAAGCAGAGCGTCGAGCCGGCGACCTTAACGATCTGCGGCTCATCCATATAACCAGCCTGAACGCGATTGATCAGGCAGCGAATACGCTGGCGGTCGCAGGCGAGCAGCTCTTGGGCAACCGGCGCACACGCGTCACGGCGCCAGACGGCGCAAAGCGGCTCAATCCCCCGCTCCTCGCGCGGCACGCACACGTCGAGCGCCTCGGCCTCGACACAGCCAGCAAGGGCACCGATTAGCTCCGAAGAGACAAACGGCATATCACAGGCGACGATAGCAACGAGAGGCAGCCGGGCCGCAGTCAGCGAACTCGCGATGCCGCGCATGGCGCCCGCCGGCCCTTCAAGGTCCGCCACCACGCGCGGCACCAAGCCGCCAAACGCGCGCTCCTCAAGGTAGGCAAGCTCGCTGGGACGCGAAGTCGTCACGACTAACTCACCGGCAACAGGCGCCAACCGACCCAGCACGCGCTCGATGAGCGGCTCGCCGCAAAACGCCATGCGCGCCTTATCGCAGCCCATGCGCGAGGACAGCCCGCCCGCCTGGACGACACAAGAAAGATCGGCACGTCTTACGGTAGTCATACGGCAAAACACCTCCATCGGCATGCTCGAAACCCGGTGCACGAAGCAAAATACAGCCGCCGAAATAGCGTTGCTACAAAAAGCTCGTACAAAAACAAAACAGCGCCTTTGCGGCACGCAGCAAGACCGCGAGCACAAAAGCGCTGGTAGCGTATGGCGGGAACGTATGTGAATCGAACACATCCAAGACGTTTTGCACGCCTCGCAACGGTTTTGAGGACCGCGGAGCCCACCGGAGCCCATCCGTTCCCAAGTGCGGCGGTATTTTACCAAACCGAAACGGCTCCATCCCAAAAAGACGAACAAGAAGTTGCGGTGGAATAGTTCCTGTATTTGCTGCCAAAGCCTCCAAATAGGAACTATTTCACCGCAACTGAGGAGGCGGGAGCGAGTGACCGGCCTAGCGCAGGGACCTCAGGCCGCCGGCGTCCTTGTCGAGCACCGTGAAGCGCACGGCATCCAGGTGCTCCAAGATGCTGATAGCACGTTTGCGCGACACACTCAGAGCCTCACGCAGCACGCTCGTGGTGGCAGCGCCGCCGGCTGCCTCAATGGCGGCGGCGACGAGCTCACGCGCATGGGCCTCGGCGGCGGCAGACAGGGCAACGTCACGCTCGACCTTCACGATGAAACGGTTGAGCGAAAGCTCGCGCAGGGCGCGCGTCATGGTGTCGCGATCGAGCTGCAACTGCTCGCCCACTTCGGGCAACGTCGGTGCATCGAGGCCGGCTTCGTCCAGCAAGGCAACGATACGTTCGCAGGCCTCTCGCACCACACGCGCCGCGGCGGCAGCGGAGTGCGGGTCGAATACCTCGGCACCCTCGGCGGCACACACGCCACGCGAGCAGCCCTCGGCAATCAGAGCCGCGGCAACGCCATCATCAGCGGCAGGCCACGCAGCATGGGCAACGGCGCCGGGTGTAAAGCCCGTCTCCTTGGGAGACGCCGCATGCATGGCTGACAGGGTCGCCGCCAGTGCATCCATCGCGGCGTCGAGCACCGCGGCATCCGCCAAGTGGTCCGCATCACCCACGGAAAGCTTGCGAACGGAGCCCTGCGCCACCAACCCGCGCAGTGCGGCATCGACCTCGCCGACACCAAGATCCAAAGCCTCGGCAACATCAACCGCCGTAACCGGCAGCATCTGCAGTGCCAGCCAAGCGCCCACACCGCCCGCGATATCGCCGGACTCAAGCGCCGCAAACAGTGCGAGCTCGCCGGCAGAAAGCTCGCGCGAGCGACGGCAGCGCGATAGCAGCACGCGCCCGCCGCCAATGAGCATAATGGGCGAATACGACAGCACCACGGCATGGTCTCCGGCACGCAGCGGCAGCGGCTCCTCCAAGCGCACCTGCACGGTACGGGTCTCGCCCACCGCCATGGGGGCCTCGCCCTCCAAAAGCATGATGCGGCCAACGACCTCGGCCGTGCCGGCCATCACATGCACGCGCGCGCCCGACTCGAGCACACGCGGCTTGGCGCCCTCGCGGCCCAGGTAGGTGAACGTCATCATAAAGCGCAACGTCTGACCAAAGCGGTCCGCCACGCCCAGCATCTCACCGCGATCGAGCGCGGCGACACCATCGCCCACTAAATTGAGCGCCACGCGCTGACCGGGCAGCGCCTGCTGCGTGTCGCCATGCACTTGGATCCCGCGGACGCGACAGACCGTGCGCGACGGCAAAGCCATCAGTTCGTCGCCAACCGCAACCGGCGCATCGTGCAACGTTCCCGTCACGACGGTGCCGACGCCCTTGATCGTAAAGCAGCGGTCGATAGGCAGACGCGGCGCGGCATCGGTGAGCTCGGCACGGGCACGGCAAGCATCCCAGCAAGCGGCAACCTGCTCGTCAAGCGCAGCCAGTAGGTCATCGATCCCCGCGCCGGTCTTGGACGACACGGGCACGATCGGCGCGCCCGCAAACACGGTACCCGACAAAAAGTCATCGACATCGAGCTCGGCAAGCTCGGTCATCTCGGCATCGGCCAGGTCGCACATCGTCAGCGCCACCACCATATGCGTAACGCCCAGCAGCTCCAGCACATGCACGTGCTCGCGGGTCTGCGGCATCACGCCCTCGACGGCAGAAACCACCAGCACGGCCACGTCGATGCCCGTGGCGCCCTGCACCATGGCGCGCAAGTAATGCGCGTGGCCCGGCACGTCGACCAGGCCCACGATCTTGCCGCTCGGCAGCGCCAGCTCGCCAAAGCCAAGCTCCACGGTCATACCGCGACGGCGCTCAACCTCCAGACGGTCGGGATTCTTGCCGGTCAGCGCCTCGATCAGTGCCGACTTACCGTGGTCGACGTGGCCCGCCGTGCCAACGATAACGGGGCACTCCACCAGCGTCTGAACCTCACTCATCGAGCAATCGCCTTCTTAACGCATGCGGCAAGCGTCGACGCCGCCGTCTCGATATCACGGTCACCCACGAGCGTACGGACGTCAAACAAAATGCGATCGTGCGAGGTTCGCGTGACGACCGGCGTGTCGAAGTCCTGGACAAGCGAGCGCTTGAGCGCATCGACCGTCAGGCGCGCGTCAACAAGACGCACGGCAACGCACATGGTGGGCAGCTCGACGGTAGGCAGCGAGCCGCCGCCGGGAGTCGACGATTCCTCGACGATCTCCACCTGAACGACGCACGGGCAACCGGCCTTTTCGAGCCCGGCGACCATACGATCGCGCAGCTTACGGGCACGTCGCTCCAAATGAGCCTGCGGCAGCGTAAGCATGCTGAGCACCGGAATATCGCGATGGGCAACATCGGCGCCATCCATGTAGATACGCAGCGTGGCCTCGAGCGCCGACAGAGCCAGTTTGCCCGGACGCAGAGCGCGCATGAGCGGATGTGCGCCGCAGGCCTGGACCAGATCGCGACGGCCCATGATAATGCCCGCCTGTGCTGCACCGAGCAGTTTATCGCCCGAGCACGACACCAGATCGAGCCCTGCCGCGACCGAAGCCGGCGTGGGCTCCTCACCGCCGCGCACCAGGATGTCATCGGGCAAAAGCGCGCCCGAACCCTGGTCCTCGTAGAACAGCAGACCATGCTTGTGGGCCAGGGCGGCAAGCTCCCGAGAGCCCACTTCCTCGTGAAAGCCCTCGATGCGATAGTTGGAAGGATGGACCTTGAGGATCATGGCCGTATCGGGCGTGATGGCGCGCTCGTAGTCGCCCAGATGCGTGCGGTTGGTGGCGCCGACCTCGACGAGTTTGGCGCCCGAGGCCGCCATGACGTCGGGAATACGAAAGCTGCCACCGATCTCGACGAGCTCACCGCGGCTGACGATAACCTCTTTGCCCGCGGCATGGGTGGCAAGCACTAGCAGCACCGCGGCCGCGTTATTGTTGACGACCAGCGCGTCCTCGGCACCGGTAAGCGAGCGGATGAGCTGCGCGGCATGCTCCTTGCGCGACCCGCGCGAGCAGGTGTCCACGCTGTACTCGAGCGTGCTGTAGCCGCGCGCGACCTCGGCCACGGCCTTGGCGGCCGACTCCGCGAGCGGGGCTCGACCAAGGTTGGTATGGATAACCACACCCGTGGCGTTGACGGCGGGACGCAGGCTCGGCAGCGCGGAGCGATGCGCACGCCACTCAATGGCCGAGGCCAGTTCGCGCTTGGAACGCGGGGCGGCGCCGGCACGAATCGCGGCGCGCTCCTCATCGAGCTCGGCCGTGACGGCGGCATGCACCACCGCGTCGCAGGTCTCCCCCGCCGCCTTCACAACCGGCCACTCTGCGAGCAGCTCGTTGACGGAAGGAATAGCGCGAAGGCGGGCGCGTACCTCATCGGACATGTTCTGGCTATCGCTCATGTGCGGCCTTTCAAAACCAAAGGTGAATCAATCATTCGAACGTCAAACTATCAGCCAATTCGATCGGCTGAGTCAATCAATCGCTATTATCCTCGCGCGCCGCGATCTTTTCCACACGAACGGCGTTTTCCTGGGTGAGCGCGGCACCCGTCAACGGGTCCCAGCGCAGCGGCGTATGGTCGAGCGGGCCCACGCCCAAGGCTTGAGCGCCACCGGCATCGGCGCCAAACGAACGCCCGCCGGGGGCGGCCGACGTAAAGATGCACGCCGGATGCAGATACGGCGTCGTCTCCACGCGCACGCGGTCGCGGCCCATATCGCTCACGAGTTCGACGATCTCGCCGTCGGCAATACCCATGCGAGCGGCGGCATCGGCATTCATCTGCACGGCATCCAGGTCCGATCCAGCCTCGGCGGCACCTTGAGCCGCAAGCCTGCGCGAGGTGTGCGACTCAAAGGGACGGTTGCCACTAATGAGGCGAAACATCCCCGGGCCGGGCTCCACCATGGGCGCAATCCAGTTGGGCACACGACCCATGCCGACTCGTTCCCATACGTCGCTTGCCAGCGCAATTTTGCCGCCGGCAAGCGGAATCACCGGCTCTCCCGTGCGCGACGGCAGCGCCACGCCCGTATCGGCCCAGCCGCGCTCCTTGAGCTCGTCCAGATCGATCCCAAAAGGCGCCACCTGGGCAGCCGCCAGGTCGTCGGACGTAAAGTCGAAGCAATCGCCAACGCCGCAGGCCACAGCCAACCCGGCAAAGATCTCCCGCCCCGGTCTCGTGTCGTCATGCAAAATGGACAGCACGGCGTTGCGGTAGAACACGCGCGCATCGTTGGCGCCTGTCACCGTTCCCACGCCGCGGTCAGCCTCCAGATACGTCACGTCGGGCAGCACGAAATCAGAAGCACGCGCCGTCTCGGACCAGCGAATATCAATCGTCACGAGCAAGTCGAGCTGTTCCAGAATCGATAACCACGCCCCGGCGTTGCCATAGCCCGCGCCGGGATTGCTGGCGTAAACGATCAGCCCGCGCAGGTCCCCGGCCAGAATCGACTGACCGATGGTCGTGCACAGGCCGCGCACCGGATCGACCAGTGGATAGCGCTCGGACCCCAGCTTGGATATGCGCGACACCGGCGGCGTCGCAAAACGTGCGGGATCAAGGTCGCCCAGCACAAGCGGTGTAGGTGGATTGAGCGCGCCGCCTGCGTGTCCGATGCAGCCCAGCAGCACATCGACCAGACAAATCGCGCGCGCGGTCTGGGTGCTGTTGGCATACGCGATGCCAATGCCGCCATGAAAGCCGGCGTCCACCACCGCAGCAGGCGCCGCGGCAGCTAGATCGCGCGCCGTGGCGGCGATCTCTGCGGCCGGCACGTCGCACATCGACTCAGCCCACTCGGGCGTCCAAGCACTGGCCGTCTGTGCCAGCTCGTCAAAACCCGTGGTATAGCGGGTCACGAACTCGTGGTCATACAGGTCCTCGGCAATCAAGACATGGGCAATACCCAACAGCAGCGCCAAGTCGCAGCCCGGGCGTACGCGCAGCCAGCGGTCGGCAAGCGCAGACGAGCCACTGCGCCGCGGGTCCACGACAATGATTTTCGCCCCGCGCCGGCGTGCGTCATTCAAGGCGTCGACTGCCCCCATCGAAGACGAGTCCACCAGCGAACGCCCCAGATACATGATGCAATCGGTGTGCGCAAGGTCGGAGGCGGGACTATAGCCCAAGCTGTGCTCCCAACCGGTAAGTCGGCTTACCTCGCAGGCACCGTCGGCACCATACACGTTGGGCGAACCAAGCGCATGCATAAAACGATACGCCCAGTAGCGGTCGAACGAGGGCACGCCGAGCGTCATACCCAGCGCACGAGGCCCGCGCTCGTCAACAATGCCCAAAAGACGCTCGGCAATCTGCGCGAACGCCTCGTCCCACGAAATCACATCGAACCTCGAGCCATCCTGGCGGCGTCGCATGGGGTGCACAATGCGGTCGCGCTCGTCAAACGGCATTGCCAGGCGATGCCGTCCGCGGGCACACAGGGCACGCGCCGCGCACGGATGCCCCGGCACCGGCAACTCGGCCACCACACGCCCATCCTCAACATGGGCCGCAAAGGCGCAATCGGCATAGCATCCCCCGCATGTCGTCACTACGGAGCGACCATCACGCTTCACAGCAGATGCCATCTCGATTACCCCTTTCATCAGCCAAACACAACAGGCCAAAAGCCCGGCAACGAGCCCCAGACCCAAAAAGCCTCCCGCACGGCAACGCCCCGCGGGAGGCCCAACGTCAAACAGACGGTACCTTACGCCTCGGACTTCTTAGCGTAGATAAACCAGTAGCCGAGCGCGATCAGAACCGCGCCGCCCACGATGTTGCCCAGCGTGGCGGCGGACAAGTTAAACGCAATGCCCGCAGCGTTGAGCGCATCGGCGCCGGCGACGTCGGCACCATAACCGCATGCATGCATCACGGCACCCATGGGCAAAAAGTACATATTGGCAACACAGTGCTCAAAACCGCAGGCCACAAAGGCGGCGATGGGCAGAAGAATGCCCACAACCTTATCGACCACGGTCTTGCCGGCGGTACCGATCCACACGGCCAGGCACACAAAGATGTTGCACAGGATGCCACGGAAGAAGATCGTCACCCAGTCGACCGTCACCTTGCCAGCGGCGACGCTCACCATGGAATTGGCGACCGCCTCGCCGTTGAGCTTGTAAATGCCGGCCATGTACACCAAAAAGACGATGAACAGGGCACCGACAAAATTGCCGACCCACACGACGACCCAGGCCTTGAGCATCTGGACCAGGGTGATCTTTTTACTCTTGAGCGCGCAGACCATAAGCGAATTACCGGTAAACAGCTCGGCGCCGCACACCAGCACCAGCACCAGGCCCAAGCAAAAGCACAGGCCGCCCACGACACGCTGAGCGCCCCAGCCCAGCGTGCTATCGCTCAAGAACACGGTAAAGAACAGGCCGCCGAAGGCAATGAACGCACCGGCGAACATTGCCAACAGAAAGGCCTTTGCGACCGGCAGGTTGGCCTTGGTCACGCCGGCGGCCTCGGTCTTGGCCTCGATCGCGGCGGGCGCCAGGCAATCGGGAGCGGGGTACTCCACCTTGGAATCTGCCATGTCAATCACTTCTTTCCTAATCAGCAGGGACAAGCGCTCCTATTGCTCTTGCCCCAAGCGGACAAAGTTGGAAAAGTCGTTGGCGGCCACGGCGTCGTACACGGCGTCGACGGCGTCAAAGACCTCCGGGGACATGGGGTTGTAAAACTCCGTATCGCCCGGCTGAATCCCAACGAAGACGATATCTTCGCACGATTGCTCGATTTCCTCGATCAGAATCGACAAAGGGAGCGAATGCGTGGTGAACATCGACTTGCGGGCCACATCGCGCTTATCGAGCAGGCGGATAGACCCGACGGGCAGCGCCATGTCGGCGGCATCGACCAAAACCAAACGCGGCGGACGCTCGCGCTTGACCTCGATGATGTCGTCCTCGGGCGTTTGGCCTCCGTCGATGGTGTACCAACCGGCGATGGGTGCGTCCTCCATCTTTTTGGAGAGCACGGGGCCGGCGGCATCGTCGGCACGCAGCACGCTTCCCGCCGTGAGCACGATACCCGCAAACGGGGCGCCGTTCACACGTCCATCCACAACGTGACCCATTACTGCAACCTTCCCGTCAGATACACGCCCGACACATCGCGCACGCGCTCCACCAAATCGTGAAATTTCATTAAGAACGCGACCTGCTGGGCATGCAGGCCAAAGTCGTCATCGAACACCGAGATGCCGGCCTTGGCAGAACCGCGAAAACCGCGCTCGTCGAGCAGCGCATCACAGGCCTCGAGCAGCGACGGCACCGCCGCCTTGTCGAGCTGGCACTCGCCAAAGGAGCGGATGGCCTCGAACTTGGTCTTGGCCTCCCCCTCCGGCAACGCGTCGATAAGCGTATAGAACACATCCACCGGCACCGACAGGCGCGGCTCAAAGCAATCGAGCACGCCGGTGTGGTGGCCCACGGCGAGCGTGTAGTACAGCACGTCGCAGGCCTCCTGGGGAACGTCTTCCTCGGTCTCCACAAACTTACGCGTGAGCTCGTAAAAGACCACCTGGTCGGGCGCATGGCCCAGGCAGGGGTCGGCGACGCCCTCGGCGGCCTCGTCGCTTGCGCGCGAGGCATCGCCAAAGGAGCCGCCGAGCATACCGGGGCCCGCAAAGTAACCAGAGCGGTCCGTGAGCTCCATCTAGCGACCTCCGGCCAGCACCAGATCCTGCAGCGCCGAGTACACCTCGACGCGGCGCGGATCGTCCTGCTTGTCGATGAGCAGCGCCATGGCACCGCGGATATCGCCCTTGGGCGCGCTCTCAAGCGTATCCATAAACTCGTTGGCCAGGTCGCGGCCGTAACGGTAGCCGCTCATGGCGCGAGCTTCGCGCTCGATGGCAACGCGCAGCTTGTACGGCACACCGGGGTGCAGGATATCGGCCTGCTCGCCGGCGGCCTCCACCGTGGTCTCGGCATGGAGCTTTTGGTCCAGCAGACCGAGCGCCATGGCAAAGCCGTAGATGGTCTGCGCGGGGCTGGGCGGGCAGCCGGGGATGTAGACATCGACCGGCAAGATCTTGTCCGTGCCGCCCCAGACGCAGTAGTTATCGTAGAAGATGCCGCCGGTGCAGCCGCACGCGCCATAGGACACCACAATCTTGGGATCGGGTGCGGCCTCAAAGGCGCGCAGGGCCGGCATGCGCATGGCACGCGTCACGGCGCCGGTGTACAGCAGCACATCGGCGTGACGGGGCGAGGGCACGACCTTGATGCCAAAGCGCTCGACGTCGAAGACGGGCGTGATGGAACCGAAGATCTCGATCTCGCAGCCGTTGCAGCCGCCGCAGTCGACACGGTAGACGTACACCGAGCGTTTGATCTTCTTAAGAAGGGTCGCCTTGGCCTTCTCGATGCTCTCGTCGAGCTCGATCTTGGTCGGGCGGTACTGGAGCCGCTCGGGCAAAAGCGTGGGTTCGGCCATGGTTACTCCTCCTTCGTTTCAAAATCCATGATGATGCCCTCGACCGGTGCCGGACCGGCGGGAATCTCGGGCGCATCGGGGTTGAGCTCGCGGTCGATATACTCCGGGTTCACGCCGTGGCCGCCCAGATACTCCATGCCGGGGCCCTGGGGCTCACCGGACGCAAGCGTCTCGTTGGCAGCCATGCCGTGCGCGTTGCCGGTCTTTACGGCCGAGGCGGCGCGCAGGGCGTCGAGCTCGCGCTTGCACTCCTGGCACATACCGACGGTACGGGCGGCCTGCTCGGCCTCCATGCCGCCGGCCTTTTGCAGCAGGCGCTTGGCGTAGTCGATCTCCTTGTGCGGGGCAAACGGCTTGCCGCAACGCGAGCAGTGCTCGAGCGTATAGACGCTCTTGCTGGTGAGGTCGTCCTTGCTCATGACGGCCAGCTCAAACTCCTCGGTAAGCTTGATGGCCTCCATGGGGCAGGCTTCCTCACAGCGACCGCAGAAGATGCAGCGGCCGTAGTCGATCGACCAGGTAATGGTATCGGCCGCAAGGTCGGTGTCCATGCGAATGGCATCGGCCGGGCACGCCACGCCGCAGGCACCGCAGGCGATGCAGAGCTCGGCATTGTGCTCGGGCTTACCGCGCATGTCCTTGTTGGTGGGGAACGGCGCAAACGGGTACTTGACCGTCGCGTCGCCGGCCTTGGCGTTAACCTTCCAAAGCTTCAGCATATTAGAGCGCCTCCTCATCGAGCGGAGCGGCCATGGTGCCCTCGCCCGCGAGCGGCGACTTGTCGCGCCAGACGTTCTCGAACTGCTCCTTGTCGAGCACGTGGTCGCGCTTGGCGGCGACATCGGTCACCGTCACGCGGTCGGTGCAGGAGTAGCACGGGTCGAGCGAGCCGACGATCAGCGCCGCGTCGCCCACGGTGTTGCCGCGGAACATGTAGCGCAGGACCGGCCAGTTGCTGTACGTGGCGGCCTTGGCGCGCCAGCGGTAGCACTTCTGGTTGTTGCCGAGCATGGCCCAGTGCACGTCCTCGCCGCGCGGTGCCTCGGTGGCGCCGATGGCGTACTTGTGCGGGGTGTACTCCCAATCCGTAGTGAGGATGGGGCCCGACGGGCAGTTCTCGAGCATGGTCTCGATCATGTCGATCGAATCGTAGACCTCCTGGATGCGAACGGCGGTACGGCCGAAGGCATCGCAGGTGTCTGCCGTGGCGGCGTGCATCTTTTGGACATCCGGATCGGCGTAGCCATCGAAGGGATGGTCAAAGCGCACGTCGCGGGCATAGCCAGAGCCACGCATGAGCGGGCCGACCGGCGAGAAGTCGCGAGCGATCTTGCGGTCCAGAATGCCGATACCGCTCGTACGCTCGATAAAGTTGGGCGTGGAGAGCAGCATGTCGACGAGTTCCTGAACCTCGGAGCGCAGCTGGTGGATGGTCGTGAGCGTGGAGAGCTTCTGCTCGGCCAAAATGTCGCGACGCACGCCGCCGATCACGTTGAGGCCGTAGGTCTTGCGGTGACCGGAAAGCTTCTCGGCCAGGTCCATGGACTTCTCGCGGACGCGGAAGAACTGCTGGAAGCCGGAGTCGAAGCCCGTGTAGTGCGATGCCAGGCCAATGTTGAGCAGATGCGAGTGCAGACGCTCGACCTCGAGCATGATGGCGCGGATGTACTGGGCGCGCGGCGGGACATGAATGCCCTGGGCGCGCTCGACGGCCTCGGCATAGGCCACCGAGTGGGCGCAGCCGCAGATGCCGCAGATGCGGTCGGCGAGGAACGTCACGGCGTCATAGTTCAGGCGCGTCTCGGCGACCTTCTCCATACCGCGGTGCACGTAGAACAGACGGTAGTCGGCGTCGACGATCGTCTCGCCCTCAACGAACAGGCGGAAGTGGCCGGGCTCGTCGGAGGTAATGTGCAGCGGGCCCATGGGGACGAGCGTCGTCTCCTTGCCCTTGGTATCGGCCAAGAACTCGTAGTTTTCCATGTCGCTCGCGGGAGCGGGACGGAAGCGGTAGTCCATGGAGTCCTTGCGCAGCGGGTACAGGCCGCTGGGCCAGTCATCGGGCAGCACCAGGCGGCGACGATCGGGCAGACCCTCGGGGATCAGGCCAAACATATCGCGCAGCTCGCGCTCGCCCCACACGCAGGCGGGGACGAACGGCGTCACGGACGGGAACGTCATCTTGGCGGGGTCGACCTCGGCACGCACGGTAACCCAGCCGGGGTCCTCCCCCTCCATGGAGATGACGTAGTACACGGCGTAACGGCCGCACAGGCTGCGCTCGTCGTTGCCGACAATCACAGGAATCCAGCCGTAGCGCTCGTAATACAGGTAGTGGACGGCCTCGGGCAGACGGTCCAGCTTGACGGTGATCGTCAGCTGGTCCTCGCACTGCCATTCGACCTTCTCGATAGCGCCCGGCACTGCAGCACGCAGGGCCTCGACGTGGCTTTCGCAGCGACGAGCGTAGTCCTTCTTTTCAGGTTCTGCCATGGTGCTAATTCACCTCACTTGTCTTGGTCTGGGAACTGAACACCATGCGGTAGAGAGGGGCCTCGTGGAGCTCTTCGACGCTCTGGTTCAAAACGACGGACGTTGCATCCTCGACGCCGCTCGTGATGGCGACCGGGGTGGCGATACCGAACCACATGACCACGATCGCGAGGGCGATCTCGGGGATGATCATGAGGGCGGGCACCTCGTGGCGCTTCATGCCCTCGGGCGCCTTGCCGAAGATGGACTTGAGCGCGATGCCGGTAAGGGCGAAGTACACGCCGGTGAGGCCGATGGCCACGAGCACGACCACCCAGATGGGACCGGACTGAACGCCGGCCACGAAGGTGAGGAACTCGGAGATGAACAGGGCGAACGGCGGGAAGGCGGCGAGTGCGAGCAGGGCGATGATGGTGAGCGCTGCCGTGACGGGAGCGATCTCGACGACGCCCTTGATCTTGTTCAGGTCGCGGGTGTGGTAGATGTGCTGGATGTTACCGGCCATGCAGAAGGCGAGCGCCTTCGTGAAGCCGTGGAAGATGCAGTGCAGCAGGCAGGCGGCGATACCGAGCGGGCCACCGATACCCAGGCACAGCGCGACCACGCCGACGTTGTCGACGGAGGAGTACGCGAAGCGGCGCTTGATATCGTCCTGCTTGAAGATGCACAGGGCAGCCACCAGGATGGACAGCGTGCCCAGGATGAGCAGGAGCGTTCGCGGATAGGTGTCGCCCACCGTGATGATGGACAGGGAGTAGAAGCGGATGATCACCAGCATGGCGCACTTGAGCAGCACGCCCGAGAGCAGCGCGGAGACCGGGCTCGGAGCCTGGGAGTGCGCGTCGGGCAGCCAGGTGTGCATGGGGAACAGGCCCGCCTTGGTGCCGAAGCCGATGACGATGAACGCGAACGCGAGGCGCACGAGCATCGGGTCGAACTGGTCGGCGTAGGGCATGATGGAGGTGAGGAAGGCGGCCTCATGCGCGTTGGGCATGATATCGGCGGCGTTCGCGTAGATGAGCAGCGTGCCGAACAGGCCGAAGGCCACACCGGCGGTGCAGACCATCGCGTACTTCCAAGACGCCTCGAGCGCCTGCTTGTTCTTGTAGATGCCCACGAGGAACACGGTCGACAGCGTAGTGGCCTCGACCGCCGCCCAGGTGAGGATGATGTTGTTGGACAGGCAGGCGAGCAGCATCGTGAAGACGAACAGGCTGAACAGCGCGTAGTACTGCTTGGTGCGCTCGGCCGGCATGGTCTTCTCCTCGATATCGATCTTGATATAGGAGATGGAGTACACGCCGGTGATGAACCCGATGATGCCTACCAGAAGGACGAAGATCGACGAGAGCGAATCGAGATGGAGCCACAGGCCCAAAGCGTCGATATTCTGCCCGCTCGAGAGCATGGTTCCCGCGGTGACGACCGAAAGGACAAGGGTCGCCGCGACGGAGATGGTGTTGAGCCCCGCGAAGACGTTGTAGGACGTCGTCTTGGGGAGCGCAGCCATAATCAGGGAGAACACGAGAGGACAAGCGAGCAGGGCGACCGTCAGCATTGAAACATCCATGGCCTACCCCTTCAATTCGGTCAGGTCGTGGGAGTCGAGCGACTTGGTGTCGTTCCAAATCCTCACGACGACGGCGGACATGATGATGACGGCGAAGATGGCGTCGGTGGCGATGCCGATCTCGATGATCTCGGGGGCCGTGGGCGCGAGCAGAGCGAGCGTCACGTGGCTACCGTTCTCCATAAGGCAGTACCCGAAGATCTGCTTGAGGATGTTGCGCTGGGAGATGATGCACGTGAGGCCGACGAAGAAGTGCGCGAAGCTGATGGCGAGGGCCGGAGTGGCCACCTCGGCGGTGGGCAGGCTCAGGCGCGTGACCACCGCGAAGCAGACGGCCACCTCCAGACCGGTGAGGATGATGGTCCAGGCCGGCTTGATGGAGGAGGTCAGCGTGCTATCGGCAGGCGAACCCATCTTCTTGTAGGCACGGTTGAGAATGAACGGAACGAGGATCACCTTGGTGACGAAGGCCGACGCGGCCCACATGAGAAGCTCGGTGGCACCGGTGGTGAGGCCCAGGGTGAGCAGCACGCCCACCAGGACAACCGACTGGATCGCGTACCACTTGATGGCGGACGGGATGGTCTTCGAGACGACCACCATGGTGGAGGTCACGATCAGAAGACCGCCCAGGATATTGACTAACGAATAACCCATGTCCTACCTCCTAACCCATCCAACTAGAGGACAGAGGACCGGCGACGACGACCATGATCATGAGGACGACGAACACGAACGCCATGGCGCGCGGAAGGGGCTGGCCGGCGGCCACGGTCTCGCTCGGCTCACCGGGCAGGACCTTACCCATCCAACGCAGGAACCATGCGAAGGTGGCGACGGTCTCGACGACCATGACGCACACGAGGACAAAGATGACCGTGTTGGTAGCACCAACCGCGAAGCCACCGGAAATGATCTGGAACTTGGAAAAGAACGTGCTCATGGGGGGCACGCCGGCGATAGCGGTCGCGGCGACCGCAAAGCCCACGCCCGTGACCGGGTACTTCTTCATGAGGCCCTGGATCTTGGGCAGCATACGGGTTCCCAGCGTGAAGCTGAGAGAGCCAGCGATGAGGAAGAACAGGGTCTTGGTGAACGCGTGGTTGAAGATGTGCTCGACGGCGCCGTTAAACGCCATCTGGCTTCCGAACACGGAGAGGCCCAGGCCAAAGAACACGTAGGCGAGCTGCGCGATCGTCGAGAAGGCGAGCAGGCGCTTCATATCCTTCTGGGGCAGGTACATGAGGAAGCCGAAGAGCATGGTCACGACGGCGTCGATGATGGCGACCCAACCGACGATCTCGGGGATATCGCCGGCGCTCGCAAGAGCGCGGGCGAACACGCACACGCCGACCTTAACCATGGACGCGCCATGAAGGTAGGCGGAAACGGGCGTGGGGGCCTCCATTGCGGAGGGCAGCCACATGTAGAGCGGGAACTGGGCGGACTTGGCCCAAGCAGCGAACAGGATGAGCAGCAGCACGACGGTCTTCATACCGGAATCGAGCTGGGAGATCGCGCTCAGCGCAAACGTGCCGGTTCCGGCGAACAGGAAGGCCGCGCCGATGTAGAGTCCCAGAGCGCCGATATGGGTGATGATGAGCGCCTTCATACCGGCCTTCTTGGCCGTGGGCGTCATGTAGTAGCTGATGAGGCCCCAGGAGCACACACCGGTGATCTCGAAGAAAACGAGCTGGCCGACGATGGTGGAGCTGTAGGCGAGACCGGCCATGGCGCCGATGAACGTGGAGAAGTACACGTAGAAGCGACGACGGGGCGCGTCGGGATGCTCCTTATTCTTATCGCTCATGTACGGGAACGAATAGATGACGACGAGCAGGCCGATAGCGACGAACGCGGGTGCGAGCAGCGTGCTCATCCGGTCGAATATGAAGCCCATGACCAAGGTCTGGCCCATACTCGCCCAGGTTACATCGACCGCGTTCATGCCGTTTCCGGCAAACGTCGCGGCCAAGCCAACGGAAGCGACCGTGGCGATGCCGCCGGCAAAGGCGCAGATCCATTTAGCGTAGGGACGCGGCAGCATGACGATGAGCAGGGAGCCCAGCATGGGGACGGCGATCGCCACCATGGCAAAGAGGGACAAGCTCGATTCGATTGACATAGTTTCTCCCTTCTCCCTACACGCCTACGACGACGAAGACGAACGCGAGGACCGCGATGCCGACGACGGCCCAGGTCTGGTTACCGAGCACCTTGAAGCGCGAACGGGAAACGGAGTTCTCGAGCACGCCGCAGACGACGAAATCGACCAGGCACTTGACGAGGAAGACGACGGCGCCCACGAGAGCGGTGACGCCGATGGTCGCGGGCTCTCCCCAGGGGATGAAGATGGAGGTGAACCAAGCGACGACCACGACCTGCTTCATGCCCATGGCGAGCTTCATCATGGCCAGGGACGGGCCGGAGAGCTCGGCGAGCGGGCCCTCCTGGAGCTCCTGCTCGGCTTCGGCCTGATCGAACGGAAGCTTGCCGAGCTCCATGTAACAGGCGGCCGCGAAGGCGACGCCGGCGAGGATAACGGCGACGACGCTCGAGACGTTGCCCGTAACGATGTGCTGACCCATGGTCGCAATGTCCGTGGAGCCGCACACGATGGCGACGGTGAACAGCGCGATGAGCATGGACGGCTCGATGAGCACGCTCATGAGGAGCTCGCGGATACCGCCGAAGCCCGCGTAGGCGTTGGAGGAATCCACGCCGGACAGCGCGAAGAAGAAGCGGGACAGCGCGAGCGCGTACATGATGGTGATGGCGTCACCAAAGACGGGCATGGGGCTCTGGAGCGTGAACATGGGCAGGCCCATGGCGAGCATAAACGACACCGCGAGGAACAGCGGCGGCATGATGCGCAGCACGAAGCTCGAGTCGGAACTCACGGACTCGGGACGCGCCATGAGCTTCGCGAGGTCCCGGTAATCCTGAAGGATGGACGGACCGCGGCGATTGTGCATCTTCGCGCGAATCACACGGGCGAGGCCGGAGAAGAAGGGCGCGACCAGCATGACCACGAGGCCCTGCGCCATCGCAAGAACGATGTTCATAATATCCTCTCCCCTCTCTAGACCATGACCACGGCGAGCACGAGGAAGACCACGAGCGCCGCGACGATGTAGCAGATGTATACGGAGTAGTTGCCGCCCTCGATCTTGGAGGCGAGGCCGGCCAGCTTGTCGGCACCCTCGCTCGGTGCATCGACCAGGAAACGGTCGGGCAGGGGCTCGACGCCCTGGGCGACACCGGTGAGCTTCTGGAACACGTGCGCGATGGACCAGCAGATCTTGGTGCATACCTCGCGCAGGGTGTAGAGCGGGCCCATGAAGAGCTCTACGTCGGACGCGAAGCTCGTGGCGACGACGGGCATGTGCTCGTTGGGCTCGTAGCCGCACGCCCAAGGGTCGGTCTTCTTAGCGGGGGCCTTGGCGCCGAGGCAGGACCTCAACGCGAACGCGAGGCCGGTGAGGACCACGAGCGCGATGGCGATCGCGGGGGTGGAGGTGGCGGCACCGGAAATCTCGTTCACGAGAGACACGCCCGAGGTGGCTGTGACGGCGGAGCCGGCAAGCACGCTCTGGGCGACGTCGCCCAGAACCGGGGCGATGACCGGGGAGCCGATTCCCAGTACCACGCAGATGGCCGCGAGGAGCATCTGCGAGAACAACATCGGAGCCGGGGACTCCTTGGCGTTCGCGGCCTCCTGGGAACGAGGGCTGCTCGCGAACGAGACGCCGTAGGCCTTCACGAAGCACGTGACGGCCAGGGCACCGGTGATGGCGAGGGCGGCCGCGGAGGCGACGGCGAACACCATGACGACCGGGTCGGAGAGCGTCGAGATGTTGAACAGGGACTGGTAGGTGAACCACTCGGAAACGAAGCCGTTGAGCGGCGGGATGGCCGAGATGGCAAGGGCACCGATGAGGAAGCAGACGGCCGTGACCGGCATGCGGCGGAACAGACCGCCCATCTTCTCCATGTTGCGCGTACCCGTGGCATAGAGCAGGGAGCCCGCGCCGAGGAACAGCTCGCCCTTGAACATGGCGTGGTTGAGCGTGTGGTAGAGGGCGGCCATGAGCGCGATCGTCGCGATGACGTCGTTGCCCAGGGCGTGCGCCGTCATGGACGCGCCGACACCGAGCAAGATGATGCCGATGTTCTCGACGGAGTGATAGGCAAGCAGGCGCTTGATGTCGTGCTCGTGGAGGGCGTAGACGACACCCAGGACCGACGAGATGGATCCGAAGACCAGGACCATGAGGCCCCACCAGAGCTGGACGCCCGAACCCGCGAGCAGGTCGAGACCGACCTTGAGGATTCCCAGGATGCCGATCTTGATCATGCCGCCGGACATGAGGGCGGACACGTTGGACGGCGCCTCGGGGTGCGCCTGGGGCAGCCAGGAGTGCAGCGGAATGATACCGGCCTTCGCGCCAAATCCGAAGAACGCGAGGACGAAGCACGCGGAGGAGACGGCGGGTCCAAAGTCATGCGTACGGAAATCACTGAAGCTGAAGGAACCGCCCACGCCGTTGGTCATGAGCAGGAAGCTCGCCATGATGAGAACGAAGCCCACGTGCGCGATGACGAAGTAGAGCCAACCGCCCCTAATGGAGTTCTTGTTCTCCTCGATAACGACAAGGAAGTAGCTCGTAAGGGACATGAGCTCAAAGGCGACCAGGAACCAGAACACGTTGTCGGCGGTGATGACGAGCATCATCGAGGCGACGAAGGTGTTCATAAAGAAGCCGGCGCGCCCGACCTTGCCCGGGTACTCGTCGAAGTAGGACAGACCGTAGATGAAGCCCGCAAAGGCGAGAATCGAGATGAGGACCACGATCAGGCCCGCAAGGCCGTTGAGCAAGAGCTCGAGACGGGCGAACGGGAAGAAGAAGACCGTGTTGAGGGACGAAACGTCGCCAAGCACGGCCTCGAGGCCCGCGATGAACGACAGCACGGCCGCGACGGCGCCGATCAGGCAGCCGGCGGTCTTGGCGGCGTTGTCGGCCTTAATCAGCAGAACCGAGGCGAGCGCACCGATGCACGAGACGGCAAGCGATGCGATAAACAGCGTCATGCTATCCATTGTTTACGCTCCCTTCTGCTTTCTCGGACAGGCCCTGGGCCACAGCGGTAACGTCGACGACCGGACCGTTTTCGATCGAGCGCAGGCGCTTGGCCTCGTCGAGCTCGCGATCGGCCGCGCCACCCATGACGGTCAGCGCCTTGGTAGGGCACGCCGCCACACAATGCGGGCCGTCCGGATCGAATGCGCACAGGTCGCACTTGACAGCGCAGGTGTACTGGCCGGGAGCCCACGTAAGCAGGCTGCTCAGGGACTTAGGATACGAAGGCGTCGGGTCGCACATGCCTGCGACACCGGCGATAGACGTGCCATCGGGATGGATGGCTCCGAAGGGGCACGCGATGGCGCACAGCCTGCACCCGATGCACTCCTGCTCCTTGACGTGGATGCGATCGCCATCGTGCTCGATGGCATTCACCGGGCAAACCTCGGCGCAGGGGGCACCCTCGCAATGGTGGCAGGCAAGGGCGGCCGAAATACCGCCGGTCTTCACGAGCGCCAGGCGCGGCGTATCCTGAAGACCCTGCATCCGGTGGGCGTCGGCACAGGCGGACTGGCATGTTCCGCAGCCGATGCACCTCTCCGGGTTGATGTCGATGAAGCGGTTCATCCCCACTTCCTTTCAAAATAACGGGCCGGGCTCCCGAACGTACGGGACGCCCGGCCCAAATAGCCAACGAGAACGGGACTACACGATTTGGTTCACGTGCGTCTCGTCGTCGAACTTGGCGGCGCCGGGCTCAACGTCCTGGGGAGCGGCGGCGTCCACCAGAGCCTGCTTGAGCTCGGTGTATTGACGCTCGACCTCGCCCTCGGCCCAGACCTGGTCGGCGATAGCGTCGACCTGGCAGGCGGAGAACTTGTCCTCGGGCGTGTGCGAGACCGGGTCGACCTTGTGAATGGTCAGCTCGTTGCATTTGCCGATCCACCACTGGTAGGTCATGTAGACCGTGCCCTTGTTGATGCGATCGCTCACGTCGGCACGGCTGTATACCTGGCCGCGGCGGCTGTGAATCGAGACGATGTCGCCATTCTTGATGCCGCGTGCCTCGGCGTCCGCGGGATTCATGCGGACAAAGCCGGGCTCGTCGGCGAGCAGTGCCAGCGTCTTGCAGTTGCCGGTCATCGAGCGGCAGCTGTAGTGGCCGACCTCGCGGACGGTGCACAGGATGAGCGGGTACTCATCATCGGGAAGCTCGGAGGGCGCCTCCCAGTCGTGCGCCATCAGGTTGGCGCGGCCGTCCTTGGTGGTGAACTTGCCACCAGCGAACATGTCGGGCGTACCGTGGTCGTTCACATCGGTGCTCTTGACGGGCCACTGGGCGTAGCCGCCCTCGGGAGCCATCTTCTCGTAGGTCGCGCCCACAAAGTTGGGGCACAGGCTAATGCACTCGTTCCAGATCTGCTCGGTGTTGTCGTAGTGCATGGGGTAGCCCATACGCGTAGACAGGTCCGCGAAGATCTCCCAGTCGTGGCGGCACTCGCCCTTGGGCGGAACAGCCGCATCAAAGTGCTGGAAGCTACGGTCGGATGCGGTAAAGACACCCTCGTGCTCGCCCCAAGAGGTAGCGGGCAGGATGACGTCGGCGAGCATGGTCGTCTGCGTCATGAAGATGTCCTGGCAAATGAACAGATCCAGCTCGGAGAGCGTCTTGCGCATACCGGCCGAATCGGGCTCGGTCTGCACCGGGTCCTCGCCGTAGTTGTAGAAGCAGTGCACCTTGCCCTCGTCGACCAGGTGGCCCAGGTCGGTGAGCTTGTAGCCCTCCTCGAGCGGGAGCTTTTCCTCGGGCACGCCCCAAGCCTTGGCAAACTTGGCACGCACTGCCGGGTCGGTGACTTTCTGGTAGCCAGGGTACAGGTTGGGCAGCATGCCCATATCGCAGGAGCCCTGGACGTTGTTCTGACCGCGCACGGGCGCGAGGCCGGAATTGGGTTTGCCGATCTGGCCGGCAACGCAGGCGATGGAGGCGATGGTGTGCACCGTCTTCAGGTTCTGCTTCTGCTGGCATACGCCCATGCCCCAGCCAATGATGGCAGAGGGCTTCGCCGTGGCGTACATCTCGGCAGCTTGGTGGATCAGCGCGGGCTCGACACCCGTGATGTCCTGTACGGATTCGGGAGTGTAGTTCTTGATGGTCTCCCACCACTCGTCAAAGCCGTTCGTGTGCTCGGCGACGAATTCCTTGTCGTAGAGGCCATCGTTGATCAAGCAGTTGGCAAAGGCGTTGAGGAACGCAACGTTGCAACCGTTCTTGATCGGAAGGTAGAGATCGGCGATACGCGCGGTTTCGATATGGCGCGGATCGGCGACGATGATCTTGCAACCCTTTTCTTTGGCTCGCACGATACGCCTTGCGACGATGGGGTGCGAATCGGCAGGGTTATAGCCGAAGAGGAAAATGCAGCCCGCATCCTCCATACCGGGGATGGAGCATGACATGCAACCTGAACCAACCGTGTCCATCAGACCGAGGACAGTAGGGCCGTGTCAAGTACGGGCGCAGTTGTCCACGCTGTGGGTGCCGATGCACGCACGCGTAAACTTCTGCATGACGTAGTTCGCCTCATTGCCGCCGCCTCGCGAAGAGCCGGTGGTCATGACAGCGTTAGGACCATATTCGTCAATTATGGCCTGCATCTTAGATGCGGTGAAATCCAGTGCCTCGTCCCAGCTTACGCGCTCAAGATCCGCGCCCTTGGTGCGGCGG
The DNA here is from genome assembly GCA_905216145.1 of uncultured bacterium. GTDB lineage: Bacteria > Actinomycetota > Coriobacteriia > Coriobacteriales > Coriobacteriaceae > Collinsella. The sequence continues at coordinate 87,040 of CAJMST010000002.1, read as the reverse complement.
ATCATCGGGTGCAGTACGCGAGGAGTCAAGATCTTGGTGTCGTTGATGAAGTCGTAGCCGCTCATGCCCTTAAGGCACAGCTCGCTCTGGTTGGTGATGCCGTTGAGCGGTTCGGTGCCCACGACCTGGCCGTTTTGGACCAGGAGGTTAAACTGGCAACCGGCGCCGCAGTACGGGCAGATCACTTTATGCTTCTCCATGACACCCTCCTTCCTTTCTCTGCTACCGAATGCTCGGTACTTGTTTGACAATCATTGGGCCTGTATGGCCGCCCGCTTACGCCTCGTTTTCGATGGTGGCGCGGGCACGCTCGGCAGTCAGTTCTGCCAGGCGCTCCTCGTCAACCAGGGTGAGGCCCTTGGTCGGGCACGCCTCGGCACACGCCGGACCGCCGGGACGGTCCACGCACAGGTCGCACTTGAGCACGAAGCTCTTGGTCTGCGAACCCACGCGAACGTCGCCCATCAAGACCGGAACCTGCGTGGTCGCCACGCTCACGGCGCCAAAGGGGCATGCCATGACGCAGCTCTTGCAGCCGATGCAGTTGTCCTCGTTGACGCCGATACGATGGTTCTTTGGATCAAAGAACAAGGCGCCCGTAGGACAGGCCTTCGCGCACGGTGCATCCTCGCAGTGATGGCAAGCCACCGGTGCGGAGATCTCGTACGTACGCGTCACGCGCAGGCGCGGCGCGGCGATGTTGCCGGGGATGTCGTGCGCCTCGATGCACGCCGCCATACAGGTTTGGCACCCAATGCAGCGTGAGGAATCGGCTACGACTCGTTTATTGCCCATGTTGTTCACTCCCTCCTGAATCCCATGCCGGAGAGACCCTGTCGACGTTGCTCCAAGCCGCCCGTGGCCTGGCATCGACATATCGAATGCATGCGGCGAAACAGGCACTTCGATAGAATTCCTCCAACGATATACAGGTTAAATATACGCAGTTGCAGGTGGCAAACTTGAGCATAGGCCCTGCAATACGGGTGTATTGCAGGGGTTTTGGCAGGTTGGAATTATTCTCTAGAGGCTATAAAGGTGAGTGTATTACATGCGTACGCCTCAGAGATTTTTACGCACTCTCATTTTGGATGTATTACGCTTGTATACATGTTAATGGTTATTTACTTGAGCGAAATAAAGTAATCGTTATAAGATGCTCAAGTATCGGCACATGCCGCATTTGACCGACTATATTGCACGCTCATTAAGGGGGCCAGTGATGTCATCGACTCAAAAACGAGCCATCCTGCAGGTGCGCATTCACGAGGAAGACAAGCAACATGCCGAACGTCTCTACGACGCCATGGGCACATCGCTCGCCGAGGCCGTCCGTCTTTTTGTCGCGCAGAGCATTTTGATGCGCAAGCTCCCCTTTCAGCCGGTCGCCGTGCGCTCAAAGGACGGCACCGCCGCCTATGGATCGCTCAAAGCATATGGTGACCCCAATCGCCGCTCCGAGGAGCGCAATGCCTGGATTGAATACCTTGCCACAGAAAGTGACGATTCAATTTTGGGTCCCGAGGAAGTAGATATCCATGAGTAGCACCATCATCGACGAGACCGTCATCCTTCGCTATCTGCTCGACGATGACGAGGTCCTGTCACCGCGCGCCGCCAAGGTCATCGCCACGCGCACCGCTCGTGTCTACCCCGAAATCATCACGCGCGTCGTGGTCACGCTGCGCGACGTCTATAAAGTTCCCCGCGTTGAGATTGCTGCGGCCATGAAAAGGCTGCTCGATGACGTCATGGTCGACGAGCCCACCGTTGTCGCCCTTGCCGTCAAACTCTTTGGCAAGACCCATATGGACTTTACCGACTGTCTCCTCGCAGCCCGAACCGCCATCTACAACGATGATGTCGTGAGCTTTGGCAAGCCCATCATCCAAGGCATGATCGATTACCGCCGCAAGCGCCAAACCGCTGCCGACGCCCGCGACCGCGCCGCCGACGTCCGCGGCCGCGCCGCCGAAGCCCGCAGCCACGGCACCGATGCCACCATCGACAAGCTCCGCCACCACGGTCGCCACTAACCGGCAGGCAACGGCATCGCCCGCCCCTCAGCCCCATCCCCTCCTAAGTTGCGGTGAAATAGTTCCTGGATTTAGGCTTATTCGAGCCTTTCAGGAACTATTCCACCGCAACTTTCTGTAAGGGTGGTTTTTAGTGCCGCCGAGGGGCACTAATCAACCGTTTGCCGATATGTATGGCTACGACTCATGACTCTGACCTGCCCCGTCAAGCTTTTGGTCAGTTCATGGCAAGGTCAGGCGGGCCAAATATGGGATAGCGTAGTGTCATTCACTCCCCCTCGAGACCATGGGGTCGAAAATGAGTCATGATAAACGCTGTACCAAACCGCAATTAGAGCTATTCTTCCGGTTATTCGAGGCCCATCATGACGGGCACCTGTTTGTAGCTACCAAAAAATGGGATGAACGCTGTGCCTACGCGCTCATGCAAAAAGAGATGATTATTCGACTCTACAACCATGTCTACGCTGATCCCGCGTATTGGAATGACCTCGGCGTCGAAGATCGCATCTTTCAATTGGCATCCGCTATTGCGGTCGTTGAACCGAATGCCGTGTTTTGTGGAGCAACGGCGGCACTGCTCTATGGCATCGGTTCTGCATATTCGCTTCTCGACAAGGTGCAAGTGCTGTTGCCGCGTTCCACCAGACGCGATATGTACGAATTCGTTGAATACCGACGCTGGCGGCCGGGCGACGTATGGCAGCTCGGTCCTTTTACGTTAACGAATCCATATCGCACGGTGGTCGACATCGCCCGAACTAACGCTTTTCGATATGCACTAGGCTATGTCGACGGGTTGGCTCGTGAGTACGGTGTCGAGCGTGAAGAATTGCGTGCATATGCACAAACGAACTGCCGCGGACTGCACGGCATCGCGCGCGCATTTGACGTTTTTGAACACATGGATGGCAGATCGGATAACGGTGGAGAATCCGAAGCACGGGCGGCAATGATTCTGGCGGGAGTTGCCGCTCCCGAACTTCAGGTTGAAATCACTCGACCGGGAAACGCCGGCTATTATTTGGCAGATTACGGCTGGCAGATGCCAAACGGCTCATGGATGCTGGCTGAGCTGCATGGACTAGGCAAGTTTGAGGACGATGCCCAAAATGATCCGGAACATACTGCGGCAAAAACCTATCGAGCTGCCCTCATGCGCGACACGAACCTGCGTGCCATGGGCCACAACGTCATTCATTTCAAGCTCTCAGACACCTACGATGTCAAAGCGTTCGGCTCCATGATGCGCGGCTACGGTATACCAACCACAAAACCCTACGCAGACTCCTGACCGGCTGTCCTCATCTTCTCGACAACAGAACCCATCATCGACCCAGCCCGCTCGGCCTCAATAAGTTGCGGTGAAATAGTTCCTGGATAACAGCTTTTGCGGCTAATCCAGGAACTATTTCACCGCAACTTAGGAGGGGATGTGGGGTCCCCGGCATGTATATGAAAACGGCTCTGGCACCAAATAGAGCCAAAGCCGTTAAAACTATCCTATGGAGCGGGCGACGGGAATCGAACCCGCGTCATCAGCTTGGAAGGCTGGGGTTCTACCATTGAACTACGCCCGCAAGATATGGTCGGGACGACAGGATTTGAACCTGCGACATCCTGCTCCCAAAGCAGGCGCGCTACCAAACTGCGCCACGTCCCGAAGGTGTTGAGCAGCTAAGGTCTAAACCTTGCATGTCCCAAAGCGAAGGAAATTATAGGGGAGACTCCCCGCCTGTGCAAGCATTGATGCCTTAGCTCCTCGAATGTGCGACAAAACGACTATGGAGCAGACCGATCACAAAGGCAACCACGGCAACCGGCGCCCACGCGGCACCGATATCCGCCAGCGGAAGAACATCAAACGGCAGCCACGTGCCCACAAAGAACGCATCGCGGACCGAGGTGATCACACTCTGCACGGCGACCACGCCGCCGACCCACACCCACACCTGCGGATTTGCGTCGCAAAAACCGTGTACCAAACCCATGAGGACCAGCACGATGGCGACGGGATACAAGGCGTTGAGCATGGGCACCGAGAACATAAGGATCACGTCGAGGCCCACATTGGAGAGCACGCACGAAAACGCTGCGAACACAAAGGCGAGAACCGCAAAGGGATGGCGCATGGCCTCCTCAGAGGCCTCCGCTCCCCCTTCGACCACATACGTTTCGCAGAAGTAGCGCGAGCAGCAGCTGATGAGGCCGATGCACACGTTCATGCAGGCGAGGAAGAAGATTGCGAAGACCACGACCGTGCCGGCAAGCCCAAAGTGCATGGAGGCCGAGCGGGCGAGAATGGCGGCGCCGTTGGTGGCGTCGGACATCACGGTGCCGAGCTGCATACCGGCAAGGGCCAAACCGCAGTAGATGACGGCCATGAGCACGCCGGCGATCACACCGGAGCGCGAAATCTCAAAGGCCACGCGCTTGTCATCGGTAACACCCAACTCGTGGATGGTCTCGGCGATGATGATGCCGAAGGCGAGCGACGCAAGCAGATCCATGGTCTGATAACCGGTCAAAAAGCCCTGCACGGTAGCACCGGCATTGTAGGGAGTCTGCGGCGCGGCAGCCGGTCCCAGCGGCGAGATCACGGCAGCACCCACGACCAGCACGATGAGCGCAATGAGCGCGGGGCCCGTAATGCGCCCGAGCACGCGCGTGATAACGCCCGGACGCAGCGTGAGCACAAACGCGACGACGAAGAACCCAATGGCAAACACCAAACGTGCCGTGCCGAGTGAAACACCCTCGGGTAGCAGCGGCACCAGCATTTCGAACGCCGTAGAGCTTGTGCGCGGAATGGCCAAGCACGGGCCGATGGCCAGATACACCGCCGCGACAAAAAATTCACCAAACTTGGGGTGCACGCGGCCGGCAAGCTCGCGCGCCGTTCCGGCGAGCGCGACGGCGATAAATCCCATAACAGGCAGACCGATAGCGGCAATCAAAAAGCCGATCATGGCAAGCGGCGTGGCCGTGCCGGCCTGAAGTGCCAGCAGCGGCGGAATGATGAGGTTACCGGCGCCAAAGAGCATCGAGAACAGCGCGATGCCGACGGTAACGACATGGTCGGAACGCAGACCGCGCGGGACGGATGAAGCCATAGGCACACCTTTCGGGTCGAAACAAAAACGGGACGGGCAAAAGACCCGTCCCGCAAGTATATACGCTCTAGCAGGCTAAATCGCGCAAAGCGTCAATCGCAGTATCGACTTCTTCGTCCGTGTTGAAATACCCAAACGAAAAGCGAACGATACCCTGGCGCTCGGTTCCCAGCGCGCGGTGCATGAGCGGAGCGCAATGGGCGCCGGGGCGCGTCGCAATCCCCCACCCTTGCATGAGCGCGTCCGAGATCTCGGCCGAATCGATATCGCCCACGTTGAGTGAGACGATCGCCGAGCGCACGGGCTGATCAAACGCACCGTAGAGCGCAATGCCGGGGATTTCGCGCACACCGGCAAGGAAGCGATCAGCGAGCGCACGCTCGTGGGCAGCAATCGCCTCGACCCCACCCTGGGCGTCGATAAAGTCGAGGCCGGCAGAAAGTCCCGCGATGCCGTGACCGTTGAGCGTGCCCGCCTCAAGGCGCGTGGGCCACTCGAGCGGCTGCAGTGCATCGAAGCTGTGCACGCCCGTGCCGCCCATGGCCCACGGAGCCACGTCAACGCCCTCCGCCACGGCCAAGCCGCCGGTGCCCTGTGGACCCATGAGCCCCTTGTGGCCGGTAAAGCACACGACGTCGAGGCCCATAGCCCGCATATCGACATGCATCGCGCCGGCAGACTGCGAAGCATCGACGATCAACAGCGCGCCGGCCGCATGCGCGATGGCAGCCACGCGCGCAATGTCGACCGCGTTGCCGGTCACATTGGAGGCGTGCGTCACAACCACGGCACGCGTGCCCGGCGTGACCAACCGCCCGAGCTCGTCGTAGTCGAGCGCGCCGTTCGCGTCGCAGCCCGCATGCTCAACGGTCACACCCCGCTCAGCCGCAAGACGATTAAGCGGACGCAGCACTGAGTTGTGCTCAAGCACCGTCGTGACCACGCGGTCGCCGGGACGCACCACGCCGTTGATGGCGGTGTTGAGCGCCGCCGTCGAGTTAGGTGCAAAGCACACATGGTCAGCGCGCGGGCATCCCAGCAGGCGCGCAAGCTTGGCGCGGCAACCATGAATCGTACGCGCGGCATCGAGGGCACCTGACGTGGCGCCGCGCCCGGCATTGCCGAGCGAACACATCGCCTGCGTCACGGCGCCGATGACCGTCTGCGGCTTGTGCATGGTCGTCGCCGCGTTATCCAGGTAGATCATCGCACGACCTCCCACATGTCGATCACCGTAAAGCCCTCAGTGGGAACGCCTGCCGCAGCAAGCTCGCCGCGCAGCAGGTCCTCATCCGAAGGCTGTGCCTTCCATGCCAAACCGCAGCCGGCAGCGACCTCCCCGGGCACGGGAATCGTTCGCCCGGGAAGGCCGCGCTCGATGCACAGGGACTCGCAGCCCATGGCGGCCGCCGTGGTAGGAAACGTGATGACAAGCGCCGGGCGCTTCTCCCTCATGGCAACTCCAACCAATACGCTACGGGCGCACAACGCGCACGGCCTGCTCCATCTTCTCCACGATCACGTACATGTTGGTGACCTCGCCCACCGCCAGCTGGTCCTTAATGCCATAGTGATCGAGGCAGGTGCCGCAGGTGAGGATCTCGACGCCCTGCTCGGCCAGGCCCTTCAGGTCGTCGAGCACCGGAGAGCCCTCGACGGTGAGCTTGGCGCCGCCGTTGTAGAACAGCATGGTCGCGGGCAGCTCCTCCTGCTGCGTCACGGCAAAGATGAAGGCCTTCATGAGCTTGTGGCCCAGCTCGTCGTCGCCACGGCCCATGCAATCGGTGTAGACGGAAATGACGAGCTTGCCCTTGCCGGCGCTGGCATCACAGAAGGCAGCGCCATCCTGCTCGGGGTCCGCAACGGCAACGGCGCCAGAGGTCGCCAAGGTCACGTGCCACTCGGCGTCAGAAACTTTCTCGACCGAGGCCGTGCAGCCCTTTTCCTGTGCCATCTTGGAGATGTTCTTGACGGCGGCCTCGTTGTCGACCGAGGTCACCACGGCACCCTCGCCATCAAGCTGTTTGAGTGCCTTAAGCGTCTTGACGACGGGCAGCGGGCAGGCATCGCCCATGGCATTGACTTCAATTTTCGTAGACATAGTTTTTCCTTTCGAAAGAACCGTTCTAGAGAACGGTAAACAGTTACATAAACGTGCGGGCTAGCGGACAACGTGGACGGCAGGACCGCCTGGCACCGGCTCGCACACGCGACCGACGACGGCGGCAACGCGCCCCTCGGCACGCAGACGGCACGCAAGCTCATCCACATCCCACGCGGGCGCCGCGATGAGCAAACCACCCGAGGTCTGCGGATCGTACAGTGCGTCAAGCATGCCCGGCTCCAGGTCCTCGTCGGCAGCCACGCGCGGGCCAAAGAAGTCCTGGTTGCGGTAGGAGCCCGCGGGGATAATGCCCAGACGCGCCATGTCGAGCACTTGATCAAAGAGCGGCACCGCCCCCGACGCAAGCTCAACCTGCACGCCCGAGCCCTCGGCCATCTCGCACGCGTGCCCGATCAGACCAAAGCCCGTGACATCGGTGCAGCCGTGAAGCTCAAGTCCCTCGGCCAGACGAATCGGCGCTTCGTTGAGGGAGCGCATCGAGTCAAACATCGGACCAGCCTCGCCCTGCTCGATGAGATCGCCCTTAATGGCCGTGGTGATGATGCCCGAGCCGATCGCCTTGGTCAGCAGCAACGCATCGCCCACGCGAGCGCCGCTGTTGGCGAGCATACGGTCTAGTGGCACAAAACCGCTCACAGACAGACCGTACTTGGGCTCGTCGTCGTTGATGGTGTGGCCGCCCGCGATGGAGCAACCCGCCTCGACGCACTTGTCGGCGCCGCCCGCCAGAATTTCGCCGGCAACCTCAACTCCCAGGCAACTGGGAATGCACAGCAGGTTCATGGCATGGCTCGGCCGCCCGCCCATGGCGTAGATGTCCGACAGCGAGTTGGCCGCGGCAATCTGGCCAAATAGAAACGGGTCGTCGACCATCGGCGGGAAGAAGTCGATGGACTGCACGAGACCCAAGTTATCGCCAACGCGAAAGACGCTCGCATCGTCGGAGGTATCGAACCCCACGAGCAAGTTGTCGTTATGCACATTGGGTAAATCGCCCAGGACCTGGGCGAGGGCTCCGGGAGCCAACTTAGCGGCTCAACCGCTCGCGGCAGTCATAGACGTGAGCTTAATCTGATCGTCAGCCATCGATACCTCCTCTCATCGGTCAATCATTTCCTCCCAGTATACGCATGAATGCAGGCTCACGGCCGATGCATTAATCGAGCGCCTGTGCGCGAATCGCCGCGCCGATCGCTCCGGCAAAGCGAGCCTGTGGCGAGGTGGTCACCGGCGACCCCAGTAGCTCGCCCAACCGCTCCACCACGAAGACGTTCTCGCACAGGCCACCGGTCAGGTAGTACGGGGCGCCCGCGGCCTGCCCGGCCATGGTCGCCACGCGCGAGACCACGCTGTCGATCACGCCACGCGCAATGTTCTCGCGCGGCTCACCGCGACCAATCAGGCTGATAACCTCGCTTTCGGCAAACACCGTGCACATGCTGCTGATCTTGGTGGGTTCGCCGGAACGCGCCAGGTCGGCCATCTGCTGCTGGGAAATGCCTAGGCGGTCGGCCATGATCTCCAAAAAGCGCCCCGTGCCGGCAGCGCACTTGTCGTTCATGGCGAACTTGGCCACGCGGCCACTTTTAAGCTGAATGACCTTGGTGTCCTGGCCGCCCACGTCAATCACCGTGCCGTGATCGCCAAACAGGCGCACGGCACCGGTGCCGTGGCAGGTGATCTCGGTCACGACCTTGTGCGCATAGGGCACGGCGACACGACCGTAGCCGGTCGCGACCACGCGAGCATCGTCGGCCGTCACGTCAAAGCCGGCTGCAGCGAGCTCGCCGCGCAGACGCTCGGAAGCATCGACCGAGGAGAACCCGGTTGGCTGCACGCACGTCCACGCCACCGAACCCTCCCCGTCGACCACAGCAGCCTTAGCCGCCGTAGACCCGATATCGATCCCGATCCCTATCATGGCTCTCTTCCAATCTAAACATCAAAGACAGCGGCGCGTTCAGGCGCCTTAGCTCTAGGTTTCTCAGGTGCCGGAGGTTGCCCCGAAAGAGGAGCGCAGCGTACTTTGGTACGCAAGCGACGGTTTGAGGGGCAAGATCCGGTGCCTGAGGAAGCTAGAGGGTTTCGATGAAGGCGGCGATGCGCGTCTCGATCTGACCCATGTCGCCGTTGCTGTAGTCGGTCTCGATCTTCATGTACGGAATACCCGCGCCCTCGACAGCCTCCTGCATGCGTGCACTCTCCACGTTAAAGGTGTGGCACGCCTGGAGCACGCTCTCCACTACGCCATCGACGCGATACTTCTCGCACATGACCAGCGTGTTTTCCATACGGCCGTCGTTGGGCGTCATGACCGAGCAGTTGATGTCCAGGTAGCGGTCGGCGATGGCGCGCAGGATATCGGGAGCCTCCGGATCGATCATCATGGCCGCCGTGCGCTCGCCCGAGCAATCGTCCATGCACACGACCACACCGCCGTTGGACTCGATGGTGCGACCGATCTTGTTGATCACGCCGCCCACCGGGCAACCGGTGATCAGGATGCGTTTGGCATCTGCCGCGACGGGGCGCTCGCCAGCCACGTAGGACTCACGCAGCTTGGCGACCTTTTGCTCCAGCTGCTGCGTATAGGCCTCGATATCAAAGCTGAACGTACCGGCGAACATGGTGCTCATCAGGTCGACGCCGCTCATGGCCGCCGGCTGGTTGGCCTGCAGCGCGAACATCTCGAGCTGGGCCGCACGCAAGCGATTGCGACGACGGACAGCAGCGCGCAGGTCATCGTCGGTAATCGTAATGCCGTAGAAGTTCTCGAGCTCCTCTTTGAGCAGGCGGCACTCCTCGCACCAGCCTTCACGCTCGTAGGCGCGATCGCGACCCTGCGGCAGGTGCAGAATGTGCGTGCGCTTGAGCTCGTTGAGCAACTCGTACATCTTCTTCTTGCCGTCACAGGTGGTCTCGCCGATGATCATGTCGCTAAAGTACGTAAACGGGCACTTTTGCGAGTAGGCAAAGCCGTACGTCGATTTGATGAGCGGACACAGATTTGCCGGCAGCACCTTCTCGGCCTCGGGAATCACCTCATCGGACGTACCGCACAGAGCCACGCTCGCAGCCCCCGCGGCATCGATAATCTCGAGCGGCGTATAGCTGCACAAAAAGCCGACCAGGCGATTACCGGCCTGTTTGTAGTCCTTAACGCGAATAAACGCCGCCTTGCGCTGCTCGTTGAACTCCTCAAACGTGGACGGCAACGGCTGCTCAATATTTTCCGACATATAACTCCTTAACAAACCTTTTAGCCAACCAAGGAAACGGCTTTCCCAGGTGCCCGAGGTTGGCGTGAAAGATGAGCGCCGCATACTTTGGTAGCAAGCGACGGTTTGAACGGCAAGATCGGGTGCTTGGGGAAGCCGCCGGAACGTATCGCCCTAAATGGTTTCCAAGAAAGCCTCAATCCTGGTTTGCAGTTGCCCTGCGTCCTCGCCGGCGTAGTCGGTCGTGATGTGCATAAACGGAATGCCGGCCTCCTCGGCGGCCTTCTCCACGGCAAACGACTCCATCTCGTAGAGCGTGCAGAACTGCAGGGCCACGTCGACGATACCGTCGGCATGCAGGTCCTTGGCCATCTGGACAATGTCCTTCATACGCTGGTCGTTGGGCGTAAAGACGGCGCAGTTGATCTTAAAGTAGCGCTCGGCGATGGCGTCGAGCATCTCGGCAACCGTCTCACCGGACTCATCGACCAAGTCCTTGTAATAGCGCGAACCCGTGCAGGACTCCTCGCCCACCACAACGCCGCCGGCCTTCTCGATGAGGTTGAACAGCTTCCAGTTGGGCACGGCCATGGGCGTACCGGTGTACAGGATGCGCTTGTTCCCCTTGGGCGCCACGCCCTCGCCGGCCTCGACACGCTGCTCGCACTCAGCCGCCATATCGTTGATGGCTCCGGTCAGACGCGGCGTGTCGTCCATAAAGGCGGCCTGAACGGTCAGCAGGCTGTCGAGACCGCTGATGGGCGCCGGGTCGGCAGCGCGCGTGGCAGCGAGGCGCTGCAGGGCACGGCGCTTCTCATTGACGGCGTGGATGGCGGCCTTCAGACGCTCAGGCGTAATCTTGACGCCGCACTCGTCCTCGATCTTGGCGGCGAGCTTCTTGACCTCGGCCTTCCAGGTCACGAGCGTCGACTCGTCGTGTACGTTGGGAATATCCATGACGTACATGTTCTTTTGCGTGGCAAAGAACTCGTAGGCTTTCTTCTTACCGTCGCAGGTGTTCTCGCCTACCACCAAGTCACTCGACTCAATGTAGGGGCAGACCTCGCCCAGCTTAAAGCCGGCAAAGCTCTTGATAAGCGGACAGGTGTTGCGCGGCAGGTGCTCCTCAACCTTATCGGTTGCCCAATCGGCACCAGAGCACAGACCCACGGGGATACCGTCGCAGGCGAGCACAATCTCCTCGGGCACGTAGACGCAGAACGAACCGACGATCTTGGTGGCCTCGCCGGCCTCCTTCTTGTCGAGCATCTCCTTAATACGGCCGCTGTGGATGTTGGTGGCCACAAAGTCCAGGTAGGACGTGGACTTTGGGCGATTGTTCTGCGTCAGGAACATGTCCCCGTACATCTGGCCCACGGCGCCCAGCAGCATGTCGTGGTCGGCAAGATTCATGCCGAGGCTCTCCCACATCGGATGGAAATCGAATTCTTCAGCCATGACGGTTCCCCTCTCGAACCAAAAACGGATAACAGCGGTATCGATGCACGACGGACGGCGATTGCCCGGCCGTGCTCAAACCCGGAATTTTAGGGAACCTGCTTTGCGGTCGATTATTTAGTTGTGCGTCGTCTCTCCCGGAGCCGTGAACATACCTGCTCATATGCGACTCCGGGCCATATATAGGGCACGCGCGGCAACGCGGCGAATGTATGTCGTCTGCGGCATGTGCGCACCCTCCTTTACAAGTTGATGTCAACTATATCAACGGTCATCGACTATGCGAACACCGTTGACATTCGTACGACAGCGCCGTGTACCGTCGTTTAATAAATTATTATCTTGATTGATAAGAGTTTGTCATCCCTCATTTGGCGAACGGCAAAAACAAAGCCACCGAGGCTTATATCCCCGACAGCATTACCCGACGCTATCGACAAACCAAATGGATCCTGCTGGCATCAAAATGCATGCGCAGCGTCTCGCCTGCTTGCGGCAGCTCGTCGACAGGCATGCCCACCTTGTTGACCTTCCACTGCAGACGCGTGGGCGCATCAGCACGCGGCACGTCCAGCAGCACCAGGCGCTCAAAGCGCGAATCGCTCACTCGGGCCACGTGCAAATCATAGCTGTTGCGACCCCGCTCCGCGCGATTGTCAACATGGAAGTAGCTTGCGCGAATGCCCAGGTACGCCACATTATCGGGAACCTCGCGACCCACGTTAAAGGTCATGCCCCAATCGAGCGCCTCAACTTCCTCGGGCCCGATCTTGCGCGCCCGGCTTGTGTTCTTGCACCCCGTCAGGCGCAGCGCCGCCAGCGTCTGCGGACGACGGACCACGTCCTCGATGGAGCCAATCTCCTCAACATGCCCGTCGTGCATCACGCAGATGCGCTGGCAGAGGCGGCACGCTTCATCGATGTCGTGGCTCACATAGATCACGGTGCGGTTGCACACGTCGAACAGGTCGAGCATGTTCTGCTCGAGCGCGCTCTTAAGATAGGAATCGAGCGCGCTCATGGGCTCGTCGAACATAAAAATGCCCGGATGCGCCGCCACCATACGGGCAAGCGCCACGCGTTGCTGCTGCCCGCCCGAGAGTCGCGCGGGGTAGCGGTCGGCAAAATCGGCTAGACCGAAAATGCCCAGATAGCGCTCGGCCAGCCTTTTGCGCGCCACGGCGTCGCCCGCATCCTTTACACCGGCGCATACGTTATCGGCCACCGTCATGTTGGGAAAGAGCTGATAGTTTTGGAACAGCAGGGCGCATTTGCGCTCCTGGGGCGACAGGTTGATGCCCGCCGACGAGTCAAAAAAGGTCACACCGTTGACGACGATCTTGCCCTCGTCGGGCGTCTCCACGCCGGCAATGCAGCGCAGCGTACAGCTCTTGCCACAACCCGAGGCACCCAGCAGCGCCACGCGCTCCTCGCCAGCCTCGAGCTGAATGTCGAGAGTAAAGCCGGGATAGCGCTTTTTGATATCCAGAACGAGCGACATGGCTTATCGACCTCCCTTTGCGACCGTGTCATCGCGCATAAGCTCGGCCAACGCCTCGCGATCGATACGCAGCGCATCTCCGCCGACTGGGTCGAGCGAATCGGTCTGGCCGCCCAGCTGCTTGGCCTGCTTGCGCTCCGCGCGGGACAGGCCGCGCTCGCGATACTTTTGCGAATGCGCCGTGTACATGTTGATGAATAGGATGACCAGGAAACTGAACGCAATTACGACCACGACCCAAAAGAGGGCCACCGACGTGTTGCCGCCCATCCACTCAAAGTAGATGGCGATGGGGATGGTCTGGGTAATGCCGGCGTAGTTGCCCGCAAAGAACAGGGTGCAGCCAAACTCGCCCATGGCACGCGCGAAGGCGAGCACCGTGCCGGCGGCAATCGAGGGCCAGCCAAGCGGCATCATAAGCTTGGTAAAGATGCGACGCTCGGACCAGCCAAGCGTGCGCGCCGCATCGAGCATCTGCGTGTCGAGGCTCTCGAAGGCTCCGAGCGCCGTGCGGTAGACCAGCGGAAACGACACAACGACGGCCGAAATGACCGCCGCGGGCCAGGTAAAGACGATCGAGATGCCGTGCGCGATGAGCCACCGGCCCACCCCAGTCGAGCGACCGAACAGCATAAGCAGCAAAAAGCCGCAGACCGTGGGCGGCAGCACCATAGGGATGGTAAAGACCGAATCGAGCAGGCCCTTCACGCGGCTCGTGGTTCCCATGGTCTTCCATGCGGCAAACAGACCCAGCGCAAAGGAGATCAGCAGGGCAAGGCCACTCGTTTTAATGGACACCCAAAACGGGCGATAGTCGATGTCGCCCAAATAGGAGGCCAGAGAGGTCAAGGGCCCCTGCTCATCCCGCAACACGACAGACGATGCCTCTACCATTTGAGCGCTATCAAGCCAACGCGCGCCGCCCTTGGCATCACCCGAGGCTGATGCAATCACCACATAGCGGTCCCCATCCGCACCGTGCTCATCAAAGCCATAGGTATACCCGCCGGCATCAAACGTCGTTTCCGCCGTGACATACCAAGGAAGATCAACGTCCCCTAGCTGCGCACCTCCCATGCAGTTTGCGCTGTCGAGCTCACAGACGAGGGCCTTGAGACCCGATACGCACTCGTTATCCTGCGGATCCAATCCATACTTCTCGACCGCCTTGGGCGATATCCACACCACAACGCGATCGGCAGCAGGCGCCACTACAAGGTCCACGTCCTCGTCAACGGGAAACCGGTAGCCCTCAGGTTGGCCCTCCATGGCACGAGCGGTCCCCTTGGCCAACCGCTCAAAACCCTCGATCCCATAGGAAAGCCCATGAGCGGTCGCAGCAACCTGGGCCCCTTCTTCAGCGTCCCCAGCAAACGCAAATCCCGGCACCCAGCAAAGCGCGAAGGTCAAAGCACAGGCGACAAGCATGCGGAATCTATTAAGCACGAAAAGCTCCAAGAGAATACAAGGACGGGGTGAAAATCAAAACGATGGAATTATCGCGCCAAGCCGCACTACGCGGAAAGCTCAAAGCCGTACTTGGCCCAAATCTTCTGGGCCTTCTTGTTGGTCAGGCAGAAGTCGATAAACGCCTTGGCCTCGTCGGCGTGCTCGGAGCTCTCGGCAACGGCACCCGGGTACACGATGGGCTTGTGCGAATCCTCGGGGCACACGAAGGCCTCCTCGATGCCGTCGTAGCGGAAGATATCGGAGCTGTAGACAAAACCAGCCACGCAGTCGCCTGTGGACACATAGGCGGCGGCGGTACCAACTTTGTCGGCCAGTGCGACCTTGTCGGAGATCTCGGGAGCATACTCGCCGTCGTCGCCCTCGGTGCCGGTGTAGAGGCCCACGGAGGCCAGGGCCTGGTTGGCGTACTTGCCGGCGGGGACGGTCTTGGCGTCGCCAATGGCGATCTTGCCGTCCAGGTTCGCGACGTCGGCAATGGCCTCGACCTTGGTGTCGGAGCCCTCGGCGCGAATGATCACGAGGTCGTTGACGAACATGTCCTCACGCGTGTCGGCGTCGACGAGTTCGGCGGCCTCAGCGTCGTCCATGGTGCCCTTGGAGGCCGTGATGAGCACGTCGACGGCGGCACCGGCGCGCATTTGCTCGACAAGGTCGCCAGACGCCTTAAACTGCGTGTCGGCAAACGTGGTGCCGGTCTGGTCGGTGTAGAGCTCCTGAACCTCGGGCAGGGCCTTCTCGAGCGAGTTGGCGGCAAAGACCTGCAGCTCGACAGCTTTCTTCTTAGAGGAAGACTTGGCGGAGCCGGCATCGGAACCAGCGGGCTCGGACGTCTTGTTGCCCGAGCAGCCAGCAAGGCCAAGGCCGGCGACAGCGGCAGCAGAGAGCGAGACAAAACCGCGGCGTGAAACCATATCGAACATATTCAACCCTTTCGGACCTTGTGCCCGGGCACCCCACCGCGGGCTTTAATCTGCAATCAGATTATACTTTGTTGCGAATAATGATTGTGAGAAATTATTCTCCCCAGAGAATATAGTTTCAAGTTACCGTGCAACTCGGCGTCGCTTCGGCGGAAAACAAAAGCGGAGCGACCGATAAGGTCGCCCCGCCGCAGGTAAACCGCTTAGTTGGTATGTCCGCCGCCCGCTGTCATCTGAGCCGCATGCTCCAGCTGGTCCGCTATGGCCTCCCAGCTTTCGCGGGCGGCCTTCGTAGAACCGGGAAAGTTTACGACAAGTGTATGACCTCGTTGCATGCAAATAGCGCGCGAGAGCATGGCGCGGCGCGTCTTGGTCATCGAGTACGCGCGAATCGCCTCTGCAATACCCGGCACATCGCGGTCGCAAACGGCACGCGTCGCCTCGGGCGTCACATCGCGCATCGAAAGCCCCGTGCCGCCGCAGGTGAGCACGACATTGGCGTGGCACTCATCGGCGGCTTCCACAATGGCATCACCAATCTCGCTGACGTCGTCGCGCACGACCACATGTGAGGCGACCGTCCAGCCCTGCGCCTTGATAAGCTCCTCGAGTGCGGCTCCGGCCTCGTCCTGCGCAAGATCGCGCGTGTCCGAGCACGTCACGATCGATATCTTCAACTCCATAGTGTTCCTCCTACAACACGGCGCCCTCGGGCAGGTCGACGCGAACAACGTCCACGACATCTCCTGCCTTGAGCTCGCACGGTCCTTCGTCAATACGCAACAGGCAGTTGGCACGCTGCATCGTGCCGAGCAGCGCCGAATTCTGCGTCTTGGCCTCGGTCACCAACAGTTCACCGGTCTCGGGGTCGCGCAAAACCGTGGCGCGATCGAAGAAGCGTCGGTCCTGGCGCTTTTTCACACCGTGTGTGAGCGTCGCCTGCTGCACGGGACGCGGACCCTCGGCAAAGCCGCGCATCTTGCGAATCGCCGGACGGGCGAGCATCTCAAAGCCCACATACGCCGCGGCCGGATTGCCTGAAAGCCCCAGGTAGGGCTTACCCCCGAGCAGGCCAAACGTGATGGCCTTGCCCGGACGCATCGAAATGCGATCGAACAGCACCTCGCCCTCGCGCTGGACCAGCGCCGTCACGTAGTCGTAATCGCCCGCCGAGGCGCCACCGCTCGTAATGACAAAATCGCACTCCCGCACAGCACGATGCACCAGCTCGGCAATCGCCTGCTCATCATCGGGCGCAATGCCGTAGAACACGGGCTCGGCGCCGGCATCGAGTGCCTCAGCCATCAGCGCCGAGGAGTTGGAGTCGCGAATCTGCCCGCGCGCCGGCAGCTCACTCGGCGCGACCAGTTCCGTTCCCAGCGAGATAATGCCCACGCGCGGGGCGGCATGAACCTTCACGCTCGCGTAACCGGCGCTTGCCAGCAGACCCGCGCCCGCCGGAGCCACGACCTCGCCAGCGTGAATCACAACATCGCCGGCATGGGCCTCCTCGGCGGCAGAGCGAACGTTCTCCCCTACCTTGGCCGGCGCCGAGAACCTCACATGCGAGCCCTCGTTGCCATCGCCGTCAAGCACCTCGACGATCTCGTATTTCACTACGGCGTCGGCACCCTCGGGCACCGGCGCGCCCGTCATGATGCGAACCGCCTCGCCCGTGCCAACCACGCCCTCAAAGACATGACCCGCTGCCTCGTGCCCCACGACAGAAAGCGTCACGGGCGCATCAGTGGACGCTTTGGCGAGGTCGACGGCGCGCACGGCATACCCGTCCATGGCGCTGTTGGCAAACGGCGAAATGTCGATATCGGCCACAGCATCCTCGGCCAAGGGAAAACCAGCCGCCTGCCACACGGGAATCTCGACGAGGTCCGTCGGAGCAACGTGCGACATAACAATCGACTGCGCGTCCTCCAGCGGAATGAGTTTCTCTGCCATATGCACCTCTTAATGCCACGGCGCACAACAGGGGCGCCAATTCTTTATGCTTGTCTCAGTATAATCCCCCGACGCACGGCCGCGACTCGGCCTGTACCCGTAAATACACCTGTCGGTTGCAGGCCGCGAAACAGAATGGAAACCAACCCACCGGCTCGTCGCGTTTGCCGCGTTTTATAATGCTTGCGTTGCAACCTAAAAGAGGAACGTATGGCTCATAACGACAAACCCGAAAGCGCAAACGAGGCGCAGGATCATTCCCAGCCGCTCGACGAAGGCGGTTTTTTCTCCCTGAACGACGTCATCACGGCAGGCAGGCATCAGCTCACCCGCTCCGAGCATCTCTTGGCTGCCGACACGCGCCGCAACGCCCGCAACCTACTCGCGAGCGCCAAGTTGTTCGCACTCGTCGTCATCGTCTCGCTCACCATGGGCGTTGCCGCCTGGGCGTTTTTGGCCTCGCTAAATATCGCGACCGACTATCGCGAGCACCATGCATGGATTTACGCGCTGCTTCCTGTTGTGGGCATGGCCACCGCATGGGTGTACAAAAACCACGGCCTTGCCGCCAAGCGTGGCAACAACCTGGTCATCGACTCCGCTCTGGGCACACGCCTCATCCACATGCGCATGGCCGTCCTCACCTTCGTCTGCTCCACGCTCACGCACCTAACGGGCGGATCGGCCGGTCGCGAGGGAGCCGCGGTGCAGATTGGCGGCACCATCGCCAGCAACATCTCGAGCCTCGCCCACCTCAAAAAGCATGACCACCACGACCTCATGCTCGCCGGCATCTCGTCGGCCTTTGGCGCCGTATTCGGCTCGCCCCTTGCCGGAGCTTTCTTTGGCATGGAGATGTGCTTTATCGGCAAGATCGACTACACGGCGGGCATCTACTGCCTGGTCGCCTCATTTACCGGCTACTTTACATCACTCGCCCTGGGTACCGAGTACGAAGCGAATGTCATCGCCAGCGTTCCCGGCATGACGCCGCGGACGGTTGCCATCGTTGTTATCAGCGCCATTATCTTCGGTCTGACGGCACGCCTCTTTGCCTGGTCGGTTCGAACCGTCAAGAGCCTGTACGGTCGCATTATCACCAATTACCTCGTTCGCGCGCTCGTGGGTGCGCTCGTGGTGCTCGCGGCCTACGCGATGCTCGACGCCTGGAAGTATGCCGGCCTTGCCACCTGGCTCTCAGGCGCCGGGTTCGCCGGCAACACCACCCTGGCGGACGCAGCCATCAAGCTCGTGGTTACGGCCCTCACCCTGGGCGCCGGCTTCCAAGGCGGCGAGGTCACGCCCCTGTTTGGCATCGGTGCGGCACTCGGCGGCTGGATCGGTTGCCTCGTCGGAATCGACCCCAGCTTTCTGGCGGCGCTAGGCATGCTCGGCGTGTTCTGCGCCGGCCTCAACGTGCCCATCACCACCTGCATGATGGCCATCGACCTGTTCCACGGCACGGCCGCCGGGTTCTTTGCCATCGTGGCCTTTATCAGCTACCTAACCGGCGGACACCGTGGCGTGTACCCCGCCCAGCGCATCATCTCACCCAAGCGCCGTTCGCTTATTGTGGATGAGGGCGGTACGGTAGCGGATGCTATCGAGCGCCACAACGACCTGATAGAGTAGACGTAAATATTCGCCGTGCAGCCACAATCGGGGGCAATTCGACCTGAGCGCGACCGCACCGTCACGTCATACGCCGGGAGTCACCCCATGCACGCAACTGATTTTGGTCGCACGCTCATCATCGCCAACCCAGCCGCCCAGTCGGGTGCGGCGCATGAAGTTGCTGAGCGCCTGCAGCGCTTTTTGGACATGACTGCACGCGCATCCCAGTTTGACCTGATGCTAACCGAGCGCATGGGACATGCCAAGGGACTTGCCGCACAGGCTCAGGGCTATCGCACCGTTATCGCCCTTGGCGGCGATGGCGTGATCCACGAGGTCGTCAACGGGCTTATGACGCAAGAGGAGGACGCCCGCCCCGCTCTTGCCGTCCTGCCCGTGGGCTCCGGCAACGATTTTGCCCAGACGCTCGACATCGACGATTTCTCCGGCAAGGATTTTGGCGCGCTGCTCACCTGCGAGCTGCAGCGTCAGGACGTCGGGCGCATTCGCTCGTGGAGCCCTGCAAGCGGCAGCGGCGAGGCTACCGTTGAGTACTACGACCAGACGCTTTCGGTCGGCATCGATGCCGCCATCGGCCTGGGCACCACCAAGCTGCGCAAAAAGACCGGCTTGACAGGCGCGCCGCTCTACACCCTCTCGGGACTTGAGCAGTTTGGCCTACGCTATCGCAACTACCCCATGACAGTCAGCTTTGACGGGACGCCTGCCGAGCGCGTGAGGGCGATCATCATGGCGATTCAGCTGGGCCCTACCTATGGATCGGGTTATCGTATCTGTCCCGACGCCGACCCCTGTGACGGTATATTCGACGTCTGCTACGCCTGCGGCCCCGTCCCTCGCGCGGTAGCCCTGCCTATGTTCCTTTCGGCCAAAGACGGCCACCACACCAAGCTGCCACCGGTTCGCATGCGCCGCTGTCGCCATGCGGAGCTCACCTTTGAGGAGCCAGACTACCCCATCCAGGCCGACGGCGAGCCCATCGACGCCTCGCGCATCGAGGTCGACATCCTTCCCACCGCTCTCGAGGTCTGGCACCCAACCCGCTAACCCCACCTAAGTTGCGGTGAAATAGGGACTGTTTATGCAGCTAAAGCCGCAAAACAGTCCCTATTTCACCGCAACTTATGAGGAGGCTATTCGTCGCTGCCCGGTTTGCGACGGTTGGCCTTTTTAATGGCGTTGAAGTGCTTGTCATTGAGCCTGCGCTGGCGTGAGCGCTGAGGCACCTTGGTCTTTACGCGTCGGCGCGGTGGACGCCCGCGACGCTCAAGCTCAGCGCGCAGCTTACGCAGGCAGCTGCTACGGTTTTGGAACTGACTGCGGCTCTCGCGCGCTGTCACGGTAATCCCCGAAGGGATATGTTTCATGCGTACCGCCGAATCAGTCGTGTTCACGCCCTGTCCGCCCGGACCCGTCGCGCGAAATACCTGCACCTCGCAATCGCGCGCCAAATCCTCGACCGACATCTCGGCATAGCGCGCATACTCGCGCCATCCCATCTTGTTCTCATCCATATCAACACCTCCCCTCATACAAAAAAATGTGACAAAGGGAAAGCCCCTTTGTCACATCGCATACCAATCGCTTATGTTGCGCGCTTAGGCGAAGGTGATCTCGCCGGTCTCACAGTCCATATCGGCGATACGGGCCAGGCTCTCGACGCGGAAGCCACGCTCGCGGAGCTTATCGCCACCGCCCTGGAAGCCCTTCTCCACCGCAATGCCAATACCGGACACCTCGGCACCCGCAGCCTCGCAGATCTTGATAAGACCCTCGAGCGCGCAGCCGTTGGCCAAAAAGTCGTCGATGATCAGGACCTTGTCGCCCTCGGACAGGAAGCGCTTGCCGACGATGACCGGGTACTCCTTCTGCTTGGTAAAGGAGTAGATGGTCGTGGCATACTGCTCGCCGTCAAGGTTGATGGACTGGGCCTTCTTGGCAAAGACCACCGGCACGCCGCCAAAATGCTGGGCTGCAATGCAAGCCATGCCAATGCCCGAAGCCTCGATCGTCAGGATCTTGTTGATCTCGACACCCTCGAACAGACGGGCCCACTCGGCGCCCATGTGGTCGAACAGCTCAACGTCGCATTGGTGGTTGAGGAAGGCATCAACCTTAAGGACGTTACCGGCCTTTACGATGCCGTCATGGCGAATACGATCCTCAAGCTCCTGCATGGCGCAACCCCTTCTCGCGGCAACGATACCGCGCGATTAATAAACGTTGTTCGATAGTCTACCACGGACCGACCCCCGACCGCCCCACAAGCCGTATCGCACCATAAAGCTGCAAGACCAGTAGACAGGCCCGATTCGTGGCAGACAGCCTCCTAACACGCTAATGCCGGGTGCGCGTCCTCACCAAACGTACCAATGTGAGCGCAAAGCCCACGGTAGCAACGGCCATCAGCACGTAGAATACCAAACGGAAGCCAAAGAGGAACACGTCCGGACGACCCGCCACATAGCTCGTGACCGTCTTGCCCATCGCCGCGCTCGTCTGTCCATACAGGATGCGCGACGCCGCATTAATACCCAGCGCTATGCCCGCATAGCGCGCCAAGCTGCTCAAGCTGCCCGCAAAGCCAAGCGCCTCACGCGGAGCCGAACCCATATACAGCGAATTATTGGGACTCTGGAAGATCGACGTGCCGCACGACATAAACGCGACGCAGCACACGATCATCAAGATGGAAGAGTGCTCGTCAAGCGTGCTCACCGCAAAGAGACCGCACACGTACACGCCCAGGCCAACGGCCGTGGGCGCTTCACAACCAACACGGTCGGACACCGAGCCCGAAAGCGGGCCCACAAAGGCATTCACGACCGGCATCGCCAAAAACAACAGGCCGGAGATATCGGAGCTAAATCCGTGGGCATCCTGAAAGTAGAACGGCAGCACAAACTCGGAGGCACCGATACCCACGAACACGATAAGCATGCAAGCCAGGTTAATCGTGAAAGCCGAGCTCGCAAAGCAGCGACGCGCCGCCTCTGTCAACGGCATAGGGCGTTCGCCAGCCTCCGGCTTCACATGCGGCAGCGTATAGAGTCCCACGATAAACGAGATTACGCCAATGGGCAGATTGATAAGGAAGATGCTCTCCCAGGGAAAGCTCGCCACCAGCACGCCGCCGAGCACGGGGCCGCACATCATGCCAAGAGCCACAAAGGTCGCCAGAATGCCCATGGCACGGCCGCGCTCACGCGCCGGAAACGACTCGGTGATGATGCCCATATTGTTGGCCATCGCGGCGGCACAGCCAATGCCCTGCACGAAACGCGCCAAGATAAGCACCTCGAGCGAAGCCGAAAGCCCGCAAAGCAACGAGCCACCCGTAAAGACGATTACACCAAGCTGGAACACATTCACCTTGCCGCGCACATCGCCCAAGCGGCCAAACGGCAGCATGGCGACGCACGTCGCGAGCAGATACACCGAGCTCACGAGCTGAATGCGGTCGAGACCCACCCCCAGCTCCTTTTGCATCACTGGGAGCGCCACCGTCACGATGCTCGCATCCAGACACGCCATAAAGGTCATGACGAGCACGGTGAACAGAATCGCCCATTTATTCTTACCGTGGGTGTCGCCCTCTAGGGCAATGTGTTCGCGGCGCAGCTGCTCGGCAGTTTTCTCCATGTATATCCTTTCTATCGTGCAACGCAAAAACGGGACCCCAATCGCCTACAAACGGACACGATCGGGGTCCCGCCTACGGAATCGGAACTATGAGGACGTCGTCAGCCGAAAAGCCGTCCCACGCCTCGCACGCACGCTAGCCTAGCACTGCTCGAGTGCCTGCTCAAGGTCGGCAATCAAATCGGCCGTATCCTCAAGGCCGCACGACAGGCGCACCATATCGGCGGAGATGCCGCAGGCGATGAGCTCCTCGTCGTTCATCTGGCGATGGGTGGCGTTTGCCGGGTGCAGGCAGCAGGTGCGGGCATCGGCCACGTGCGTGGCAATCTGGGCGAGCTTAAGACTCTTCATAAAGGTCTCGGCCGCCGCACGACCACCGGTAAAGCCAAAGCTCACGACGCCGCAGGTACCGTTGGGCATGTACTTCTGAGCCATGTCGTAGTACTTGTCGCCCTCTAGGCCCGGATAGCTCACGAAGCGCACTTTGGGGTGGCCCTGCAGGAACTTGGCGACCGCCAGACCGTTCTCGCAATGGCGCGGCATACGCACGTGCAGGCTCTCGAGCGAGCTGTTCAGGAAGAACGCCGCCTGCGGGTTCTGCATGGGGCCGAGGTCGCGCATGAGCTGCGCGGTAGCCTTGGTAATAAAGGCGCCCTCGCGGCCGAACTTCTCGGCATAGGTCACGCCGTGGTAGCTCTCGTCGGGCGTGGTGAGACCCGGGAACTTGTCCGCATGGGCCATCCAGTCAAACTGACCGTGATCAACGATCACGCCGCCCAGGTAGGCCGCGTGACCATCCATGTACTTGGTGGTGGAATGCGTGACGATGTCGGCGCCCCACTCAAAGGGACGGCACATCACGGGCGTCGGGAAGGTGTTGTCGACCATCAGCGGCACGCCGTGGTCGTGCGCGGCCTTGGCAAAGCGCTCAATATCGAGCACGGCAAGCGCGGGGTTAGCGATGGTCTCGCCAAAGACGAGCTTGGTGTTGGGCTGGAAAGCGGCCTCCAGCTCCTCATCGGTGCAGTCGGGTGCGACGAACGTGCAGGTCAGGCCCATGCGGCCCATAGTGTGAGCCAGCAGGTTGTAGGTGCCGCCGTAGATGGCAGAGCACGCAACCACGTGATCACCGGCACCGGCGACGTTAAAGATGGCGAGGAAGTTCGCAGCCATGCCCGAGCTCGTGAGCATCGCAGCGGTGCCGCCCTCCATCTCGCAGATCTTGGCAGCAACCAGATCGCACGTGGGGTTCTGCAGGCGGCTGTAGAAGTAACCGGACTCCTCCAGGTCAAACAGCTTGCCCATATGCTCGGACGTATCATACTTCCACGTGGTGGACTGGTAGATAGGCACCTGGCGCGGCTCCGCGTCACCCGGGCGGTAGCCGCCCTGAACACATGTGGTACCGATAGTCTGCTCGCTCATATCTTGCTCCCTTGCCTGGGTTTTAGTTTTATTCGGTTCACGATACCGCTACCCTGCACCCCTCTCAACCCATCCCAAAGGTAGGTTATGGGACTAATTAATCAAGGGTTTTATCTCAAGCCTTGGGCATTTGCTCGATAGATAAAAATGAGGCATACATGAAGCTCTCGATGATTACATGCACCGTCACGGGTACCATAGGCGAGTACACCGTAACCAAGGAGACAACGATGAAGCAAATCGATACGGCCCAGCTCGACATCAACGCCTGTCAGGCTCAGGCTGCCGAATACCACGCCCGCGGCTTTAACTGCGCCCAGGCCGTCGCCTGCACCCTCGCGCCTGCCGTCGGACTCGACCCCCAGATCGCCTTTACCCTCACCGAGGGCTTTGGTGCCGGCATGGGCGGCATGACCGAAACCTGCGGCGCCATCTCGGGCGCCGTGGCCATCATGGGCTTCGTGATGAGCGACGGCATGGAAAACCCCAAGACCAAGGGCCAGACCTACAAGCTGTCGCGCGAAATCGCCAAGCGTTTTGGCGAGAAGAACACGACGACCGTCTGCGGCACGCTCAAGGGCATCGGATCGGACAAGGGTCCGCTTCGCAGCTGCCCCGGCTGCATCGACGATGCCGTCGAAATCGCCTGTGATGTACTAAAGCAGCTCGCCGAGTAAACGGCAGCACAGAAAAACGACGGCCGGCGCGCTTGGGATCCATCCAAAAGCACGCCGGCCGTCGCCGTTAGAACTCGGCAAATACGGGAGCACCGACCTCGATCTCCTCGCGCCCCGCCATAAGCTCGCGCATCCTGGCGCAAAAAGACTCCTGCTCCCCCGCCTTAAACACCAAGTGAAGTGTCACGGCATCCGCGTAATCGGTATCCGAAACCTTGGCACCCGAATCCTGCGCCAAGCGAAGCACCTGCTCATACTGCGGATAGGCCACATGCACGTCAACAGGCACGACGCTCGTCATCTCGACGATCTGCCCGGCCTCCCGAGCCGCGGCCACCGCCGCTTGCGTCGCCGCGGTATAGGCGCGTACCAAGCCACCAGGCCCCAACAGCGTGCCACCAAAATAGCGCGTCACTACGCAGCAAACATTTTTGAGCCCCGCGCCGCGCAACACCTCGAGCGTCGGCATACCGCTCGTGCGGCTCGGCTCACCGTCATCGCTTTGACGCTCGCGTCCATCGACCAAAATCCACGCGGGAACATTGTGTCGAGCGTCGTAATGACGTTTGCGAACGGTCTCGATAAAGGCATTCGCCTCATCCTCGGACTCAATATGGACCAGCTGGGCAATAAACCGGCTCTTGCGGTCCACAAATTCGCCCGAAACCTCAATATTCGATTGCAGAGTAAAATAGCTGTCCAACAAAGCCCCTCAACAACAAGCAAAGCAACAAACAGCCTCAATAATACGGCAAAGACCGTACCGATAACCCCAGTAAATAGAACGGCAACGCCAATGACCAGGCAAAAACAGTGAGACGTCAAGGATGACGGCGCCGATGAATCCGTCAACGAAAGCGAGAACCCGTCAGCGCGAGCAAGGTGCCTTGAAAGACGAGATTGCAACAGAAATGAGGCTGCCGATGATCAGGCACAAGCAGCGAGACGGCGTCAGCTGAGTCGATTTGGCCCGAAAGAGGAGGGAGCACGCCTTATGGCGGCGACCGACGAATGAGCGCCAAATCGGCCAGCTGACGCCGTCGAAAGCGAGAACCCGTCAGCGCGAGCAAGGTGCTTTGAAAGACGAGGGCATTGACCTTATGGTCATGCCCGAAGGCTTGAAAGGCAGATTGCCGCGCTGACGGGTTCGCAGCGTCAACAAAGTGCTGAGTGGGCCGATAAGCCGGGTTCTGTCGTGAACGGTCATTTATCTTGTCTGCACGTTACCGTGCAGTTCCACGCACGCTACCCGAACGCGGACCGGGCCGGCCCATAGCGTTCCTATTCGCGCTTGCTCCGGATGGGGCTTGCCAAGCCGCCGTGTTACCACGACGCTGGTGGTCTCTTACACCACCGTTTCAGCTTTTCCCTTTACGCCTTGCGGCGCAGGTGGGAGTCTTCTTTTCTGCGGCGCTTTCCGTCGGATCACTCCGCCCGGCCGTTAGCCGGCATCCCGCCCTCTGGAGCCCGGACTTTCCTCACGCGTGCTGCAAGCAGCACATCGCGCGACCGTCTGGCCCACTCAGCAGTGCAAGAGTGTAACACACCGTTGCCGCAGGCAATGGCACAACGCAAACGCTCGACACGATAAACCAAGAACCGCCATGCGCTACAATGGTCCTGTCGATGGGCAACGTCGTCAGTCGAGACGCGACCGCGCTCCACACCCCTCCGTCTACTCGGTGTGTTCCCGCCTCCTCCCCGAGGCGGGATGTCGGCATTTTTCATGCACTGACAACCCAATAGCCTGTGGACAGCCCGGGCAGCATCGCGCACCTCAGCAGCAAATGAAAAAAAGGACCCGTCCATTGCGGACGGATCCCTTAAAACAAGTGATCGTCAAACCGATTTACTCGGCGTCGGTCTCCTCGTCCTTCTTCTCGGAAGGCAGCGGGGTAACCTCGATCTCGACGCCCAGAGTCTCAGCAGCGGACTTCATGGACAGGGAGATACGACGACGGTCGAGGTCGATCTCCATGACCTTGACCTGAACCTTGTCGCCCACGTGGGTGACCTGAGAAGGCTGATCGACGTGCTTGTTGGCCATCTCGGAGATGTGCACCAGGCCCTCGATGCCCTCGCCCAGATCGACGAAAGCGCCGAACGGGACAAGCTTGGTCACAGTGCCCTCGACGATAGCGCCGACGGGGTACTTCTTGACCAGTGCGCGCCACGGATCCTCGGTGGTCTGCTTGAGACCCAGGGAGATGCGCTCGCGGTTGAGATCGACGTCGAGAACCTCGACCTCGACCTCCTGGCCGACCTTGACAACCTCGGAAGGATGGTTGACGTGGTTCCAGGAGAGCTCGGAAATGTGGATGAGGCCGTCGATACCACCGAGGTCGACGAAGGCGCCGAAGTCGACGATGGAGGAAACGGTGCCCTGGAGACGCATGCCAGACTTGAGCTTGGACAGGATCTCGGAGCGCTCGGCCTTACGGGACTCCTCGAGCACGACGCGACGGGAGAGGACGACGTTGTTGCGGTTGCGGTCCATCTCGATGACGCGGGCCTCGATGCGGGTGCCCATGTAGGAGGTGAGGTCCTTGACGCGACGGAGGTCGACGAGGGAGGCGGGCAGGAAGCCACGCAGGCCGATGTCGAGGATCAGGCCGCCCTTGACAACCTCGATAACCTCGCCCTCGACGTTCTCGCCGGAGTTGAACTTCTCCTCGATGCGGTTCCAAGCACGCTCGTACTCGGCACGCTTCTTGGACAGGACCAGACGACCGTCCTTGTCCTCCTTCTGGAGTACCAGAGCCTCGATGGGATCACCGAGTGCAACGATGTCTGCAGGGTTAGCGTCCTTGCGGATGGACAGCTCGCGGACCGGGATAACGCCCTCGGACTTGAATCCGATGTCAACGAGCACCTCGTCATGCTCGATCTTAACGACAGTGCCGTTAACGAGATCGCCCTCATCAAAGTCGGTAATCGTACCGTCGATGAGGTTGTTCATCTCCTCCTCGTTGACATCGTCAAGAGAGAAAATGGACGAGTTCTGAATCTCACTCAAAGGTGGACCCCTTTCGAACTACGGGGCCCCGATTGCTAGGACCTACAGAAGGGTGCGACAAGCACACAACGTTTAGGAACACTCGGGAGCCGACAGATACTAATGTGACGCTTATGCAATCACGTTCGTATAGGTTACGGGGAAATGAGTTCGATTTCAAGCGTGAACTGCGATTTTTTACTCGTGTGGAGACTTTTTCGTAATCTTATGAACACACGTCTCCGCAACTTGACGATAACCAGCCAGGCATTCGGCTTTGGGGTAAAGTATCCGGAGCCAACGATTCTAGATCGATTTTTCGAGAAAGGTGCCCGCGTGCTCAAAGCAGTCGTTTTCGATATGGACGAAACGCTTCTCAGCATCAACCTCAACGCGTTCATCCTTCGCTATTTTAAGGATGTCTCTTCGATGCTCGCGGATATCGGGCGCCGCAGCCGCGGTGGCACGATGGCGCGCCTCGGCACCATCCTGGTCGACCTCAACGCCAATCGCCGCAGCGGCACGGACAACCGCACCAATCTTGAGTTTTACCAAGAAGAGGTCGAGCGCCGATGCGGGATCTGCCTCTCCGATCCCCTCATCTACGAGGCGTTTACCTACTATGACCGCGAAGTTCTTCCGTACAAGAACGACGATATCATTAACGCCCACGCCATGCCGGGCGCACACGCCGCGCTCCAGGCCGTACAGGACGCAGGGCTGCGCTGCGCGCTCTTTACCAACCCCAGCTTTCCCCAGGGGGCCATCGAGTGCCGCATGGGTTGGGGCGACCTGGCCGACGCCCCCTTTGAACTCGTGACGCACATGGGAAACGCCACCCGCTGCAAGCCCGATGCCACCTACTATCTAGAGCAGCTTCAGGTGATGGGGCTCGAGCCACACGAGGTCCTTATGGTGGGCAACGATCCCAAACGCGACTTCCCGTCCCCCGATTGCGGCATCCAAACCGCCTTTGTGGGCCAAGGCAAGCCCAGCCGAGCCACCTGGCGCGGAACCATGGAAGACTTCGCCCGCGAATTCAACGCCGTAATCGAAGCCTTCTACGAACACCAAGTAGCCGACGAACTGTCGTAGGACCCCTCGCTCCAAACCAAATATCGCCGCAGGTTGAGCACAAGTCAGCGAAAATGCCCCTAAGCGAGCAATGTGCCTTGAAAGAGGAGGGCATAGGCCTTCTGGCCATGCCCGACGATTGAAAGGCAGATTGCCGCTTAGGGGCATTTGCAGCGTCGACTGGTTACGCGGTTTGGTAAAACCGCGTAACTAGCACACCTGGGTTTTGCCGATCATGATGTTGAGGATCTCGATGTCGGTGTCCTTCATGCCCACGCGGCCTACGTAGCCCATACTGGCGATTGTTTGCTCAACGGTATCTTGGATCAGGCCCTCGCCGGCGCGGAAGCCGCGACCCTGCATGGCCATATCATGGCCCAGAATCGCCGCATCGACGGCAGCCGAGATCTTGGCGGCACAGCTCGCCTTGGCGCCGTCGCACACGATGCCGCCCACGTTACCGAGCGTGTTCGAGACGGTCGCGCCAATCTGTTCGCGCGTGCCACCGCACAGCCAGGTAATCGCAGCGCCGGCGCCGCACGCAGCGCAAATAGCACCGCAAAACGCCGAAAGCGCACCAATATAGCTCTTGATATGCACGGCGATAAGATCGGACAGCATCACGGCGCGCACCAGGCGCTCGTGGTCGCAACGCAGGTACTCGGCATACTCCATGACGGGCAATGCGCAGGTAATGCCCTGATTGCCCGAGCCGCACACAATGGCGACCGGCAGCGCGCAACCGTTCATGCGGGCGTCGGACCCGGCGGCCGCACGGGCACGGGCGCGGCAGGCGACGTCATCGGCACGAGCACCCAGCAGCGTACGGCCCACCTCGGCGCCCCAAGCGTGCGCGAGACCCTCGGCACTGATCGCGCCATTCAGCTCAATCTGACGCTCAACGGCAGCGCGGGCGTCCTCAATGTCACCGTCCTCGATAAAGTCGATGATGGTCTCGATCGACATGGGCGTGTCGGCGTTATCTGCCGCACGCTCGGCCACCACGCGCTCGGCGCAGGCGGCGCACTCCCCCGCCGACTTACCGCATACCGGAATACCGTCGAGCGTATGGCACGTGACATTAGTGTGGTGATCGGTAATCTCGACGACCGCGGTATGGCCCCCGGCCGTCGCAGTCACCTTGATGTAGAGGTTGGGCACACCCTCGACAAGCGACACATCGCAGTAGTCCGCATCGGCAAGCAGCTCGGCCACGCGGGCGCGGTCCGCGTCATCGACGCTCTCGAGCACCTCGAGCGCGCTCTTGGCGTCGCCGCCCACGGCACCCAGCACGGCCGCGGCCTCAATACCGTGCATACCGCCCGAGTTGGGCACGGTCACGCTCTTGACGTTCTTGATGATGTTGCCCGAGCAGGCAACATCCATATGATCGGGTTCGCAACCGAGCGTCTGGCTCGCCAGCGCCGCTGCATAAGCAACGGCAATGGGCTCGGTGCAGCCGAGTGCACAAACAAGTTCGCGGTTCAAAACATCGCAAAACGCGGCATCACGAAGGGAATCGGCAGGCATAGGTATCTCCTACTTGTATAACGGGCTGGGCTCTCAATAATAATTAGCTCTTTTATTTGATAACAATGCATCAAAAACCGCAACCCAGGTTCCGGTAGACGGCATTCAGGCGCAAACTGACGGCATTCATTCATGAGAAACCGGTCTTGTTGCATGCTAAAGCGTTTGACCAAAAAACGCCCAAGCGTTTACACAAAAGTCGCGCTATCATGCAGTCGAACGCGGTAAAACCTTTAGCAATCTCGCCGCACAGACCAGAGAGGAACTATCCATGAAGATCGGTATCGGTAACGACCACGCCGCCGTCGAGCTCAAGAACATCATCTCCGAGCACCTGAAGGAGCGCGGCTGCGAGGTCGTGAACTTTGGCACCGACACCTCCGAGAGCTTTGACTACCCCATCGCCGGCTACAAGGTGGGTAAGGCCGTTGCCAACGGCGACGTCGATCTAGGCATCCTGATCTGTGGCACCGGCGTCGGTATCAGCCTGGCTGCCAACAAGGTCGAGGGCGTACGCGCCGTCGTGTGCTCCGAGCCCTTCAGCGCCAAGCTCTCCCGCATGCACAACAATACCAACGTGCTCGCTTTTGGCGCCCGCGTCGTGGGCTCCGAGCTCGCCAAGATGATCGTCGACGAGTGGCTCGACGCCGAGTTTGAGGGCGGTCGTCACGAGCGTCGCGTTAACCTCCTCAACGAGATCGATCACACGCGCGCCCTTAAGATCGTCGACGAAGCCTAAACTATTCAGTGCCACAAGCTAACAGCAGGGGCCCGCTCGGAACACATGTCCGAGCGGGCCCCTGCATAGATTTTGGAATAAAAGGGCGCCGCGGATGGAGTTCCGCGGCGCCCAAGCCACACGCTAACAGCTTTAAGGAGTCAAAGCTGGTTTAGCCAAAGAAGCGCTTGATCTCAATCTCGGCGTTCTCCAGGCAGTCGGAGCCGTGGATCACGTTGGCGTTGACATCGACGGCAAAGTCGCCGCGGATGGTACCAGGAGCAGCCTCAAGCGGGTTGGTAGCGCCCATGAGGGTGCGCATCTTAGCAACAGCGGAGAGACCGGAAACGACCATCTTGACGACCGGACCGCTCGTCATAAAGTCGCAGAGACCGCCAAAGAAGGGCTTGTCGGCCAGATGGGCGTAGTGCTCCTCGACGGTAGCGCGCTCGAGCGTGGTCATCTCCATGCGCTCGATGACAAGGCCGCTGCGCTCAATGCGAGCAACGATCTCGCCGATCTTGCGGTCGCGCACGGCGTCGGGCTTAATCATGATGAAGGTCTTCTCGATAGCCATAAAAGTAGCCTTTCAAGTAGGTTCGCGCGTGCCCAAGTCCCATTCCGGCACCCGCCTGGACTGCATCGTAACAGAGTTTTAGCTGCAGTTAAACAAAAAGCTGTTTATTGAAACGTTGCAATTTATTAAAGCGCTCCATATGTGTCACTTCTGTTTCGAAGCCCGATTAGAGTACCATCCGACCGCCCATCAACCGCGCCGAACAGAGCAGGCGGTCGGTTGCCGCCCGCGAACGTATCCCCTTCACAACCTGCCCAAAGGTCCTACAGAAGTTCTCGACAAGCCCCTCCCCCATAGCAATAAAATACGGGCTCCCACATCAGCAGGCGCCCGTAAAGCGAAAACGATTTATCAATACATGGCCAAAACGGCTTCAGCCAAACCTCTACTTTGCCCCGTGACCCATCTCGACGACCTTGGTCAGCGATCCAAACACGCCCTCGTCAGCCACGAGCTGTGCCTCGGCACGCTGCAACTGCACGGCAACGGCAGCAGGAGCGGTGCCGCCCTCGGTCGTGCGCGCGGCGACAATCGACGGGATATCGAGCGCCTCGGTAATGTCGCGCTCAAAGAGCGGGCTTGCCTCCTGGAACACCTCAAACGGCAGGTCCTCAAGATTGCAGCCGCGCTTCTCGCACATCAGGACCAGATGGCCCACCACGGCATGTGCCTCGCGGAACGGCAGGCCACGCTTGGCCAGGTAATCGGCAACATCGGTGGCGGCAAGGTGCCCCACGCCGCACTCGCGCGCCATGGCATCCTCGTTGACGGTCCAAGTCGAAATCATTCCGGCCATAACGGACAGGCACTGCATGAGCGTATGGGCGGTATCGAGCGCGCCCTCCTTGTCCTCCTGCAAGTCCTTGTTATAAGCAAGCGGCAGGCCCTTCATGGTTACCAGCAGCTGCACCAGGTTGCCGTACACGCGACCGCTCTTGCCGCGGATAAGCTCGGCAAAGTCGGGGTTCTTCTTCTGCGGCATGATGGACGAGCCAGTGGAGTACGAGTCGGAAAGCGTGATAAAGCCAAATTCGGAGCTCGACCACAGTACGATCTCCTCGGAAAGACGCGACAGGTGCATCGCCATGACGGATCCGGCGTAATGCAGATCGAGCAGAAAATCACGGTCGGAAACGGCATCGAGCGAGTTGGGGATCACGCCCGCAAAGCCAAGTTCGGCAGCCGTCATCTGGCGATCGAGCGGATAGCTCGTACCGGCAAGCGCAGCGGCACCCAGCGGGCAGTTGTCGGCAGCATCAAAGGCGGCCTTCAAACGCGTAAAGTCGCGCGCGAACATCCAGGAATACGCCAGCAGGTGATGCGACAGCAGCACGGGCTGAGCATGTTGCATGTGCGTGTAGCCCGGCAGAATCACCTTGTCGTACTTCTTGGCCGCATCCACCAGCACATGGCGCAGCTCAAGATTGGCCTCCATGAGCTCCTTGGCCAGCGCCTTGACGCCCAGGCGCGTATCGGTCGCCACCTGGTCGTTGCGCGAACGCCCAGTATGCAAGCGCTTGCCAGCCTCGCCGATGCGACGCGTCAGCTCGCTCTCGATGGACATATGAATGTCCTCATCGTTGATGTCGAAGGTAAAGTTGCCGGCATCGATATCCTGTTCGATTCCGGTCAGGCCCTTGGCAATCGCCTGCTCGTCCTCGGCACTGATGATGCCCTGGGCGGCCAACATCTTGGCATGCGCCTTAGAGCCGGCGATATCCTGCTTATAGAGATGTTTGTCGACCGGCAGCGACGCGCCAAACTCCTGCGTGACCTCGGCCACGCCCGCCTCAAAACGACCGCCCCAAAGAGCCATGGAACCGTCTCCTTTCTCCAAATACCAAAACAAGCGTCCAAAGCAATGTGCCCTGTCGCTAAAGCGATTTATCAACCGCTAGTTTTACACACTCCCTGCCGCGCGCGGGGCCATGTGGCTAATTTGCAAAGAAGTGACGCACCATGCACTTGGCGCCCAACGTCTCCCTCCGGATGTTGCCCTGCGAACCATCGATCCAGGCCTTCAGGCTCATAGGAACGTCCTCGACCTTTGCAGCATCGAACTCGGGCGCAAGGGCAAGTAAAGCATGCGCGATAGCATTGAACATAATGGATACTCCTCATATATATAGGCGCAAAGCCGCCAAATTGATAGAAGGAGCCCCGCCGGACAACCCCGGCGGGGCTCGGACTCAACCGCAGACGCGGCATCATATATGCGGGCGGAACGTAGGGGCCACCGATGTTAAGAAGTGTCAGCAAGCATAACGAAAGGTAGGGACCCCGTGCGCCCGTTATGTATCACGCGGATGGGCCGCGCGGATACCAAGGAAAGGAGGCGCTAGGCCTGGGCGGCAGCAGAGCTGGGACCCTGGACCTTAGCCCACGTCTTGAGCGACAGCGTATCGATCTCGATAAAGCCGGCGCTGGCCTTCTCGTCAAACGTGGTGTCGCGGTCGTAGGTGGCCAGACCGTAGTCGTAGAGGCTGAAGGGGCTCTTGCGGCCAACGACATGGCAGTTGCCCTTAAAGAACTTCAGGCGGACGGTGCCGGTCACGAACTTCTGGGTGTCGGCCATAAAGGCGTCGAGCGCGTTTTTGAGCGGGCTGTACCACTGGCCGTTGTACACGGCGGTGGCCCAATCCTGCTCGAGCTTAATCTTGGTCTTGAGCAGGTCACCCTCAACGCAGATGTCCTCAAGCGCCTTGTGGGCAGTGATGAGCGTCAGGGCACCGGGAACCTCATAGCACTCGCGGCTCTTGAGTCCCACCAGACGATCCTCGACCAGGTCGAGACGGCCAAAGCCGTTGTCGCCCGAAATCTTGTTGAGCGCGACGACGATCTCGGAGAGCTTCATCTTCTTGCCGTCGACGGCGACGGGCTTGCCGGCCTCAAACTCAATCTCGGTATACGTCGGGATATCGGGCGTGTCCTCGGGATTCTTGGTCATAACCCAGGCGTCGTCGAGCGGCTCGTTCCAGGGATCCTCCAGGTGGCCGCACTCAATGGCACGACCCCACAGGTTGTCGTCGATGGAATAGGGGTTGTCGTTGGCACCCTCGGGAACCGGCACGTTGTGGGCATGGGCATAGGCGACCTCATCGGGGCGGCACTTCAGATCCCACTCGCGAACCGGGGCGATAACCTTAAGCTCGGGGTCGAGGGCCTTGACGGCAGCCTCGAAGCGGACCTGGTCGTTACCCTTACCGGTGCAGCCGTGGGCGACGTAGGTCGCACCAAACTCATGAGCGACCTCGACAAGCTTCTTGGCAAGCAGCGGGCGAGACAGGGCGGAGAGCAGCGGATACTTGTTCTCGTACATGGAGTTTGCAGCGATGGCCTTGGTCAGGAACTCATCAGAGAACTCGTCGCGCAGGTCGAGCACCTGGCAATCAAGAACGCCCAGGTCGAGCGCCTTCTGTTTCTTGGCATCCAGGCCGGTCTCCTCCTGGCCCACGTTGCCGCAGACGCAAACGACATCGAGATTCTTCTCGTCCTGGAGCCACTTGACACATACGGATGTATCAAGACCACCGGAATATGCGAGAACGACTTTTTCCTTGCTCATGGCTGTTTCCTTTCGCCCTTGGTAGCTAATTAGAACATCGGTCAGTTGCAAGTCATTTCAAGGTCGAATACCGTGCAATATCAGGTTAAATAGCAATAATCAGCACATACATGCCCTAGAAACATGCAGCAATGTCGTGCTAAAACCCAACGACCTCAAAATGACTCTGTTGAGGCAATTCGCCCCATGCGGACAGAGACGATTGTTATCGTCGTCGGGAAATTGCGCGCTGGCGTCGGATGGCATTGTCTGCAGTAGTGATGATCTTTACGAACTGCATCTGCCTCTCCTTTCACCTATCGCCGGGCGCAATTCTAATATCGTAAACGGTACCTTTTCCTCGGTAAGCGGTTGTTTTTCCGTCTCCGTTTTCGATGGTCGCTATATTACGCTAAAGTGCCCGCGGCACAAGCGACAACTTCAAATTTCTGAAAAGTTTTTTCATTACTTTGTGAATGGTGATGCAAACGCGCGCCAATCCTGCGAAAATACGCCCGAGTACGAGTTAATGGTTATAACGTCTGAAACAATCTCGAAACGAAAGGCGCATTTTTATGCAAACTTACGAATCGGACGCCAACATCGGCAACATTAAGATTCTCGCCGTCGATATGGACAAGACGCTGCTGACCGACGAGCGTGTGCTGCCCCAGGGTCTTGATGAGCGCCTGGACAAGCTCGCCGACGCCGGCATCGTATTCTGCCCCGCCAGCGGACGTCCCGCCCCCAAGCTCGAGGAGATGTTCGAGGGTATCAAGAACCGCCTCGCCTTTTGTCCCGACAACGGAGCGTGCGTGATCTATCGCGGCAGCTATATCTATAAGAGCAATATTGACGTGGAGCTGTATCAGCAGGTCTTGAGCCGTGCCTCGGAGGATCCTCGCGCTGTCCCCGTCCTGTGCTGCTACGACGAGTTCTATGTGCTCGCCCGCGACCATCAGTACCACGACGAAATCAGCGTGTACTACAACACGATCAACTATGTCGACACCTTTGAGGGCCTTGATATCGAGTCCAATAAGATCTCGGTCTTTTTCCCTGCCTACGATGCCGAGCCCGCATTCCGCGAGACCTACAACCCCGAGTTCTCGGACAAGCTCTACGTCACCAATGCGGGCCGCGAGTGGATCGACTTTATGAACCTGGGTGTCGACAAGGGCGCCGGCGTCGCGCATCTGTGCGAGCAGCTCGGCATTGATATCGCCGATGCCGCCGCCGTGGGCGATACGTACAACGACATCCCCATGCTGGAGCGCGTCGGACACAGCTTTATCGTGGACAATGCCGAGGAGCATATGAATGCGCATGCTAAGTGGCGCATTCCGAGCAACAACGACGGGGGCGTACTGACGCTCATCGACGCCATCTTGGCGGCTCGGTAATCTATCTCGTCGCCATGCCCGGGTCCGGCCGTTTTATTTTTGCTCGGTCAGGTCCTGGGCTCGCTCGAAGGCCACATTAAGTGGCCTTCGGCTCGTGCGGAATCTACAAAAATCAAACGGCCGGGCCCGAGCATGGCTACGTTGACTTGCTTGCCGCATGGATGGCGTCTTGGCGCCTAGATACTTTGGCTGATTTTTATTGAACGAAGGACGCTCCTTGTTGATGAGGGGCGTCCTTCTGGTTTTGTATTACTTTGGAATTGTGGTCGTGCCCTTACTTGGCGTCTGCCCAGGTCACTCCAGTCGAAGCTTCGGCGATTAGGGGGACGTGGAGGTCTACTACGTGTTCCATGACGTCGCGGACCATGGCGGTGAGGCGCTCGACTTCGTCGATGGGGCACTCAAAGTCCAGTTCGTCGTGTACCTGCAGGATCATGTGGGCGGCAAAGCCTTCTTCTTCCAGACGTCGGCTTACGCGGGCCATCGCGATCTTGATGATGTCGGCGGCGGTGCCCTGCATGGGGTGGTTCATGGCCGTGCGCTCACCAAAGCCACGGAGTTGCGGGTTTTTAGCCTTGAGCTCCGGAATATGACGACGGCGGCCGTACATGGTCTCGGCGTAGCCCGTCTGCTTGGCGCGCGCCACCACGTTGTCGAGGAACGTACGCACGCCCGGGTAGGCCTCGTAGTAGCGGTCGATCATGTCGCGCGCCTCGGCCATCGAGATATGCAGCGACTGCGACAGACCGTAGGCCTGCTGACCGTACACGATGCCAAAGTTCACGGCCTTGGCGCGACTGCGCAGGTCGGGCGTTACCTCGGACACCGGCACACCGAACACGCGCGCCGCCGTCTCGGCATGGAAGTCCTCGCCCTCGTTAAAGGCGCGCACCAAGTGCTCGTCACCTGAGAGATGCGCCAGCAGACGCAGCTCGATCTGCGAGTAGTCCACCGCCAAAAAGACGCTTCCCTCGCCTGCCGAAAACGCCGTCTTGACGGTACGGCCCAGCTCAGAGCGCGTCGGGATGTTCTGCAGGTTCGGGTCGCTCGAGGACAGACGCCCCGTTGCCGTGATGGTCTGGTTGTACGTAGTGTGTACGCGGCCGTCGCCTCGGCGTAGCGGGCCCAGCGTGTCCAGATAGGTGGACTTGATCTTAGACTTCTCACGCCAGTCCAAGATCAGACGCACGATTTCGTGGTCACGCGCAAGGTCGCTCAGCACCTTGGCGTTGGTCGAATAATAGCCGCGCTTAGTCTTCTTGAGGCCCTTGGTCGGAAGCCCCATCACATCAAAGAGCACATGCGACAGCTGCATAGGACTGCCAATATTAAAGGTCTCGTCACCCGCCAGGTCGCGAATACTGCGCTCAACCTCGGTAATCTGGGTCGCCAGACCCTCGGACAGACTGTGCAGACGGTCGGGGTCCACGAGCATGCCCGCGCGCTCCATCTTGGCAAGTACCGGAACGAGCGGCATCTCGATGCCATCGAACACGTTGGCGGCATTCTCACGGGCCATGCACTCGCGCAACGGCACCACGAGCGCCAGCGTCAGAGCCGCAGTACGGGCGGCAGGCGCCGGAGCGTCCTCACAAGCACCCTCTGCGCCGCGCGCCGCAGGCAGCGCCATCTGCAGATACGTATCGGCCAGATATGCCTCGTCAAACTCGGAGCGGTCGGAATCCAACAGGTAAGCGGCGACCACGGTGTCGAAGATGCACGTGGAATCGACTGCTAGCGGATCCATGAGCTCGGGCTCAGAAGAATCGATGGGCGAAAGCTCGTGCAGCAGCGCCTTCGTATCCGGGCTCGCCACGCGGCCCTCCACAAACAGGCGCGCAAGCACGCCGGCGATCACACCGTGAGCGAAGTTGAAGCCATCGACTACGGCAGTGGAGGCGCCGTCGCCCTCCTCGAGCGCGAACAGGCCCTTGGACGTCGCCAACCACAGCGTGCGCGTCAGTCCAAAGAGCGCGCCCTCTTCCTTGTCGTCGTCCACCACGGCGGCGACCCACTCGCCGGCATCAATCGCGCGGGAGACCTCAGCCGCAACGGCACCAAGCGCGTCGGCATCGCCGGCGGCTGCGCGAACCATAGCAGGTATCTCAAACACACTGGAGGCAGCAGCAGCCCCGCCCTCGCCGCCGATCAGCGCCAAGAAACGGTTCTGCATGGCGGTGATACCAAGTGTGCCCAGCGCCGCGGACACTTCGTCGGCAGAAAACGCCGGGAAGGACGTTTCGTCAAAGTCGAGCTCGACGGGCGCATCGGTGCGAATGGTTGCGACCTTGCGGCTCAGCAGCGCATCGTCGATGTGCGCACGCAGGTTCTCGCCCATCTTGCCCTTGACCTCGTCGGCATGCGCGATGACCTCGTCCAAGCTGCCGTACTGTGCGATGAGCGCGCTCGCCTTTTTGGGGCCGATGCCCGGTACGCCGGGAATGTTGTCCGACGTATCGCCCTTTAGACCGTAAAAATCGGGCACGAGCGCCGGCGTAATGCCGTGATACAGGTCGTCCACGCTCTCGGGCGTCATGATCGCCACGTCGGACAGGCCCTTGCGGGTCGAGACCACGTTGACGTGCTCGGTCACGAGTTGATACATGTCGCGGTCGCCGGTCACCAGCAGCATGTCGCAGCCGGCCTCCTCACCCAGGCGCGCCATGGTTCCCAGGATATCGTCGCCTTCCCAGCCCTCGGACTGCAGAATCGGCACGTTGAGCGCGGTGAGCAGCTCCTTGATCATCGGAAACTGCGCATGCAGATCGGGGTCCATGGGCGGGCGTTGCGCCTTATACTGTGGCAGCATCTCCATGCGCACGCGCGGTTTGCCCTTGTCAAACGCCACGACCACACCGTCGGGGTTAAAGGCATCGATCATCTTGAGAAACATGTTCAGAAAGCCGAAGATCGCGTTGGTGGGGCGCCCGTCCGGCGCATTCATGGTGGGCGGCACGGCGTGGAAGGCGCGGTGCATGAGCGAGTTGCCGTCGATAACGGCAAAGGTGCGGCGCTTGTCAGACATATTGAATACCTCGCTTTGGGCTGGGCACGGTTTGCTCACACCAGTTTACACGCTCCCCGCCCCGCGGCCACCGCACATCAGGCTTCCCTGCCGCCGCGGGCCCGCGCGTGATACGATGGCTCACGGTACATCAACCAGCACGATCGATCCGAAAGGAGCCTGCGTCATGGAGCGTCCCTGCGCATGGAAAAAGTACACGCCACAGCAAGTCGAGGAACTCGAGGAGCTTTGCCGCGGCTATAAGCAGTTTTTGAGCGAGAATAAGACCGAGCGCCTGTGCGTCAAGACCGGCATCAAGATGGCCGAGGA
Source organism: uncultured bacterium (assembly GCA_905216145.1). Lineage (GTDB taxonomy): Bacteria > Actinomycetota > Coriobacteriia > Coriobacteriales > Coriobacteriaceae > Collinsella. The sequence continues at coordinate 46,689 of CAJMST010000002.1, read as the reverse complement.
GGCGGGCTACGTCGACTTGGAGACCGTGATTGCCGAGGGCCGCACGCTCAAGGCCGGCGACAAGGTGTACGCCGCCAATCACGGCAAAGACCTCATGCTCGTCAACCTGGGCACCGCCCCGCTCGAGCAGGGCTTTAACATCCTGGGTGCTCACGTGGACTCGCCGCGCCTGGACCTTAAGCAGAATCCCGCCTTCGAGGCCGGCGACATGGCCTACCTCGACACGCACTACTACGGCGGCGTCAAGAGCTACCACTGGGTGGCCTCCCCGCTTGCACTCGTGGGCGTCATCTGCAAAAAGGACGGCACCACCGTCGACATCAACATCGGCGACAAGGCAGACGATCCGGTCTTTACCATCTCCGACCTGCTGATCCACCTCTCGAGCGAGCAGATGTCCAAGCCCGCCAAGGACGCCGTCGACGCCGAGATCCTCGACGTGATCGTGGGCGGCCGTCCCGTCAAGTTCGATGAGGACGACAAGGACGCTCCCAAGGAGCCCGTCAAGCAGATGTTCCTGGACATCCTCAAGGAGCAGTACGGCGTCGAGGAGGAGGACTTCCTCTCCGCCGAGATCGAGGTCGTGCCCGCCGGTCCCGCCCGCGACATGGGCCTCGACCGCTCCATGATTTTGGGCTATGGCCACGACGATCGTGTCTGCGCCTATCCGTCCATGCTCGCCCAGATCGACGTCGCCAACGTGGAGCGCACGAGCATCACGCTCATCGTCGATAAGGAGGAGATCGGCTCCGTGGGTGCCACCGGTATGACGAGCCGCTTCTTCGAGAACACCGTCGCCGAGATCATGACGCTCGCCGGCGAGGATAGCCCGCTGGCCCTGCGCCGCGCGCTCGCCCGCAGCCGCATGCTCTCCTCCGACGTGTCCGCCGGTTTCGACCCGGGCTATGCCGGCAAGTTCGAGACGAAGAACGCCGCCTTTATGGGTCGTGGCCTGTGCTTTAACAAGTACACGGGCAGCCGCGGCAAGGGCGGTTCCAACGACGCCGATGCCGAGTACGTGGCCCTCGTCCGCGACATCATGGACGAGGCCGGCGTGGACTTCCAGACCTGTGAGCTCGGTCGCGTCAACGCGGGCGGTGGCGGCACCATTGCCTACATCATGGCCAAGTATGGCATGAACGTCATCGACTCCGGCGTTGCCGTCCTGTCCATGCACGCCCTGTGGGAGGTCGCCAACAAGGCCGATATCTACGAGGCCTACCGCGGCTACAAAGCCTTCCTCGAGCGCGCCTAGCAAACCCTCGTAAGGTGCACCAAACCAGCCCTTTATAACTTGCGGTGGAATACGGACTAACCTGGCCTTCAACCGGCCCGCGCAGACCACATTCCACCGCAATTTCTTTATTGGCAGAGGAGAGTCCATGCTGCAGGTCATCGTTTCGCCCGCCAAGCAAATGCGCGCGGCACAAGATGCTTTTGAAGTTCAGGGGATTCCACCCTTTGCGCGCGAGACCGCCCAGCTGCACCATGCGCTCTTGGACATCGAACGAACCGAAGGCGACAGCGGTCTACAAGCTCTGTGGAACGTCAGCAACAAGCTGCTGGGCCCTTGTCTTGACATTTTGCATGAGTTCGAGCCCATCTTGGGAAACGGCGATCTTGCCGATTCCGGTATCGCCCGTCACCTCTCCCCTGCCGTCATGTCCTATCACGGCATTCAGTACCAGAGCATGGCACCCGAGGTAATGGATGCCGAACAGCTCGCCTGGCTGCAAAGCCACCTGTGGATCCTCTCCGGCCTCTACGGGTGCGTTCGTCCCTTTCATGCCGTTGAACCGTATCGGCTGGAGATGGGCGCGAAGCTTGCCGTCGACGATGCCCGAGACCTCTACGCGTTTTGGGGCGACAAGCTCGCACGGGCCATCGCTCCGGCAGGCTCCAACGCTACGATCGTCAACCTCGCCAGCGTAGAGTATGCCAAAGCCGTTCTGCCCCACCTCGCGGACGACGCCACGGCCGTCACATGCCTCTTTGGCGAGGGTATCCGCAACGGGAAGCCCATCCAACGGTCGACCGCCAGCAAAAAGGCGCGCGGCTCCATGGTGCGGTGGATGGCAGAAAACAAGCTCGAAGATGCAAGCGAACTTACCACATTCAACATCGGCTATCGGCACATCCCCGAGCTTTCAGACAAAAACACCCTGGTTTTCATGAACGCGCAGGCACAATAGGCCCGCCGTTTCCAAACACCCCGTTACTCCGCCAAGCCATCGGCCTTTGCAATCTCGCTCGTCGAGCCATCTTGGTAGGTAACCTTAACGTGCTCTACGTCGGATACCGTAACGCCCGACGGAGGTTCCAGGCGCCATTCCGTCAGCGCGATATCCATGGTCGTGGGCACATCGCCCTGATCTTTGAGCTCCACCGTCAGTGTTTTGAGCGCCTCATCAAACGTCACGCGTTCGATTTCTTCACCTGGAATGGACCCACCACTCAGCTGCAACTGCACAAACTCATCGCGCGGGTACCAATAATCGCCCGGAACGGCGAGCGTATTGGCATTACCGCCAGTGCTCCTCACCGTCATGATCGGCAGGCTATCATCAGCCTCGAACTCCCAGGCAGCGCCGCCGCGACCGCCAAACGTCCAAATACAAAAGGCAATCACCAGCACGGCAAGCACCGCAAAACCAATCGCGACAAGGCCATGGTGCGCGCGGCTCTCCTCGGCCGATACATCCCATTGCGTCTCTCGATATAGATGCTTGTCTTCCATGTACACCTCCCCACAGGCACGCTCGTTAGGTCAATCGTACCCATTCGAGCTATACTTGAGCCCACCACATAAACGGGGAGCTTGCAGGACAAGACGGCAGGCTGAGACTGGGCGCGCCCGCCCTGACCCGCAAACCTGATATGGGTAATGCCAACGAAGGGAGCCGTGCCAATGAGCACACAGACCGAGCCCAAGCTCGTCACACAAATCGACTTCGCCCGCGCTGGGCAGATCACACCTCAGATGAAAGAGGTCGCCGAGCGCGAGCATCGCGACCCCGAGTACATCCGCGAGCGCGTGGCAGACGGCCGCATCGCCATTCCCGCCAACATCGTGCATATCAAAAAGGGCATGCGCGCCTTTGGTGTCGGCGAGGGCCTGTCCACCAAGGTCAACGTGAACTTGGGCATCTCGGGCGACAAGGCCGATGCCGCCGAGGAATGGAAGAAGGTCAAGATTGCCGAGGACTTTGGCGCCGACGCCATCATGGACCTCTCCAACTCGGGCAAGACGCGCCAGTTCCGCCAGCAGCTCATCGACGAGACGCCGCTTATGGTGGGCACCGTCCCCATGTATGACGCCATCGGCTACATGGAAAAGCCGCTGGTCAAGCTCACCAAGGACGACCTGCTCGAGGTCGTTCGCGCGCACGCCGAGGACGGCGTGGACTTCATGACCATCCACTGCGGCATCAACAAGTCGGTCATCAAGACCTTTAAGGAGACCGGCCGCCTCATGAACATCGTCAGCCGCGGCGGCTCGCTGCTGTTTGGCTGGATGGAGGTCACCGGCAATGAGAACCCCTTCTACGAGTTCTACGACGAGGTGCTCGAGATCTGCCACGAGTACGACGTGACGATTTCGCTTGGCGACTCCTGCCGCCCGGGCTGCCTCTACGACTCCAACGACGCAACCGAGACCGCCGAGATGATCGAGCTGGGCAAGCTGTGCAAGCGCGCCTGGGCCGCCGGCGTCCAGGTCATGGTCGAGGGCCCGGGTCACATGGCGCTCGACGAGATCGCCGCCAACATGAAACTGCAGAAGCGCCTGTGCCACAACGCCCCATTCTATGTGCTCGGGCCGCTGGTGACCGATATCGGCGTGGGTTACGACCACATCACCGCCGCCATCGGTGGCGCCATCTCCGCCAGCTCCGGCGCCGACTTCCTGTGCTACGTGACGCCGGCCGAGCACCTGTGCCTGCCCAACGCCCAGGACGTGCTCGATGGCCTCATGGCCACCAAGATCGCCGCACACGCCGCCGACATCGCCAAAAAGGTGCCCCACGCCCGCGACATGGACGACAAGATGGGCCAGGCACGCCGCAAGCTCGACTGGGAAGAGATGTGGAAGTGCGCGCTCGACCCGGTCACCGGCAAGAAGCGCTACGAGGAATCCCCCGCCGCAACCGAGGGCACTTGCACCATGTGTGGCAAGATGTGCGCCGTCCGCACCGTTAACAAGGTGTTCGAAGGCACGACGATCGACCTCGGCATGGAGGATTAACGCGTCTCCGGAGCCACAATCGGTCACAAGGTGCTCATCAATTGTTGACATGTGAACATTTTCTTACATTTACGTAAAGATTGCACCGCTCGCCCGGGATCGGCATACAGCCGGCCCGGGCAACTTTATAATGCAGGCAGAAGACCCATTTGAATCCGACCGAACAAGGGAGCGAACATGGATCGCAGTAAGGTACCCGCCGTCCTGTCCATCGCAGGATCAGATTCCAGCGGTGGTGCCGGCATTCAGGCCGACATCAAGACCATCACGGCGCACCGCCTGTATGCCGAGACGGCCATCACCGCTATCACCGCACAGAACACCCTGGGCGTCACCGCCGTACAGAACATCTCCCCGGATATTGTCGCCGCGCAAATCGATGCCGTTTTTGACGATATCCGACCCAGCGCCGTCAAGATCGGCATGGTTTCCTCTGCCGAGATTATCGAGGTTATCGCCGACCGCCTGGGCGCCTGGGACGCACAAAATATCGTCGTCGACCCCGTCATGGTCGCCACCTCGGGCGCACGGCTGATTGCCGAAGATGCCGCCGAGGCGCTCACCCGCCGTCTGTTCCCGCTAGCGACGGTTATCACGCCCAATATTCCCGAGGCCATGGCCCTGCTCGACTACGAGGTCGACTCCGAGCGCACGCAGCAAAATGCTGCCATGCTCCTCACCCGCCGCTTTGGTTGCGCATCCCTCGTTAAGGGCGGGCATCTTGTCAACGAGGCCAACGATGTACTGGCCGAACCCGCGCCACTCGATGACGAGGGCAACCATCTGGGAGATCCACTCACCACGTGGTTCCGCCACAAGCGCATCGAGACCGGCAACACGCATGGTACCGGCTGCACGCTTTCGTCCGCCATCGCCTGTGCGCTGGCCCAGGGTATGGATCTTGCCGATGCCGTCAACGCCGGCAAGGCCTACCTAACGGGCGCCCTCGCCGCCGGCCTTGACATGGGCAAAGGCTCCGGCCCTGTCAACCACATGTGGCAGTATTAAGATTCACAGCCCAAAACCACCGCAAAGGGGACAGGCACCTTTGCGGTGGTTTGGGGCCGTGCTACTCACCGAGCATCTCTTGGAGCTTGGCCGCCACGGCATGTCCCAAGCTCTCGTGGCTTTCGGGCATCATATGCAGATAGTCGATATCGCCCGGCTCGGCAAAGTCGGCGGCATTCAAAAAGTCGCAGCCAAACTGCTCAGCCACATGTGCGTAGTACTCGCCAAAATGCTCCGAGGCCTCGACGGAACGCTCGTCAAAATCGGTCATATATACATCGGCGATTTGCGGCTTGATCTTGATAGGCGCCATCAGCAGAATGCGCGGACAAGGCGCAGCGTCGGTCCACGGAAACGCGCGGACGGCGCGAATCAGCGCCATGGCGCCACGGGCGATATCGGAAGCTGTCACGTTAAAGACCGTCTTACAGTCGTTGGTGCCCAGCATGATCACAATGGCGTCCAGCGGCTTATGGGCCTCGAGCAGCATCGGAAGTGCGCGGATGCCGTTAAGATTGGTGTCCAGATGGCACATGTCGTCGCGTACCGTCGTGCGGCCGTTGAGGCCTTCTTCAATTACATGCCAGCCCTCGCCTAAGTCACGTTGGGCCACGCCGCACCAGCGCACATCCTGCGCATAGCGCACCGCGGTGCCGTCGCGCATGCCCGCCGGATCGTAACCATAGGTGTTGCTGTCGCCAAAGCATAGAACGTTTTTCATCGTAAGCCCCTCGCTCAGTAAAAAGCCGACGGAAGCAGCCTCTCCCGCCGGCTCGACCCATCTGTCAGCACGTACCAATTACAGGTACTTGCGCCAATCGTCCTCGTCCTCATCATCCTCGGTAGCAGCCTGGGTCTGCTCGGCGGCGCGAGCTGCCGCAGCGCGAGCGGCAACCTGGGCATAGGACTCCTCGTTGCGCTCGGGGAAGTTTGCCAGCACGTGCTCGAACTTGGCAAAATCCTCATCCCAGCGCGTAGAAGGCACGGCAAAGAAGACTTGCTTGACCTTAAAGTCGCCCGACGCGAGCTCCTTGCGGAAGAGCTCGGCCACGGCCTCGGCGTCAAAGCCGTTGTTGTCGCAGCCCCAAGCGCCCAGTACGAGCTTCTCGCGACCCAGCTCGTCGCAGATGGCAAGCACAAAGCGAATGCGGTCGCACAGGGCGTCCAGCAGAGCATCGTCGCTCACGCGATACTCCTGGCGGGCGCGCTTAACGTTGGGCGCGGCGGCCACGATCACGTCGGCGTATGCATGCACGTGGTTGCGGTCGAAGCGCACCGCAGGCACCACCAGCGCACGGTTGCGGTAAAGCTCGCAGTTGATGTTGCGGCGACGGTTCTCGCCGTACCATTTGCGCTGCTTATCGAGAACGTTGTACAGATACGAATCGGCGCACAGCGTGGCCTCCTGGCCCAGATAGCCCTGGATGTAGCCACCGCCCGGGTTGGTGAACGAGGCAAAGGCGAGCACGGCCATGTCGCAGAACTGCGCATAGCCACGACCGTTGTCCAGGATGGCCTGCGTGGCGGAGGCATCGAGCACGGTGACCTCAGGCAGAACCGGAGCGGGCTCCTCAGCAGGCGCGGACTCAGCTTCGGCGATTTCCTCGGCAGGCTCAGGCGCTGCCTCGGTCTCGGGCGCCGTCTCGGTCTCGGCAGCCTCCGCGCCCTCGACGTCCTCGGCAACCTGTTCTTCGGCGGCCACAGCACTCTGAACCTTGGCCTTCATCGCCGCGACAAAACCGGCAGGCATACCATCGAACTCGCACACGCCGGCAAGCGAACGCTCGATATCCTTGGCGCACGCTTCGGACACAGTTGCCACGTGACGCTCGGCGGCCTTGGCACGGGCCTCGCGCTTGGGATTGGGCTGACCCGCTCGGTTGGACCTGCGGTTACGGTTCCTGTTGTCGACGTCTGCCATAAGTGGTCACCTTTCTCGGTCTCTGCCGCTATCGGCTTTTCCCATCCATGATACCCCGCCGCGTACAAAAAAGACGGCCCCGAAGGACCGCCTTTCGCATCGATTTGCACGTACGGCAAGCACCGCCGCAATTCGCCACTAGTCGCGACGGCCGAGGATGTTCAGAATGCGCAGGAACACGTTGATAATATCCACGAACAGATTGGACGCCATGAGCACGGCGTTGGGCAGCGTAGGCGGCACCGTCGTGGCAACATAGGTGTCGTAGCCAATAAAGCCGGCGAACACCACGATCACGATCAGATCGGTGATGGTCTGTGAGACGCCCATGAACATCAGCACGATCTCAACCAGAATAGTAGCGAGCAGAATGCCAAAACCGATGCCATATACGCGCTGGAAAAACTTGGGGAACGTCACGCCCAAGGCGCCAAAGACAAAGGTGATGGCGGCCGTGGCGATAAAGGCAGTGTTGATGGTGGGCAGGTCGTAGTTGGCAAGGCCAAACGACGCGGTCAGGCCAAAGGTGCTCGCAAAGATTACGTAGCCCACAAGGGACAGGCCCACGGACTGCTTGCTGGCGGCGGCCGACATCATGACCATGCCGACGATGGTCAAAATAAACGAGCCAAAAACCAGCGGTAGGGCAGCCCCGCTCATCATCATGCGCGCAAACGACATGGTGCTCGTAAAGTAGGCGCCGGCGCCCATGGCGCAAAAGCCCAAGAAGATCAGGGCAGACATGGCGAGATTGTACGCGCGCGGCGACATCTCCTTGGCGCGGCTTGCACCGCTCTCGACGGGGCCGTTCTGATAGCCCTGGATATCGTTCATAGGTTCGTCCTTTCAAAAAGCGCCACAAATAACGGCGCAGTAGCTGACAAGATTCCTGTCATTGTACCCGAATGCCATACGTCCTTACCTACGGCGCTCGCCCTCGAGCGTACGGTCGAATGCCCACACCCACCAACGCATCAGATGGGCCTGCGAGCCATCTGGTCGTTCACGCGCCTGGTCCTCCAGATACAACTCGGTCGCGTGCCCGCCAAAACGCACCTTATAGGTTGCCGTACGAATGCCGTGAACCGTTAAGCCAAAGCCCGTGGACGAGACAATCTCGTCAATCGTAAAGCAACGACCGTCGACCCAGCAGACGGTGACCGGCACGACTTGTCCGCCCGCGAGGATGCGAGCCACGACGTCCACATACTGCTTGTGCACGCGCCGAGTTTTGCCATCTGTCTGTCGATATTCCATGTCTCCTATTATCGAACGCATGTTTGCATGTTGTAAAGCGAACAGACTGTGGTTTTGGGGTGTTGGAGCGCGCACACGCGTCCTCATGGCGTGTTAGCAAAAAGAATACCCGCGGTCAACAGGACTAATATTCAATTTTAGTGCCAAAAAATCCACTTCTCACATCAGAACTCGGTAAAGGAACCCGCAGGAGGTGATACGATTTATCATGTTTTTGTAACGTGCCTGCAAACTTCGAGAAAGCCCATATATGGACGTAACGTTCTCAACCTTCCTCGGCCAAATTGTGTCGAACCCAGTCCTTGCCGTCACCGTGATCCTCGCGTTGGGCGCCATCTTCGTCAATGGATGGACCGACGCGCCCAACGCCATCGCGACCTGCGTCACTACGCGTTGCATGCCCGCCCGCGCCGCCATTCTCATGAGCGCCGCATTCAACTTCCTCGGCGTGCTCATCATGACGCACTTTAATGCGAGCGTCGCCAACACCATCTCACATATCGTCGACTTTGGCGGAAACAGCACCATGGCGCTCGCGTGCCTCTGCGCGGCGCTGTTCTCCATCGTCGTCTACGGCGCCACAGCGTCGCGTTTTGGCATCCCCACCTCGCAAAGCCACAGCCTTATCGCCGGCCTGACCGGTGCCGCTATCGCCCTCGGCGGCGCGAGCAGCGTCAACGTCCACGAGTGGATGAAGGTCATCTACGGCCTGGCGCTCTCCATCGGCCTGGGCTTTGTCATGGGCTGGATCCTGTGCAAACTCGTCTCGATTCTTTTCGCCGCCGCCAACAGGCGACGTGCCAATGTCTTCTTTAAATACGCTCAGATCGCGAGCGCTGCGGCCATGAGCTTCATGCACGGCGCGCAGGATGGACAGAAGTTCATCGGCGTGCTCTTTTTAGGCGTGGCCTTCGCAAACGGCCAGACTAGCGTCGGCGATGCCGGCATCCCCATCTGGATTATGCTGCTGTGCTCGGCCACTATGGGTATCGGTACCAGCGTGGGCGGTGAGCGCATCATCAAGTCCGTCGGCCAGAGCATGGTTAAGCTCGAGAAGTATCAGGGCTTCTCCGCCGACCTCGCGGGCGCCGCGAACCTGCTGCTTGCCACCCTTACCGGCATCCCCGTGTCCTCCACACACATCAAGACCTGCGCCATCATGGGCGTCGGTGCCGTCAAGCGCCTCTCGGCCATCAACTTCGGAGTCGTCAAGGACATGATGTTCACCTGGTTCTTCACCTTCCCCGCCTGCGGACTCATCAGCTTTGTCATGGCCAAGCTGTTCATGATGTTCCTCTAATCAAACCGAACGTCCATCCGGACCGCATTACTTCGCCCACCCGTCTTCGCCTCGAAAGGACCCACCCATGGCAAAGAAACCCGATTCGTTCTACTTTGACAACTACGTCGCTTGCGCCGACCTCGCCGTCCAGGCCGCAGAGCTGCTCACCAAGATTTTTGAGAACTTCGATCCCGCGCAGATTCACGACATGCTCAATAAGATGCATGCGATTGAGCATGCGGCAGACAAGAAGCACCACGAGCTCGAAGACGCCCTGCTCACCGCCTTTATCACCCCGCTCGAGCGCGAGGATCTGGATCTGATGAGCTGCGCGCTCGACACCGTGCTCGACCGTATTGAGGGCGTCGTGCAGCGCGTCTACTTCACCAACATTCAGAGCATCCATCCCGACGCCATCGTCATCGCCCACAAGGTGACTGACGCCTGCCGCGCCATGAAAGACCTGATGGTCGAGCTTCCCAACTACCGCAAGTCCAAAACGCTGCGCGAGCTGGTCATCCAGATCAACACCATCGAGTCCGAGGCCGACGAGCTCTACATCAACGCCATGCGCAACCTGCACGTTAACGGCAAGGATCCGCTCGAGGTCATCGCTTGGCGTGACGTCTACGCCTTCCTGGAGTACTGCGCCGACTGCTGCGAGAATGTGGCCGATGTTGTGGATTCGATTGTCATGAAGAACAGTTAATTGGGGGTACGTGTCCCGGCGGCGAAGGGCCGGCCACGGTTTGCTTTCTCACTCCGGCTGCTTTGCAGAGTCGTTCGAAAGCAAACCGTGGCCGGCCCTTCGCCTTACGTACCACCATTGGGAACTTTGGCTGATACTTTGAAAGCAATGAGGCTTTTGTTGACAGGGCCTTTGAGCCCGATTGGGAACTTTGGGACCGCCTTAAACGTTTGGCTGGATCGGGCTTTGGGTACCCTTTGTTTTGCTTTGGGTTGATACACTGAATTTGGAGGGCTTGGTTGTGAGTTATTTGGATCTGGCTCGGGGTCGGTATTCTTGTCGTGAGTTTGAAGATCGGGCTGTGGAGCAGGCTGTGGTGGATGCCATTGTTGAGGCTGGGCGGATTGCTCCTTCTGCTTGTAATAATCATCCTTCTCGTGTGATGGTGCTGGATACGCCTGAGCTTCTGGAGAAGGCTGCTGCTTGTCAGCCTCGGTTTGCTCGTGATGGATCTATCTTTGGCGCTCCGCTCATCTTCCTTATTTGTAGCGTTACCGAAGACGCTTGGGTGCGCCCGTATGACCAGATGAATTCCAGTGAAATCGATACGTCCATAGTGTGCGATCAGATGATGATGGAGGCCACCGAGCAGGGCCTGGGAACGTGTTGGGTATGCCATTTTAAGCCCGAGGTGGCACAGGAGCAGTTCAACCTGCCCGAGGGCGTCTATCCCTATCACATGCTCGTCTGCGGATATCCTGCCGACCACATCGCCGATTCCGAGCATCGCGAGGCCCGTACCATTCCCCTCTCCGACTTCCTCCTCAAGTAGATTTTGGGACATGCCCTAAAACCTATCCTTGACCGCTCACCGGTTCGCCGAGTTCTGCGCCACTATGTGCAGGGCTCGGTTTTTTATGTTGCGCGCCCCGGTACAGTCATAAAAAAGGACCCGCAAGCTGCGGGTCCTTTCTAGGCACTAAATTGTAGGCCGAATGTTAGTCCAGGTCGTCGGCAGCGAAGTTGTCGATCGGGGCGAAGGGATCGGCCACGGGGACAACCGGGTCAGCGACGGGCAGCGGCTCGGCGGGAACAGTCACCGCAGGAGAAGCGGCAGAACCGACCGGCGTGGAGGCCATGAGGTCGGCCGGGAAGGAGTTCTGGGCATCGTCCATGAAGTGCTGGATGAGCTTGAGATACTCGGCCTTGAACTCCTCACGAGAAGCCTTGAGACGATCGATCTCCTCGAGCTCAGCCTGCTTTTCGGTCAGAGCCTGGCGGATAACCTCGCGGGCCTTGGCGTCAGCCTCGTTGCGAATACGCTCAGCGTTCTCATTGGCATCGTTGACGATGGTCTCAGCGGTCTGCTGGGCAGCGATCAGGGCAGCGGAAATCTGGCGCTCCTGAGCGGAGAAGTCAGGGGCGGGAGCAGCCACGGGGGCGGCAGGAACGGCCTGGGCGGGGGCATCCTGAGCCTGGGCAAGCTGAGCCTGCGCATCGGCAAGCTGCTGCTCGGTAGCAGTCAGACGACCCTTAAGGTCGACGATCTTAGCGAGCATAGCGTCAACCTCAGAGGACAGCGTCTCCAAGAAGACGTCGACCTCAGCAGGATCGTAGCCACGCTTGGCCTCAGAGAAAGTCTGAGCCTGGATGTCTGCAGGGGTAATAGCCATAACAAGTCTCCTTTTTCATCGCCTCGGCGCTACACGCCCGACGTAAGTTACTAAGACAGTTCTACACGAGTATACCTATAAGAAGCTGCAGAACCAGCCTCTGCACCAACTGCAACGCAATAATCGCAACGACCGGCGAAAAATCGATACCGCCCATCGGCGGGATGAAACGACGGAACAGGTTGAGCCACGGACCGCACACGCTATCAAGCACCGCGGCAATATCCTGAAGCAAACCACCCTGCTTCATGGGAATCCACGTCATAAAGCAGTAGACGACAATGAGCGTGGAATAGAAGTTGAACAGCGTATTGACCAGCTGGACGATAGTGTAGATGTTGATGGGAATCTCCTCGTCTTGTCTTTACTTAAGGTAGCCGTCGGCACGAAGCTTCTTGAGATCGGAATCTTTGACCTCGCAACCGGCGGGCAGCACCATGAACACGCGGTCGCCCACCTCCTTGACCGTGGCACCCAGACCGCAGGCAAAGCCGTAAGAGAAGTCCAAGACGCGCTTGGCAACTTCGGTGCGTACGCCCACAAAAATCAGTGCGACAGGCTGCTTGGTGCGAACGCGGCGCACCACGGTCTCCACGTCGTCATAGCTCTCGGGGCGCAGGACATAGGCCGGCAGCTGCGGTGTGGCGTTGATGATATTGCTCGCATAGGCCGAGGCATCGCTCGGTGCAGGCGCAGGCGCAGCGGCGGCACGGGCGCGGGTGTTCTCGGCGTAGCTCGACGGCGTGTCATAGGCACCAGGACGATAACCGCTCGCAACACTGTCCTGCGAGCGCGAAGGCGGGTTATACGTCGTGGCATGGCGGGAGTCATCGCCGACCAGCTGCCCGGAGCGTGTATACACGGCAACCGACTCAGCTTCACCACGGCGCGTCTGACCAAGCAGGCCGTTGCTCGGCTCGTCTTGGGTGTAGAAGCCCTCGCCCGAAGCACCGCTGTAGCCGTTGCCCTGATAGCCATCGTCATAGCCATCATCGTAGCCGTAGTCGTCGTCCTGGCCATAACCCTGGTCGTAACCCTGCTGGCCGCCCAGGTGCATCTTATTTTTAATCTCGTCAAGGAAGCCCATGGTTGTGTCCTCTCGCGGTTTAGTGCAGGCGCCCCGATAATCAGTGCGCACTTCAGAGCCTTATTTTACTGCAAACTCCGGGCTAAATACTACCCTGCCCAGGCGAACGAGCGTAGAGCCCTCCTCAAGGGCAGGCTCAAAGTCTTCGCTCATGCCGCAGGAAAGCTCAGGCAGGTTCAAATCGGGATGCGCCGCCTCCAGCTCATCCCTCAGCTCACGAAGCCCCGCAAAGGTGCGGCGTGCCACATCCTTATTCCCCCGGGGCGCCATAGTCATAAGCCCCTGTACGCAAATTCCCTCAAGTTCCGCAAGCTCACCCGCGGCGGCGCGAATCTCATCGGGCGAAAAGCCTCCCTTCGACTCCTCACCACTCACATTGACCTCAATGAGCACACGCTGGGGGCCGGCGAGTTCGCCTGCCTCAATCTTGCGGGCAGCACGGCTCGAGATCGCCTGCGCCAGATGCAGCGAACCCACCGAGTGAATCAGCTCGGCTGAGCCCAGCACCGCATTGATCTTATTGGTCTGCAGGTTGCCGATCATATCGAAGCGCACCTCGGGCAGCTCCGGATGCTCCGCCAAACCTGTGAGCTTGCGAACCAGCTCCTGCGGGCGATTCTCGGCAAAATGGCGATACCCCGCCTGGATGGCGGCAACGGTCTCATCGACACCAACGGTCTTGGACACAGCAATGAGGCGCGCGGCGTCGTGGGGACGGCCCGCGCGATCGAGCGCCGCATAAAAACGTTCCAGAATCTGCTCGCGGCGAGCGCGCATCAAGTCCAAATAGTTATCCATTGCCAATCGCCTCCGCTGACAGCCAAACAAGTAGTCCCATGCTAACGCAAGAGCGCGGCCCCGCATGTGCAAGGCCGCGCTCACTTAGGTATTTACAATCTTTCGACGAACGGGGTTACTTACTCCTCGTCGTCCTCGCCATCGTCCTCATCCTCAAGATGATCGAGCAGGTAGCGAAGACCCTCGCTGACCTCGTTAACGGGCACCTTGGCAACGTAGCGTGCATCGACGGCGGGCCTCATGATAACACCCTCGCCCGAAGGCACGCGCATGCTCTCGAGCTCATCCTCATCAGTGCAGGCGATATCACCGGCAGTCATACGCTGTCCGGTCAACAGGAAGGTCAGACGGCAGGCGGCATCGATGGAAATCGAGGCGATGCGATCGAGATAGCGCGATACCATGATGGCGCGGCGCAGGTCGTCATAGTTGCTGTCGTCGTCCATAAAATCGCCCGTGTCCATGCGGTTAAAGGTGCGGAAGAACTTCTCGTAGGCGGCGTGCACTGGCTCGTCCTCGACGGCCAAGTTGCAGATGATGGACATGTCGTTGGTGACGAGCGCAGAAAGCGAAGAGCCCAGCACCTGGTAGACGGCCTCAGCCTCGGCCTCGACCGTGCCGACAAGCTCCTTGGGCAGCGAGATGTCGGCCTTGATCATATGACGCGTGGCGCGGCAAATCTGGCGAACCTTATCGGTCATGCGCTGCAGGTTAAAGTCGACGTAGATGATCGTCTGCAGCAAGCGGAAGTCGGAGGCGACCGGTGACTGCGTGGCAATCAGGTTGTAGCAGACGGCCTCCAGGTTGGCGCAGCGTGCGTCAATCGAAAGCGTACGCTTCTTGGTCTTGGTGGCGAGCTTGCGGTCGTCGGTCACATAGGCCTTCACGGCATCGTGGAGGGCCAGATCGACGGCCTCGTAGATGCTCAGCATCTCGTGGCGGGCCTCGATGAGCTGACGGGAAAACAGTTTGCGCATGGTTCACTCCAATCAGTTGGGTGCGGTCATGCCGCCCGCACAGTGAATACGCACCGGACCAGATCCGATCGGCTTGGGACTAGTCGCACCGATCAGCCAAAGCGGCCGGTGATATAGTCTTCCGTCCGCGAGTCCACCGGGCTGGTGAAGATCGCGTCGGTTTGACCATACTCGATGAGCGTAGCGGGCTCGCCGGCAACTTCCTGCAAGAAGAACGCGGTGTAGTCACTGATACGAGCTGCCTGCTGCATTGAATGCGTGACGATGATAATCGTCATCTCGGGCGCCAGCTCGGCCATCAGATCCTCGACCTTAGAGACGGAAGTGGGGTCGATGGCGGAGCAGGGCTCGTCCATCAGGAGGACATCGGGTTGCACCGCAAGCACGCGCGCGATGCACAGACGCTGCTGCTGACCGCCCGAGAGCGCCAAACCATCCTTGTTGAGCTGATTGGATACCTCTTTCCAGAGGTTGGCGCGCTTGAGCGATTCTTCCACGATGTCATCGAGGTCGCTTTTGCTAGTCACGCCCTGCAGACGAGGGCCAAAGGCGACATTCTCGTAGATGGATTTGGGAAACGGGTTGGGCTGCTGAAAGATCATGCCCACGCGACGACGGAGATCGACCGGATCGACACCCTCGGCATAGATATCGTTGCCGTCGAGCGTCATGGTGCCCTCGACGCGCGTGCCCTCAATCAGGTCATTCATGCGGTTGATGCAGCGCAAAAACGTCGACTTGCCGCAGCCCGAAGGGCCAATGAAGGAGGTGATGGCGTTTTTGGCGATGTTGAGGTCAAGCCCCGTCAGCGCATGAAAGTCACCGTACCAAAAGTTGAAATCCTTGGCCGTAATGGCCGCTTGCTCCAACGCGGGAGCGGACTGATAAACGGACATGGGACTCCTTAACTAGCGACGCTTGCGCGACAGGAAGCGCGCAAACAGGTTGAAGGCCAAAATGATCACCATCAGCAAGAGCGCGGTGCCGTAGGCTGCGTTCATGTTGATGCCGTCGTTGGCAAGCAGGTACAGGTGAACGGTCATGGGACGACCGGAATCGAGCGGCGAAATAGGTAGATTGATGGCCTGGCCCATGGTGTAGAGCACCACGGCGGTCTCGCCGATGGCACGGCCGATGGCAAGGACGATGCCCGTGGCAATGCGGCCAAAGGCCGAAGGAAGCACGATCTTGGAGACGACCTGCCACTTGGTAGCGCCCAGGCCGTACGCGCCCCAACGGATATAGCGCGGAACGGCGCGAATGGCTTCTTCGGTGGTGCGCATGACGATGGGAAGCATCAAGAGCGCGAGCGCCAGAGCGGCCGAGACCATCGAAAGGCCCAGGCCCATAGCCTCGACAAACAAGGCGTAGCCAAACAGGCCCATAACGATGGAGGGCACCGAGGCCAAAGCGTCAGCAGCGTAGCGAATGAGCTCGACGACCTTGCCCTGCTTGGCGTACTCGGCCAGATAGACGGCTGCCAGCACAGCGATCGGCGTGCAGATGAGCATGGCGAGCGCCGTCACATAGACGGTCGAGACGATCGTGGGGCAAATTCCGCCCTCGGCGTTGACGCCTTGGGGCCAACCGAAGATAAAGTCGAGCGAGATGTGTGGCAGGCCGTTGATGACCACGTAGGCGATGATAGCGACCAGCACCAGCGTGGTGATGTAGGCAGCGGCACGAAACACGCCAAGCATGATCTTGTTGGACAGGTCCTTGTTGATGCGGCCCTTCTTGCCGTGGGAAAGGGCACGCTTGATGCGCTCGCGCGACGAGGTCGTATCGACCGTCGTGTCAACGGAATCGGACATAGCCTACCCCCTCTTCTTCTTGGAAATCAGACGAACGATACCCACCAGCGTGGCGGAGATGATAAACAGGACCACACCCATGCCGAACAGCGCCGAGCGGTGCAGACCCGAGGAATAGCTCATGTCGAGCGCAATCTGGCTCGTGAGCGTCGAGATGGGGCTCGCAATGCTGTCGGGAATAACCGGGGCGTTACCTACGACCATGAGCACGGCCATGGTCTCGCCGATGGCACGGCCCATACCCAGCACGATGGCATCAACGATACCCAGCTTCGCGGCAGGTAGCACGACCTTATAGATGGTCTGCCACTTTGTGGCGCCCATGGCATACGATGCCTCGCGAATGCCCATGGGAATGGAATTGAGAGCATCGATGGTGAGCGTGGTGATGGTAGGGACGATCATGATGGCGAGCACAAACCACGCCGTCAGCGCACCAAAACCAAGGCCGCCGGTCAGTTGTGCGATAAACGGGCGGATGATGATCATGCCAAAGAAGCCGTAGATGATGGAGGGTATGCCCGCCAGCAGGTCAACGGCGGGGCTGATGAGCTTGCGCACGCGCTTGCTGGCAATCTCGACCAGGTAAACGGCCGTACCCACGCCCAGCGGCACGCCCATGGCGAGCGCACCGACGGTCACCAGACCCGAGCCAGCAAGCAGCGACAAGATGCCGTAGTGGCCCTCGGAAGGCGCCCACGTAAAGCTAAAGAAGTCAGCCAGACCGATGTCAGTAAAGACGGGCAGCGCCGAGTACGTGGTAAAGACAAAAATCAGGATGACAGTAACGACCGCCAAGAACGCGCAGGCAAAGAAGATCCACTGCAGCGCCTTCTCCTTGATATAGGTACTGCGCGATACGAGCGCCAGCTCGCGCTTCTTGGGCGTCTGAACATTCTGCTCAGTCTGGGAGTTTTCCTGTGCTTCCATGCTACTCACTCCCCTTCTCGTCGTTGGTGACGGGAATAAAGCCCGCCTCGCGAATCTGCTTGTCCATCTTTTCGGACGTCACATAGTCGATGTAATCCTGCGCCTGCTGCGAAGGCACACCCTTCACAAAGAAGTAAAGGTCGCGCGAGATGGGATAGCCGCCACTCGCGACCGTCTTCTCGGACGCCTCAACATGATTGACCGAGACGGCCTTGACCGAGGTCTTGGCGTTGAGGCTATCGACGAAGCCCAGCGAAATGTAGCCGATGGCCCCACGCGAACGAGATACCACGTCGCGCACCTGGCCCGTACCCGAAAGAACAGCCGAGCGGCGATCGAACGGCGTGCCATCCATCACGATGGTACGGAAGGCCTCGCGCGTACCGGACGCCTCGTCTCGGTTGATGACCTGAATCCTCAGGTCCTCGCCACCGACCTCTTTCCAATTGGTAATCTTGCCGGCGTAGATATCGCGGAGCTGCTCGGTCGAGAGGTTATCGACGGGGTTGTCGTCGTTCACGATGACCGCGATACCGTCGTGGGCAATGACGATGGGAGTCAGGCCCAGATCCTGTTCGTCGGCATTGAGTCCACGGGAGGAGCTGGCGATATCGGCCGTGCCGGCGCTGACGGCCTCGATCCCAGCGGAAGAACCCAAACCGGAAACGAGCACGTCGATGCCGGTCTCCTCCTTAAAGCCCTCGGCCGCAATCTCGGCGATAGGAAGGCAGGTCGTGGAGCCGGCCACGGTAATGGAAGAGGTAGAAGATCCCGAAGAACAGGCGCACAGCGTAAGCGTAAGCACAGCGGCGCTCAGGACCGATACGATCTTTCTCATAGCATCACGCCGATCGCAGCATGGCGCCCACAGGTGCCGTCCTCGTTACGGTAGGAATAAAAGCGGTCGTTCTGACGCACGGTCGAAAGCTGGGTATCCACGATATTATCCGCGTCGACACCGACATCTACCAGCGCCTCGCGAATGGCAGCGGAAAGATCAAGCATGCGAGAGGTATTCGCATCGATGCAAGAGAACTCGGCGGCAAAGCGATCCATGAGTTCCTGGGATACCTCATATTCGTCACCCAAGATATGGGGGCCAATATAGGCGGAAACGTCGCTCGCATCGCAGCCGGCAGCATCGCAAAGCGCCTGGCACGCCTTGGCAGAAATACGTGCAATCGTGCCCTTCCAACCGGAGTGCACCACGGCAAATCCGCCAGGGGCCACCAGCACCACGGGAACGCAGTCGGCAAAGCAGAGCAGCACGGGCACGTTACGCGCCGTACAGACGATGGCATCGCAGCCCTCAGCAATCTGCTCGCGGACGTCCTCAAGGTCATCGGCGCCGTTCGAGGCCACCGCAACGATATGGTCACCATGGACCTGATTGGGAATGAGCAGGTTGTGCTTGCACTCGGCGGCACCCATAGCCTCGAGCGCGCGACGACGATTTTCTTGAACAGCAAAGGGGTCATCGCCAACATGCGAGCCCAAGTTGAGTGAGGAGTACGCATCTTCGGAAACGCCACCGGCGCGCTCGGTGAAGGCAAAGCGAACATCGGATGTCGCGCCCTCCACCAACGTAACTCCATCATGGTCGACACGCGAAACTTTGTCCGCACGTGCTGCCATACTAAAGCCTCCTAATAACACAAGTACCGCGGCATCGCCGCTACAGCCCGCGTTTATACGGCTGTCATACTTCTCTAAAAGGATACCTGCTGCGCTGGAGGCAATCGTAAAGGGAACGTAAAGAGATTGGAGGTTCTAGTTTACAAAGTCGAAATAAAAAGGGCGCGTCCATACGGACACGCCCCTGCGCACAACAATGCAAAGAACGACTTAGAAGCTACCGCGCTTCAGGAAGTCGGGAAGCTCGAACTGATCGTTGCCGAAGTTAGGAAGCTCGGTGCCACCGACGTTGCGGGTCGGAGCGGCCTGAGCCGGGCTCGTGGCAGGAGCGGTGCGCTGCGGCTCAGCGGAGGCAGCGGCCTTGCTCTGAGACTGCTGAGCAGCAAAGAGCTCGTCCTGACGGTTGACGTTGGAGTCGGAGAAGCCCGTAGCGATGACGGTGATACGCACCTGATCGCCCAGGGACTCGTCGACAACGGTACCGAAGATGATGTTGGCCTCGGGGTCGACGGCGTTGGCGACAACGTCGGCGGCGTCGCTGATCTCCTGGATGCCCAGGTCCTTGGAACCGGCGATGGAGAGCAGCACGCGCGTGGCACCATCGATGGAGCTCTCGAGCAGCGGGCTGGAGATGGCCTGCTGGGCAGCGTCGACGGCGCGGGTGTCCCCAGAAGAGGTACCGATACCCATCATGGCGGTACCGGCCTGCTTCATGATGGTCTTAACATCGGCGAAGTCCAGGTTGATGATACCGGGGACGGTGATGAGGTCGGTGATGCCCTGGGTGCCCTGGGAAAGGACGCCATCGGCAATCGCGAAGGCCTCGAGCATGGTGGTCTTCTTCTCGGCGATGTCGAGCAGCTTATCGTTAGGGATGACGATCATGGTGTCGACGCAATCGGAGAGGGTCTTAATGCCCTCCTCGGCGCTCTTCTTGCGCTTGCGGCCCTCGAAGGTGAAGGGCTTGGTCACGACGGCGACGGTCAGCGCACCGACCTCGTTCATCGCGATATCGGCAACGATGGGAGCAGCGCCGGTACCGGTGCCACCGCCCTCGCCGCAGGTGATGAACACCATGTCGGCACCAGCGAGCGCCTCGGCAATGTCGTCGCGGGACTCATCGGCAGCCTTGCGGCCAACCTCGGGGTTGGCGCCGGCGCCCAGGCCGCGGGTAAGGTCGGTGCCGATGTGCACCTTGATATCGGCATCAGAGATCGCGAGTGCCTGAGCATCGGTGTTGATGGCAACAAACTCGACGCCGCGGATGCCCTCTTCGATCATTCGATTGACCGCGTTGGTACCGCCGCCGCCGACGCCGACCACCTTAATGACGGCAAGGTAGTTGTTGATCTCTGTCTCGTGCATGTCGGTCCTCCGAACAAAGGTTATAGCCATAGCATGGGTCGACCCCTGCGCACATTAACCTTCAGGTTGAAAGTAAATGCAAAGGTAAACCGTATTATGTTTGCACATTATGAACGTATCAGTCAAATAATTGACCGTGAAAACCAAACAAACCAGATAAACGGCGTGGTATGGCCCCTCAACAAAGCATCAACCAGCGCTACGAGGTCGGAGCGTTCCTAAATGTATAGTTACCCGGAGAGCGCACATTGATATACGTTACGCCCTCTACCTGCGAAAGCAGCTTGGTGACTACGCGCTCCTTCTTGACGATATCGTTCGAATCGCCCAGCGACACCTCAATGCCGTTATTGAGGTTTGCCGAGATGGCTTCGACCGAAGGCGTGGAAATATCCTTGACTTGTCCCAAGAACTCGCTCGAAAAACCACGCACATAATCCAAGCCAGCCTTAACGGCCTTGGAGCTCACTGCCTGGCCGGAAACCGGAGCGACATCCGCCGAGACATCAGTCAACAACACCGCGCCATAGTGCTTAGCGAGCGCCAGCGCGGCATCAATGCCGGTCAGGGTATTTGAGCCCTGCCCCGTCGTGATGACGTTGCCCTGGTCATCCACTTCGACCGACGTCGACAGCGGGGCGATCCAGGTGTCATCATCCCCGATGGCCCAGGCAAGGTCATCGGAGCTGATATAGACAATTGCAATGACCTTGCGCTCCATCGGCGTAATGATGAGCGTATGTGGGAACTGACGCTGGACATCCACGCCCGAGACCCACGGGTTCTGCTTGAGGTCCTCGGTAATCTGGTCGGGATCGACGTTAAAAAGCGACGTTCCCTCGGGCAAATCGATCAGCTGGATAGCATCGTGCTTCGTCACATGCTCGCTGCCTTGAATCTGAATATCAGTGGCGGTAAACAATCCAGAGTTAATCACCACGATAGCAACGACGACGAGCACGGCCAAGACGGCCAAAACGCCGCCCACGATTTTGCCTTTGCCTGTAACGACAGAAGCGGCGTCTGATGTTTTATTTGCCATCGCCCTAAGTAAAGACAACGGGTTGACGCCTTTTTTACCCGAAGGCTTCTTGGCGGTAGCCGGCACCGATGTCAGCGAGCGCGGTTTCGATGCGCCCAGCGTGCGACTCGGACGCGCCGCCTTAGTTCCTGTCGAGGGCTTAGGAGTTGCCATAGGACGGGCAGGCTTGGCGCCCATAACAGGCTTTGACGTCACCGAGGGACGCGAGGACTTTTTTGCGGCCGGACGATTACCGAGCTGCGAGCCGACAACCGGACGACTGGTCTGTCGAGCATGCCCGACAGGCTTAGAGTGCGCGACGATATTGCGTTGAGGTTTGGCAGGCGCGCCGGAACGCCCTCCGGCGCGGCGGAAGGTGGGTTTCGATGCTCTAGAAGCCGAGGAATTTAACTTCCGGTCTGAGCTCGATGCCATACGCCTCCCTCACCTTTCCGTGCACATGTCTGATAACCGCGGCAACGTCATCGGCCGAGGCAGTTCCGTTATTAACGATAAAATTAGCGTGAACGGGCGAAACTTCCGCGCCGCCAATCGAAAAACCCTTTAATCCACAATCCTCGATAAGCTTGCCCACGCTCGCATCGGGCGGGTTGCGAAAGACCGACCCGCAGGATGCGCGACCCATGGGCTGTGTACGCTTGCGCCTCGTCAGGTACCGCTCCATGCGCTCGCGAATGTCGGCCTTGGGCGCCGGTTTAAGCTTGAGCACGCACTCGAGGATGATCTCATTGCGGGGAAGGCTACATTCGCGGTAGCCCCAAGTGATCTCGGACCCCGCATAATGTTTGATACCGGATGCCGGGTCAAACGTTACGACATCCTCAACCAGCGAGCCAATCCACTCGGTCCGTGTGCCGGCATTCATAGATATCGCACCGCCAACCGAACCAGGGATGCCAACGGCAAACTCAAGGCCCGAGAGGCTACGCGACAGGGCATCGTTGACCAGGCGCGCAAACATCACGCCCGCACCGACCGTCAGCGTACAACCGTCATCGGCAACAACCGTGCGCTGAAACTCACGTCCGAGCGAAATGACGGCGCCGCGATAACCGCCATCGGCAACCAGCAGATTGGAGCCCTTGCCGATGATGACCCACGGCACCTGCTCGCGATCGAGCACCGCCACGGCGCGGCGGAGGGCATGATAGCTATGGCACGTCACAAAGAGGTCGGCCTTGCCGCCGATACGATAGCTCGTATGACGCGCAAGGCGCTCGTCCTCGATCACATCCGTGTCGATCATGCCCGAGAGCGCCATGACGGCGTTAAACAGACCCATTAGACTTAAGCGTCTTTCTTGGCAGTCAGATACTCAATGAACTCGGGGCCGACGGTCGTAACGTCACCGGCACCCATAGTGAGCAGCAGGTCGCCCTCGCCCACCATCTGCTCGAGCTCCTGATTGAGCTCAAGACGGCTGGAGCAGTACACGACCTCCTTGCCAGGATGCTTGGCGCGCACGGTATCGGCGAGCATCTTAGAGGTGACACCCGGAATGGGCATCTCGCCAGCCGAGAACACATCAATCAGCAGCAGTTTATCGGCATTGGCAAATGCATCGGCAAAGTCGTCGCACAGGGCCTGCAGGCGCGAATAGCGGTGCGGCTGGAACACGACGTCGACGTGCTTGTAGCCCAGCGACGAAGCAGCAGCAAGCGTCGCCTTGATCTCGGTGGGGTGATGGCCGTAATCATCGACCACGGTGATGCCATCGATATCGCCCACGTGGGTAAAGCGACGGCGGACGCCCTCAAAGCTCGAGAGCGCCTTGGCGGCGGCGTCGATGTCAAGGCCCAGGACATGGGCGACGGTGAGCACCGCCGTGGCGTTGAGCATGTTGTGGCGACCGGGATTGCTCTTGATCTCCACAGCGTGCTCAGTGCCGTCCTCAAAGCGAACGATAAAATCGCTCTGGATGCCCTTGACATCCGGGTGCATGCAGACGATGTCGTTGCTCTCGGCAAAGCCGTAGGAAAGCACGTGACGACCCGTCGACTTGGCGAGCTCGACCAGATGCGGGTCCTCACCGCAGACGATGACGGTGCCGTCCTCGCCCACCAGGCTCATGAATTTGGCGAAAGTTGCCTCGATCTCCTCGATACCCGAGTAGTGATCGAGGTGGTCGGCCTCGACGTTGGTCACGATGACCACGTTGGGGTTCAGGAACAGGAAGGAGCTGTCGGACTCGTCGGCCTCAGCGACAAAGTAGTCGCCCGAGCCGTTCTTGCCGTTCGTGTCATAGCCCTCGACGATGCCACCGATCAAGAAGCTCGGATCCAGACCCATGCGGTCGAGCATGGTGGCGCACATCGAAGACGTGGTGGTCTTGCCATGCGTGCCGGCAACAGCGACGGTGGTGTAGCCGTGGCCCAAAGCAGAGAGCATCTTGGCACGGGGCCACACGGGAATACCAAGCTCGCGAGCGCGCACGAGTTCAGGGTTGGACTCCGGAATAGCGGTGGAGACAACAACCACGTCGGGCTTGACCTCGTCGATCGTGGCGGCCTCATGGCCCACATGCACCTTCACACCAGCGCGGGTAAGCTGGCGGATATAACGTGACGTCTTAAGGTCGGAGCCGGTAACGGCATAACCGCGCTCGTGAAGAACGAGGGCGATGCCGCTCATGCCGGCGCCGCCGATACCGATAAAGTGGGCGCTCTTAAACTCGGGCGCGGAGGTTGCAGTCTGGGAATCAGCCATGTGCTCGTGTACTCCTTGCGTAAACACTGCCTGTAACCCGTTAACTGTACCGCACCTACCGCATCAGCGCGAGGGCGACCGACGATATCCCGTCTAACTAACGCAAACCCTCTACCGCATCCGCCAGAAGAGCGGCGGCCCTATCCTGAGCCAGACCACGCGCCGCCTGACGCATGGCGTCGCGCGCCGCCGCGTCATCGACCAGGTGCAGCAGTTCATCGGCAAAGGCAGAACCGTCGATATCGGCATCGGCGCAGAGCACGCCGGCCCCAGCGTCGACCAGATAACGGGCATTGGTGGTTTGGTGGTCGGCCGTCGCATGCGGGTACGGCACGAGCACCGAAGGCACGGCGAGTGCAGCGATCTCGGCCACGCTCGATGCGCCCGAACGCGAGAGCACCAAATCGGCAGCAGCCAGCATATCGCCCATGTTGTCGATGTAAGGCTGGACGCGGTAACGCTTCGCCTCCTCGGGCGTCAGCGCCAAAGCGCGCTCGGTCTCCTCAAAGCCGTCGGCACCCGTCGAATGCAACACATAGAGGTTCTTGCGCGAAAGCAGCTCGTTTTTGAGCGAAGCCACACGCTCGTTGAGGTGCTGGGCGCCAAGTGAACCGCCAAAGACGAGCAGCAGCGTAGCGTCCTCGGGAACGCCAAGTGCCTTGCGGCCGCGAGCGCGATCGCCCTCGATCACCGAGCGACGTACGGGGTTGCCGGTCATGAGCACGTGGTCAGGGTCACCTTCGCGCTCAAAGACCGAACGCGCTGCCGGCACCGAGATGCACACGCGGGCGGCATGGGAGTTCATCATCTTGTTGGCCAGGCCCGGAACAGAGTTCTGCTCATGCAGCAGATACGGAACGCCCGCGCCCTTGCACCACCCCAGCAGCGGAACCTCGACATAGGCACCAAAACCAATGGCGGCATCGGGCTTGCCGACCTTTGAGAAATGACTGGCGAGCGCACGCTTGGCTTTGTTGACACGCCACAGCGAGGTCAGCGCCGTCCAAGGACGGGAGCGGTCGAAGCCCGTGACCGTAATGGGCACAAAATCAAACCCAGCCTCGGGGACCAGACGACCCTCGAGCTTGCGCGACTGGCCCACGAACACAACGTGGTGGCCACGGTCACGCAGCTCTTCGGCCAAGGCGAGCGCGGGGTTGATGTGCCCGGCCGTGCCGCCGGCTGCAATAGCAACGGTCATTTTATCGGTCATGGTAGTCCCTTCGTACACGCGGTCCCTGGTCGTCGGTACGCAGACGCGCCGACGGGTCCGAGTTCAAATCGATTCGATTATATCCACCGCCCGCGTTGCGAGGGCTGGGGCGCTGAGGACGACCTTGCGGCGCCGTTCGCTGACGCGGGCGGGCTGCCGGCTCGGTCGCAGAGCCATCCAGGACGGTAAAACCGTTACGCGAAGATCGCTCGCCGCGCACGTGGGGCACGCCGGCGGTACTCTCATCCATAACGGCAAAGCTCTCGCGGCGGCGGTCATACTCATCGCGGCGGGCGCTCTCGTACGAAACGCGCAGGATCAACCCGGCAAGCATGAGCGACACAATAATCGACGAACCGCCGTAGCTAATAAACGGCAACGGTTTGCCCGTCATGGGAAACACGTTGAGGATGCCCAGCGCGTTAATCAAAAACTGCACTGCGAGAATGACCGCGGAGCCAGACGCCATAAGCGCGCCCCGGCGATCGGTCGCCTGCTCGGCAATGCGAAACGCCGAGTAGATCAGCATCGCAAACACCAAGAAGAACAGCACGGTTCCGACAAAACCGACTTCCTCGCCAATGATGGCCAGGATGTAGTCATTGTGCGCCTCGGGCAGATACGAGTACTTCATGGTTGAGTTGCCGATGCCACGGCCGAACAGACCGCCCGAGGCAAAGGCCATAATGGCAAGCGTGGCCTGATAGCCGTCACCATACTCGTCGGCCCAAGGGTTCAAGGCAACCTGAATACGCACCATACGGTACGGCTCTGCGACAAGCGCAATCACGATCACGAGAATGCCGAAGATTAGCACGCCGATGATAAATCTGGGGTCGAGACCCGCAAACAACGCCATGCACATGAGGGTCAACAGGATGATCAGGACAGTACCGAAATCGGGCTGGATAAAGATCAGAAAGAGCGAAATGCCCAGGTAGATGCCCATCTTGCGAAGGAATTCGTTGATGTTGCCACCGGGCGAAAAGAAGCGATCAAGCATGATGGCCGAATACGCAATGGCAAATGGCTTTAAAAACTCGGAAGGCTGGAACTGAATACCGGCGATGTTAAGCCAGCGCGTGGCGCCACGGCTGCCGCTGCCCACCAAGAACACCAGAAACAGTAGCCCTATCATGCCTATGAGGAAGATCCTGAGCACATCCTCCCCAAACCAGCTGTCCGGCAAAACGCGCACGATGGCAATCAGCGCCAGAACACCGACCACGGCAAACGCGGCCTGTCGACCCAGAAAAAACGTCGCCGAGCCATTCTCGTGCAGCGCCTCGACCGAAGACGCCGAGTACACCATCAGCAGGCCAAAGCATACCAAGGTAAACAAGCAGGCCATGAATATCAAACGGGGGCGCATGATACGGGCGGGAACGCCGGCAATATAGCGTTCGCTAAACGACTGCCCGCCGCGGCTGGAACGCGGTGTGATACGACGTGAGGAAGCACGGTCCGAGTCGGGCCTCCTCATACCTTGTCGGGGGCTCTCCTCTCTCACCGCAACCCCTATTCCATTTGTGATTTCGCTGCAGCGGCAAGCTGGGCCACGTAGTCCTTAAACACGCGGCCGCGCTCCTCATAGCCCGAGAACTCATCGAACGAAGAGCAGGCAGGAGAAAGTAAGATCACGTCACCACGGCTCGACAGCGAACGGGCGACGTCCACGGCGTCGCGTAGGTCATCCGCCTGGGCGATATCCACATCGCCATCGACATCGGCCTCGTCCATAGCGGCGGTGAAGCGTTCGCGCGCATCGCCAAAGCAGACGACCGAGCGCACGTTGTCCATAACGACGCGCGCGAAGTCCGTGAGCGGCGTGCCCTTATCGTGGCCGCCGAGCAGCAAGATCACGTCGTCATCGGGAAATGCCGTCAGTGCCTTCTCGACCGCATCGGTGTTGGTCGCCTTGGAATCGTTGACGTAGCGCACGCCGTCAATCTCGCCACACGGCTCCACGCGGTGCTCGAGCGGCTGGAACGAGGCAAGACCGCGGCAGACACCATCGACATCGGCACCGACCGCCAAGGCAGCCGTGGCGGCGCACAGGGCATTGATAACATTGTGATGGCCCGAGATCTTGAGCTCGGATGTAGCGATGAGCGGGGTCTCGACGCCCTTCAGGCGCACGACCATCTTGCCGTCGCGCACAAAGGCGGCATCCTCGCCCTCAGGCTCGTCAAAGGCAACCTTGCAGATGCGACGACCCGGCGTGTAGATGTACTCATCGAACTCGTGAATGCCGGCGTCTTCGACGTCGACAACCGCCAGATCGTCATCGACCATATTGTCAAACAGTTTGATCTTGGCAAGCGCGTAGTTCTTATGGCTCTTATGCCAGCCCAAGTGGTCGGGAGTGATGTTGAGCAGCACCGCCACGCGGGGGTGGAGCTCGGTTGTCGTAGCAATCTGATAGCTCGAGAGCTCAGCCACAAACCACTCGTTGTGGGCTCGGCCGTCAATCTCGTTGACCGGCGGCTCGCCGATGTTGCCGACAGCAACGCTGGTCTCGCCGGCAGCCTTAAGCAGATAATCAGCCAGCGACGTGGTGGTCGTCTTGCCGTTGGTGCCCGTGATGGCAATCCAGTTATCGGGCGACAGGCGATAGGCAAACTCGGGCTCACCCATAATCTGGGCGGCATGCTCGCGCCCGGCCTTAAAGAAGCCCGAGAACTCCGAGATGCCCGGGCACGTCACGCATACGTCATAGGCGCCCTCGACCTGTTCGGTCCCATAGACAAACGACGCACCAGCAGCCTCGAGCGCACGCGTGGCGTCATTGGGCTCAGAGGTGCCACCGCCATACACGGTAACGGCACTTACGCGCTCGGGATGTGCCAGCGCCCAGCGGGCGACATCGAGACCGGATTTGCCCTGACCCAAAACGAGCAGGCTAAAGACATCAGCAAGAGGCATGAAAGACCACTATCCCAACTGGAAGAACAGGGCAAGGCCAACGGCACCAAAGGCAGCAGCGATAATCCAAAAACGGATGACGACCTTGGTCTCGGCCCAGCCCTTCTTTTCGAAATGATGATGGATGGGCGCCATAAGGAAGACGCGCTTGTGCGTAAAGTGGAAGTAGACAACCTGAATCATGACCGACAGGGTCTCAACGATAAACAGGCCGCCGATGATGAGGGAGACGACCTCGGTGTTGGTCATGATGGACGTGCAGGCAAACGCGGCGCCTAGGGCAAGCGAGCCGGTATCGCCCATAAAGATGCTCGCCGGATAGCAGTTGAACCACAGAAAGCCCAAGCAGGCACCGGCACACGCGGTGCAGAAGATGGACAGGTTCACGTCTCCGTGCAAAAACGCCATGGCAGCCATGGCGAGCATGGCAATCATGGAGGTGCCGCCAGCAAGACCGTCAAGGCCATCGGTCAGGTTCACGGCATTAGAAAGACCGGCGATCATCAGCCAGCAAAAGACAATGTAAAGCCACGGGAACGAAAGGCCGCAGATGGTGGTCGAAAGAACACCGAGGTCAATCGTCAGGCCGCCGGGAAAACGAATCTCGGGGGCGACGCCGCACCAGTTGACGGCGAGCACCGTAAAGGTGACACAGATAATGGTTAGGCCGATCATCTTGGCATGGGGCGTCAGACCGAGCGAGCGCCCATGCGTAACGGAGGTCAGGTCGTCGATCAGGCCCAGCACGCCGGTCGCCAGCGTGGCGAGCAGCACGAGCACGAGCTCGGTGGTGAGCTTGCCCATCAGCAGACAGGTCAGCGAGATCGCGACGAGGATGACAACGCCACCCATGGTGGGCGTTCCCTGCTTAACCAAATGACGCTTGGGGCCGTCGGCACGAACCTGCTGGCCGATACCCTCGACCTTGAGCAGCTTGATCCACCACGGCATGAGCAGCAGCGCAATGGCAGCGGCGATGCCAAGCCCCAAAAAAGCCTGATACGTTGGATACGAGGGATTGCCGAACATGGGCTAGCACACACCTTCCACAAAGCGGTCGAGCTCAACAAAGCGGGAACCCTTGACCAGTACAACATCATGTTTTTCAAGCGCGCCGCCCATGCGGTCGAGCACCTGCTGATAATCGGAGAACACCTGGATGCGGTCCTCGTCCATGCCCATCATGCGCGCGGCATCGGCCATAAGCTGGGCCAGCTCACCACCCACGCACGCCAGCATGTCGAGCTTCTTGGCGGCGGCATAGGCGCCCACGAGCTCATGCATGCGAGGAGCCTCATCGCCCATCTCGCCCATCTCGCCCAGGATCGCCATACGAGACCCCGTGCACGAAAGCGAGCACAGCAGATCGAGGCCAGCAGCCATAGATTCGGCACTGGCGTTATAGGAATCGTCAATGACGCGGGCACCGCTCTTGGCGCGCTTGATCTCCTGGCGGTGACCGGTGATCGTGAGGCCTCTAAAGGCAGCATCGATCTGCTCGGGCGTCACGCCCAGGCGATAGGCAACTGCGGCGGCCTTAACGGCATTTGGGACGGACTGCACGCCGGGGATGGCAAGCATGGTATCGGTCGTCTCACCCTGGCCAAAATCGAGCGTAAAGACCGGACGGCCCTCGTCATCAACACGAATGTCGCGGGCACGGACCTCATCATCGTCCGAGACGCCGGCCAGCATCACGTCGATACCAGCAGGCTGGGCGAACGTATCGCGAATGAACGGTGTATAGTCGTCCTCGCCGCCCAAAACCAGCAGCGGCAAGAAGTCGCCGGCGGCGCACATACCCTGGACAATCTCGGCCTTAGCGCGGGCGATGTTCTCGCGGCTACCCAAAATGCCGATATGAGAGGTACCAATCTTGCTCACGATGGCAAGGTTGGGATTGGCGGACTGGGACAGGCGCTCAATCTCGTGGAAATGGTTCATGCCCATCTCGAGCACCAGGACCTCGGTATCGGCCGGAGCGGAAAGCACCGTGAGCGGCATGCCGATCAGGTTATTGAAATTGCCCTTGGTGGCCCAGACACGATAGCGCTTGGCGAGCACGGCGGCGAGCACGTCCTTGGTCGTCGTCTTGCCGATGGAACCGGTAATACCAACGACCAGGCAGCCAAGCTCCAGGCGATACGCGTGCGCCAAACGCAGCAGAAACTCCTCGGGATCATCGGTCAGCAAGATGGCACAGCCCTTGTCCTGCGCCAGCGAGACCAGCTCGGCCTCGGGCTCACGCGTCATCACGACGGCGCCGGCACCCGACTGGACGGCACGGGAAGCAAAATCATTGCCGTCGACGTTTTCACCGGGAAAGGCGACGAAAATCGTCCCTTCCTCGACCTGGCGCGAGTCGATAACGCACCCGCGGCATACCCGATCGGCTTCTCCCGTCACGGTTCGGGCCCCTGTTGCGGCCGCGAGGTTGTTGACGGCGATCTCTATCATTGCAGCTCCCCTGTAAACCTAATAATGCTATCGGCGTATTGTATCCCAGCGCCGCACATGCGTGGTGCAGGGCATGTGAACACCCTCATATGGGACAACAAACCACGCCCCAAAGATTGTAACCCCCTACTTCGTGTGCGGGATACCCAGCACGTCGAGCGCGTTGGCCATAATGGACTGGAACGGCACCGCAGCGGCATCTGAGCCGCTCGGCGTTCCGTCGAGCGTGATATAGCACAGCACCTTGGGCGATTGTGCCGGTGCAAAGCCCATAAAGGACGACATGTAGTTCTCCTTGAGGTAGCCGCCGTTCTCGTCGGCACGTTCGGCCGTACCGGTCTTACCCGCTACGTCATAGCCGTCAACCGCGCCGCCAACGCCCGTTCCCTCGGACACGACCGTCTGCATGCACGATGTCACCTGGGATGCGGCGTCCTCCGAAATCGCGCGCTCGCCTTCGCCCCAGTCCTTCTCGTCGCCTTTGCTGGACTTATAGAAGTGCGGTGTCATCATCACGCCGCCGTTGGCGATGCCGCCCACGGCACGTGCGATCTCAATCGGCGAGACAGACAGTGCCTGTCCAAAGCTCATCGAGCCCAGCGTGGCGCCGTCATACTGGTCACGCTCCTTGACGATACCCAGGCTCTCGCCCGGAAAATCTACACCAGAGCTGTGACCGATGCCCCACTTGTCCACATAGGCGGCAAAGTCGTCGGCACCGATCTTGCGCCCCACCAGGACAAAGCCCACGTTGGACGAACGGCGCATCATCTCGCGCACATCCATGGTCATGGCGTAGTCGCGCTTGTCGGCATCGGTGACGGTATCGTCGCCCACCTTGATGCTCGCCGGCACCTCAAACGACGTACTCGATCGCACGACACCCAAGTCGAAGCCGGCGCCCGCCACGAGCGTCTTAAAGACCGAGCCGGGCTCGTAGGCGTCGGTGACCAGGCGCAAGTTCATATCCTCGGTCTTGGCGTTTTCCAGATCGGTCTGGTCGTAAGTCGGATACGAGCAGGCTGCCAAGATCTCGCCTGTCGTAGGATCGGTGACCAGCGCCGAGCCGTTCTTGGCCTTTGTCTTCTCGACAGCCTCTGCCAGGGCATCCTCGGCCGCACGCTGGATATTGACGTCGAGCGTCGTCACGATATCAACGCCGTCGACCGCAGCCACCTTTTTATAGGCACCGCCCGCGATATAGCTGCCGTCCCTCGCGCGCTCGCGTACGAGAGAACCGTTCGTGCCGGTCAGAAGCTTGTTGTATTGCTTTTCGAGACCCGTCAAGCCGTCGTTGTCTACATTCACTACACCCAGCACCTGCGATGCCAGATTGCCGTATGGATATACGCGCTTCATGGCCTGCTCAAAAAGCACGCCGGGCAGGTTCTTCTTCTCCAGCGCCGCAACATCGTCTTCGTCCACCTGGCGCTTGATATACACCCAGGTTCCATCGGACTCAACGAGCTTGCGGCAGGTCTTTTTATCGATTCCAGTTGCCTTGACCAGCGCCGACACCGTCTTGTCAACATCCTCGACAAGCTGCGGGTTCACGGCGATGTTGCGACATTCGACTGACGACGCCAGCACGTTACCGTTGCGGTCGTAGATGGTGCCACGTTTGGCATAGAGGGTCTGCGCAAGCAGGCGGCGCGCATCGGCACGCTCGCGCAGTTTATCGGCTTCGACAATTTGATAGTCGGCAAGGCGAAAGACGCCCAAGCCCAAGCCAAGCCCGATGAAGCCCATGACGGCTTTGCGGCGAGGCAGAGGCGCGCCTGTGAGCCATTCGGTCGACGAACTCTTGCGCGACCTGGTGTTATGCACTTGAGGGCCGCCCGAGCCGCGAAGTCGCGACGCCGGGTCGTTGCCACGGGACTGCCCGGCGTTGTAAGATTGCCGACCCGTTCCTTGATAACCAGAACGTCCCCGCGACGAGGGACGTCCAGAACCGCGGCCCCCATCGGAACCGCGGCGATAGTCATTTGTCATACTCAGCTACCGTCTTGCTACTGAGCGGTCGCGGTCGCGTTGGCGCCCGCGGCTGCATCCTGCGAAAAGTCAAGTGTAACGCTCTCGCTGGGCTCCACCATGCCATAAGCGCCCGCAAGATCGCGAATGCGCGTGTCGGCGCCATAGACCGAATGCATGACCTCCAGGTCGGAGCTCTCATCGGTCGCCTTTTCGAGCGTGTTGGTAAGCTCGGCGTTGCTGTTGAGCACCTGGGCCGTAACGCCGGCGAGCGCCACGCGGGCGACGCCGATCGTCATGAAGATAGCCGCAATGATGCAAAACGTTTTAAGAACGCTCATGAAAACCGGGCTTACCGCCTGGTTTGCCTGACGGCCCGCGCCCGTGTAGACATCAAAGCGCGGCGTGCGCTGCTCACGGGGAGCAACGGGGGCCTGCGGCGTCTCACGATAGGCGGGCATGGCGTTCATATCATAGGCGAGTGCTGCGCTTGAAGTGTTGTAGCCCATGATATGCCGCCTCCCATCCCGAGTACGTTGGTAGTGTGTTTAAGCTTCGTTTATGGTGCGAGCGGGAGGTCCAATATCGCGCGGTCACGCCTACAGACGCTGCGCCACGCGGATTTTGGCTGATCTCGCCCGAGGGTTGCGCTCAACCTCATCAGGCTGGGCAACCAAGGGTTTGCGGGTGATGACCTTGAGTATCGGCACGTTGCCGCACACGCACACCGGAATCTCCGGCGGACACGTGCACCCCTGGCTCATCTCCTTAAAGTGGTTCTTTACGATACGGTCCTCGAGCGAGTGATACGAGATGACGCAGATACGTCCGCCCGGGTTGAGCCACCTGGTGGCGGCATCAAGCCCTCGTTCGAGCACATCGAGCTCGTGATTGACCTCGATGCGAATGGCCTGGAAACTTTTCTTGGCCGGGTGTCCACCATGCCGACGAGCGGCAGCCGGGATACCCGCCTTGATGATCTCGACAAATTGGCCGGTGGTTTCGATCGGTTCTTGCTCGCGGCGGCGCACGATCTCGCGCGCGATCTGCGAGGCGAACTTCTCTTCGCCGTAGACGCGTAGAATCCGGGCGAGGTCGTGTTCGTTATAGGTGTTGATGACCTCAGCTGCGTTTAAGGTGTTATTACCCGGATCCATCCGCATGTCCAATGGGGCGTCCTCGTTATACGAAAAGCCCCTGCCAGGGATATCGAGTTGCGGTGACGAAACGCCCAAATCGAACAGGAAGCCATCGACCCCGGGCACCTCGGCCGAGCAAAGCAGCTCGTCCAAGTCGCCGAAGTTGCCCTTCAGCAGCTGGTGCGAAACGCCGGGAACCTCGCGGTCCAGACGGGCGCCAGCGGCCTCGAGGGCCATGTCGTCCTGATCGACGCCGAGCAAAAGGCCCGTCTCCCCCACCTGCGCGGCCATCTTTACCGAATGGCCGGCACCGCCAAGGGTGCAATCGCAGACAACGGAGCCGCTCTTTAGCCGCAGCGACTCAAGCACTTCGCCGAGCATGACAGGTTCATGCCGATATTCTTGTGTCAAGATCCCACGCTCCATCCGTTACCCGTGCCTTGCCCTTACGAGAAGAAGAGGTCCAGCAGGGCCTCATCGTCATCGTCCTCATCGGCCGCGGCGCGATCCCAAACCTCAAGGTGGTCGTAGTTGCCCACAACCGTGACCTCGCGGTCGAGGTTCGCCTGCTTGCGGAGAGACTCGGAAAGACCGATACGACCGGCGCTGTCCACGTCCATCGACGTGGTGCGCTTGTTGATCGCCCTCATGAGCTTCTGGTCATTAATGTCACGCGGGTTAAAACCCTCGTGGCCCTCACGACCCGCGAAGAGTCCTTCGACCCACTTATCGAAGGCCTCGGCAGAGAACACGTACAGAGCATCGACATCCAGGGCTTTGAACACGCGAACATGCTCTCCAAGCTCCTCGCGAAGGGGTGCAGGCAGGGACAGACGACCTTTTGCATCGAGATTGCGCTCGTATGCACCAGTCATTCCCATGTGCGCCCTCCCCTCGGTTACTCAGATGGCACGTACGCGGGGAACCACCCCGCCTGTCGACGTCATTAATAATATGGGGAACCGCCCCATTTTTCAACACCTTTCCCCACCCCTTCCCCCACCCCACCCCACTACTCCACCCACCATATATTGCAAAACACCCCCAAGCATATGTTCGAAAACACAATATGTTGTGTTTGCAGCAAAGGCGGGATGCCACCTGTAGAACCACGCCCGCGAACCTCAACCTTCAAGTTGACCTTGAGGCGATTTTTACGTCCCTTTACACGCCGTTTACATCGCCCCCAAACTCCCCCACCCACGGTACACACGGCCCACCACCGCGTCGGTGTCTGGCGAAAAATGGGACGGGCCCCAGATTGCCCATGCGTGCAAAAGTGCGTCTCGGCAATCTGGGGCTCGTCCCATTTAATATTTATAAATATGCAGGTCAGCGAGGTGCTAGCGATGTGCTAGCGGGTGCGCCGCCAGATAGACCTCGGTAAGTTGCGTACGATCGACATGCGTGTAGATCTGCGTGGTCGATATATCGGCATGCCCCAAGATCTCCTGTAGCACACGGAGGTCTGCGCCGCCCGCAAGCATATGGGTGGCAAAGGAGTGACGCAGCGTATGGGGATGGAGTCCCACCAGCCCCACCTGGCGCCCATAGCGCTCACAGATGGCATGGATGCCCTGACGCGACAGACGGCGGCCGTTCTTATTTAAAAAGACCGCCGAGGTCTCGGTTCCGCGGGCATGGGCCGCCAAGCGAGAACGCCCCTCGGTTACATAGAGCGTCAGGGCTCGCGCCGCGCTTCCCACCAGCGGGGACAGGCGTTCCTTTGAGCCCTTACCGCGAACGAGTACAAAGCCATCGTCAATATGGATATCGCCCACATCGAGCCCCACCAACTCGCTCACACGCAAACCGCATCCGTAGAGCACTTCCAAGATGGCATGGTCGCGCAAGCCCATCTCGCCCTCGGGGAAGTCTTGATCGAGCAGTGCCGAGACATCCTCCACCGATAGATACTCCGGCAAACGCTCAGCCTTTTTAGGCAGGCGCAACGCCGCCGTCGGGTTTTGGGCCACAGCCCCATCGCGCACCAAAAAGGCATGCAGGCCCTTCACGGCCGCAAGCGCACGCTCCACCGAAGCATCGGAATAGCCCCCATCGCGACGGTCGGCGACAAAGCCCTCCACGACCTGACGGGTCACCTCTTCAAAAGACACAATACCCGCCCGCTCCAGATAGGCGCAGTACGTCGTCAGGTCACGACGATAGGCCGCAATCGTGTTGCGCGCCAAACCCCGCTCGACCGCGAGGTAATCGAGATACTCCCCCGCCGCCACGGCGAGCGACGAGGGAGTAGCTTCGGTATATTCCTTATTCGCCGGCACCCTTAGTCCGTAGCGAGGTTCATGGGCGTCACCTGCAGACGGTCGACACCCTCGTGCTGGCCGATCGAAGCGCGCACGAACTCGCGGAACAGCGGCTGCGGATTGGTCGGGCGGCTCTTGAACTCGGGATGAGCCTGGGTTGCCACATACCACGGATGCACGTCGCGCGGCAGCTCGACCATCTCGACCAGGCGCTCGTCGGGCGAAAGACCCGAGATAACCAGACCGGCGTCCTCGAGC
Source organism: uncultured bacterium (assembly GCA_905216145.1). Classification (GTDB taxonomy): domain Bacteria; phylum Actinomycetota; class Coriobacteriia; order Coriobacteriales; family Coriobacteriaceae; genus Collinsella. Next base: position 10,033 of record CAJMST010000002.1, on the reverse strand, counting down.
TGGTCACGGAAGGCGTTGTTGAACTCAAAACGGTGACGGTGACGCTCGTAGACGAGCTCCTCGCCATAGGCCTCGCGCGCGAGGGAATCGGCAGCAAGCTTGCACGGATAGGCACCCAGACGCATGGTGCCGCCCTTCTCGGTCACGTCCTCCTGCGAGCTCATCAGGTCGATGACACTATACGGGCCATCCGGATCGAACTCGGAAGAGCTGGCGCCGGCAAGGCCGACGACGTTGCGGGCGAACTCGCACACGGCCACCTGCATACCCAGGCAAATGCCCAGATACGGAATCTTGTGCTCACGGGCAAACTCAGCCGCGAGGATCTTGCCCTCCAGGGCGCGCTTGCCAAAGCCGCCGGGGACCAGGATGCCCGAGGCGTCGCCCAGGACCTCGGAGACGTTCTGCTCGTCGAGGCTCTCGCCATCGACCAGCTGGACGTCCACATGGCGATCGTAGAAAACGCCCGCATGGTGCAGGGCCTCGATAACCGACAGGTACGCATCGGGCAGCTGCGTGTACTTACCCACGACGGCGATCTTCACCTTGTCGGCGTGATGGTTGGCGTGATTCTGTTTGCGCAGGAACTCGTTCCACTCGCTCATGTCGCGCTCACGCGGGTCCAAACCCAGACGCTCGCAAATGCGCAGGTCAAAGTCCTGCTCGGCAAGCAGCTGCGGAACATCGTAAATGCTCGCGCAGTCCTCGTTGGTAAAGACACAATCGGTGTCGACGTCGCAGAAGCTTGCGATCTTTCCGCGGATAGCGTCATCGATATGGTGGTCAGAGCGCAGCACGATGATATCGGGCTGGATGCCAAAGCTGCGGAGCTCCTTGACGGAATGCTGTGTGGGCTTGGTCTTGACCTCGTGGGCGGCGGCGATATAGGGAACGAGCGACACGTGGATGTAGCAGACGTTCTCGGGGCCGGCCTCCTTGCGGTACTGGCGGATGGCCTCGACAAACGGCTGCGACTCGATGTCGCCGATCGTGCCGCCCAGCTCGGTGATGACTACATCGGAGCCGGTCTGCTCCTCGATGCGGCGGAACTTGTCCTTAATGGCATTGGTGACGTGAGGAATCACCTGCACGGTACCGCCCAAAAAGTCGCCGCGACGCTCGCGGGCGATTAGGCTTTTGTAGATGGCACCGGTCGTAAAGTTGGAATCGCGGGTCAGGTTCTCATCAATAAAGCGCTCGTAATGACCCAGGTCCAGGTCGGACTCGTAACCGTCCTCGGTAACGAAGACCTCACCATGCTGGAACGGGCTCATGGTACCGGGGTCGACGTTCAGATACGGGTCGGCCTTCTGCATCGTTACTTTGTAGCCACGCGACTTGAGCAGACGGCCCAGCGAGGCCGCGGTGATACCCTTGCCCAGGGACGAAACCACGCCACCGGTTACGAACACATGCTTGGTCATATTGAGTTACCTGCGCTTCCCGTAGAAGTTGTTTATCCACATCTTACGGGTCTTCATTGTAATACTCGCGCCGCGGACCGTTCGCAATTTTTCTCGCATGCGATTGCATTTCTCAATCTTGAAACAAAACGCCGCCCAGTTTCCCAGGCGGCGTCGCTATGGCAAGGGTTACATGCTGCTATCGATCAGCAGTCTCGTCCTCAAGCATTTCTTGAACGAGCATGCCGGTACGGACACCCTCAAGATACCACTTGCCATGTTCGGTGAGGCAAATGCCATTTGCAAGCTGACCGCCGTCGTCGCTATAGCGCGAGACGACATCAATCATGCCTTCGGAATCCAAGCGATCTATTGCGGCGCGGGCACGATACGGCGAAACCCCCACGCGCTCGGCAAGCGTTTTGCGCGAGAAACCATACGGCCCGCCATTGTCTTCGGTTTGCTGGTCGATCTCCATCAACACCAGCACCTCAACACGCTTCATATCGTTGACACTCGCACGACCCTTGCCCGCCATAGCAGCCTCCTCAAACCGAGCACGAGCATCTAACGCGCCGTGCGCGACCGACACACCTCACGATGGCAGGTAATATCCATCATGCGGCATCCCGCTAAGGATGAAACAGTTACGGTTATTGTATACCGCTCAAATTGTTTCTAGGCAGGTAAACGGCTATTTTTCGCCGAAATAGGCGCTTTATTGATCAAAAAGCCGTACCGGGCGCTAACCCGATACGGCCAAAATGCAATGCAATTACCGCGGTGCTTCAAACTTAGCGATGGAAGAAACCGCGGCGCTCAAACTTGGGCTCGCAGCACACGTTGATACCCAGTTTGCGCAGTACCGTCTCGTCCGTCGGCGAGATAATCACGCTAAAGAAGGCATCGCAACCGCGCAGCTGCTCCAGGCCCGAAAGGACGCGAGCAGCCGTCTCACTCGTGGCCGAGGTGATCGACAGCGCCATAAGCGTCTCGTCGGTGTGGAGGCGCGGGTTTTTGCTGCCCAGGAAATGCGTCTTGAGCTTGCTGATGGGCTCGATCGCCTCATCGCTAATGACCTCGAGCTCAAGGTCGACGCCCGAGACATGCTTGAGGGCGTTCATAATGAGCGAGCTCGCGGCGCCCAGGCGCGTGGAAGTCTTGCCGGTCACCACGGAGCCATCGGGCATGACCATGGCACCCACGGGACCACCCGTCAGCTGCTCCCTGGTGAGGGCCGCCGAGCGCGCCGGTGAGTAGTTCTTATCGATGCCGGCTTTCTTCATAATGATCTTGAGACGGTCGACTTGCTCATCGCCCACGCCGGTACGGCGCACATTTTCGACCGCGGTAAAGTAGCGGCGGACGATCTCCATCTTGGAAGCGTCGCGGCAGGCATCGTCATCGGTGATGGCAAAGCCGACCATATTGACGCCCATGTCCGTAGGGCTCTGGTAGGGGCTCTTGCCCAGGATCTTTTCCATCAGGGCACGGACTACCGGGAAGGCCTCGACGTCGCGGTTGTAGTTGACCGTGGTCTTGTTGTAGGCCTCAAGGTGGAACGAATCGATGATATTGGCGTCGTCGAGGTCAGCCGTGGCGGCCTCGTAGGCAATATTGACCGGATGCGTAAGGGGCAGATTCCAAACCGGGAAGGTCTCGAATTTGGCATAGCCGGCGGCCGTGCCATGCTTGTGCTCGTGATAGAGCTGAGACAGGCAGGTGGCAAGCTTGCCCGAGCCAGGACCGGGGGCAGTGACCACGACGAGCGGTCGGGTGGTCTCAACAAACTCGTTCTTGCCGTAGCCATCGTCGGACACGATCAGATCGACATCGTGCGGGTAGCCCTCGATGGGATAGTGCAGCTTGGCAGGAATGCCGAGCGCGTTCAGGCGGTTGCGGAACACATCGGCAGCAGGCTGGCCGGCGTACTGGGTGATGACCACAGCCGCGACGGCAAAGCCGTTGCCGCGGAACAAGTCAACCAGGCGCAGCACATCCTCGTCATAGGTAATGCCAAGGTCACCGCGAGCCTTGTTTTTCTCGATGTGGTTCGCGTTGATCGCGATGATAACCTCGACATCGTCGGCGATGCTCTTGAGCATGCGGAACTTGCTGTCCGGTTCAAAACCCGGCAGCACGCGGCTCGCATGATAGTCATCGAACAGCTTGCCGCCAAACTCCAAATAGAGCTTGCCACCAAACTGTGAGATGCGCTCCTTAATGTGAGCAGCCTGCAGCTCGATATACTTCGCGTTGTCGAAACCCTGGCGCATGTATGGCTCCCGTCCCGTTTCGTAAATTAAGTTCCTACGCGATTATAACGGAGCCCGCCCTCCCCGATAACCAGACCATCAACAGGCACCAACCAAACACGCCCACCGCAACCACCGGGGACCCAGGATGGCTAATTTGAGGCGAGGAACAAGTCACTCAGCACCAACGATGGCAGCGCCGCAGGTTGAGCATAAGCCAGCGAAAGCCCGCCAGAGCGAGCAAGGTGACGTGAAAGAGGAGGGCATAGGCCTTTTGGCCATGCCCGACGGTTGAACGTCAGATTGCCGCTCTGGCGGGCTTGTAGCGTCGAGTGGTTCCGGCGTTTGGTAAAACGCCGGAACACAAGAGCGCCCCCTCCCGCGCACGGAACGGGAGGGGGCTAAAGGTAGGAGTCTACCGGTGGGTTTACCCCACCGGACAGACGATGACCAGGTGATCCTCTACAGGATCGTCAAGGTTTCCGTGGGGTACCCGTTGGGTACTTAGAGCAGCACGCAGGCGACGGTCAGGATGACGGCGCAGACGACGGAGAGAGCGACGATGAGCTTAAGGGCAAACTTGAGCCAGGTCGTCCACTCGATCTTGGCCAGGGCGAGACCGCCCATGATGGCGCCGGAGGTCGGGGTGAACAGGTTCACGACACCGATGGCGGCGGAGAAGATCATGACCATGACCTCGGGCGAGAAGCCGAGCTTAACAGCCAGCGGTCCCATGATGGGCATGGAGACGGTGGCCATACCGGAGGTCGAGGGGATCAGGAAGGACAGGCCGAAGTAGACCAGGAAGCTCATGGGAGCGAAGATCACGCCGGACAGGCCAGCCAGGGCATTGGCGGCAGCGTCGAGGACGAAGACGTCGAGGCCGGTGTTAGCCATGAGGACGGAGATACCACGGGCGAGGGCGATGACGAGAACAACGGACATCATGTCGGCAGCGCCGGTGATGAAGGTGTTAACGATCTGCTTCTCGGACAGGCCACCGATGATACCGATCAGGACGGCCATGAGGAAGAACCAGGTGGAAGCCTCGTCGAAGTACCACTGGCCAATGGGCAGGCCGGTGATCAGGGCAGACCAGCCCTGGACGACGGCGTTACCGTCGGCGTCGTAGACAGCGCCAGCGTCGAAGAAGTTGGCGACACCCTCGTTGAGGTCGGCCAGCGGAATGAAGCCGACGATCATGACGACGAAGGTGAAGGCGAAGGCGATCAGAACACCCTTCTGACGACCGGTGAGCTTGACCTCCTTGTGGACCTCGGAAGCAGCCTTGCCGTGAGCCTCTTCGGCGTCCTTGAGCTCCTGCATCGACAGGATGGTGGAACCCTTGTCAGCCTTGACCTTCTTGGCATAGTTCATCACGAAGACGATGGACATAGCGGTAGTGACAATCCACAGGACGGCACCGAGGCCGATGATGATGGACTGGTTGACCTCAATGCCAACGCCGGTCAGAGCGTCGACGGCAGCGCCGACGGCGAACGGGTTAACCGTGGAGCCCAGGCAGCCGCAGCCAGCGCCGAGCAGGACGGTAGCGGCGCCGACCATGGGGTCGAAGCCAGCAGCCATCATGGTAGCGGCGAGCAGAGCGTAGAAGGGAACGGTCTCCTCGCACATACCATAGGTGGTACCACCGAGGGAGAAAATGAGCATAAGGACAGGAACGAGCATGATCTCGTTGCCCTTAAGCTTCTGCACCAGAACGGCGATGCCGTTGTCCAGAGCGCCAGTCTCGGTCATCATACCGAGGAAGCCGCCCAGGATCATAACGAAGAGGCAGACGGGCAGAGCGTCAGCGAAGCCCAGGATCGGGGCGGTGCAGAAATCGCTCAGGCGGGCTGCAGTAACCGCGCCGCCGGACGTGCCGGAGACGATAACGGTAATCACTGCAACAATTGCCAGCAGAGCTAGAAGAATGGTGAACGATGAAGGCATACCGCGCTTTTTCTTAGCGGTCTCAGTCATGGTTCTCATCCCCCCTTCATAAATCATTTAACTTTCTCGCGCGAAGCGGATCTTCCGTGCCGTGCCCACCGCCCGACGCGAGATATTTACCAGACAAAGCCGCTCGGGGTGTGCAGCAAGACACCCCGAGCGAGATGCTAGATGCTCTTACTTGAGCGTGGCGTACATGACAGCCTTGATGGTGTGCATGCGGTTCTCGGCCTCGTCGAAGACCTTGGAAGCGGGGCTCTCGAAGACCTCGTCGGTGACCTCCTGCTCGGTGATGCCGAACTGCTCGCACTTCTCGGCGCCAATCGTGGTGTTGGTGTCGTGGAAGCTGGGCAGGCAGTGCAGGAAGATGGCACCCGGGTTGGCCATAGCCATGACCTCGGAGGTAACGCGATACGGGGTGAGCTGAGCGATGCGCTCGGCCCAGACCTCGTCGGGCTCGCCCATGGAGACCCACACGTCGGTGTAGATAACGTCGGCACCGGTGACGCCGTCCTTGACGTCGGTGGTCAGCTTGATGGTGCAGCCGTTGGCCTCGGCGATGGGCTTGCAGGCCTCGATGACGTCGTCAGCGGGCATGCACTCCTCGGGTCCGCAGGCCACGAAGTTCATGCCGAGCTTGGAGCAGACGACCATGAGGGAGCGAGCAACGTTGTTCTTGCAGTCGCCCATGAAGACGAGGGTCTTGCCCTTGATGTCGTAGTTGAAGTTCTCCTGGACGGTCAGGATGTCGGCGAGCATCTGGGTGGGGTGCCACTCGGTGGTCAGGCCGTTCCACACGGGCACGCCGGACTTAGCAGCGAGCTCCTCGACGTCGTCCTGGGCAAAGCCACGGAACTCGATGCCGTCATACATGCGGCCAAGAACGCGGGCGGTGTCCTCGATGGACTCCTTCTTGCCCATCTGCGACGAACCGGGATCGAGATAGGTCACGCCCATGCCCAGGTCCATGCCGCCGACCTCGAAGGCGCAGCGGGTACGAGTGGAGGTCTTCTGGAAGAGCAGAACGATGTTCTTGCCCTCGAGATAGCGGTGCGGAACGCCAGCGCGCTTCATGTCCTTGAAGTTCTTGGAAAGCTTGAGCAGGTACTCGATCTCCTCGGTGGTGAGGTCGAGAAGCTTGAGGAAGCTACGGCCGGAGAGGTTAACACCCATGGTTCGATTCCTTTCGAAGAAATGAATTACGTAAGTATTAGTGTTGCCTGTTTAACGGGCGAAGCCGGTGCGGTTGTAGGGGGACCGCACCGGAAACGGAAAGACTTAGAGGTCCTCGCGCCAGAAGGGCATGCTCATGCAGCGCGGGCCGCCGCGGCCGCGGGAGAGCTCGGCGGAGGGCACGACGAGAAGGTCCAGGCCCTCCTTGTACAGCACGTCGTTGGTGACGGTGTTGCGGGCGTAGACGCAGATCTTGCCGGGCTCGACGCACAGGGTGTTGGAGCCGTCGTTCCACTGCTCGCGGGAGGCCGCGATCGGGTCGCCGCCGCCGCAGGGAATCAGCTTGACCTGGTCGACGCCGGTGGCGTCCTCCAGGACGTGCTCGAGGGTGTCCTCGATCAGGCGGATGTTCACGTCGCCCGGGTTCTTGCCGGCGGTCAGCTCGTAGACGCGCAGGGTGCCCATGATGGCGGGGTGGATCGTGAACTTATCGACGTCGATCTGGGTGAAGACCGTGTCGAGGTGCATGAAGGCGCGCGAGACCGGGATGTCGAAGGCCAGGATGCGCTCGACCTTGGAGTCGGAGTTCCAGAAGATGTTCTGGGCCATGACGTCGATCGCGGCGGCCTGGGTGCGCTGGGAGATGCCGACGGCGAGGGTCTTCTCGTTGATGTTCAGCACGTCGCCGCCCTCGGTGTGGAACTGGCAGTCGCGGCGGAAGTACAGCGAGACGTCCTTGTAGTCGGGGTGGTACTTGAAGATGTACTTGCCGTACAGGGTCTCGCGGTTGCGGGTGACCGAGTACATGCGGTTGAGGTTGACGCCCTCGCCGACGACCGCGAACGGGTCGCGGGTGAAGTAGAGGTTGGGCATCGGGTCGATGATCAGGTCGGACTCGGACTCGGAGTTGACCAGGGAGTCGAGGGTCGTGGACGCCGTGAGGGGCATGTCGATCTCGGACTTGGTCATGCCGGCCATGGTCTTCTTGACGAACTCGAGGTTGTCCTCGATGGAGTCCAGCTTCTCGCGGACGATCTGCGGCATGTGCTGGCCGCGGATGCCGGCCTCGGCGATGTACTGGTCGGTGAACTCGGCGCGGGCGCCGGGGACCTGGTCGAACACCTCGGCGACGAGGTTCTCGAGATAGAGGACCTCCACGCCCTGGTCCCTCAGGATCTGGGCGAAGGTGTCGTGCTCCTGCTGCGCGACCTCCAGGAACGGGACGTCGTCGAACAGGAGTCGCTCGAGCTCGTCGGGCGGCAGGTTGAGGAGCTCGTCGCCGGGACGGTGCAGGCAGACCTTCCTGAGCTTGCCGATCTCGGAAGGCACGTGCAGACCTTTCGTCATGGCCTCCTACCTTTCTTTCGGGCCCTTGTCAGGGCCGATTCGTTAGCGCCCCTCCGTGTGAGGCGTTATTGCTGACGACATATTTATATCCAAAATCAGCTCATACTTCCACCTTGCCCCCGAACGGTTTTTTATAGGGGGTGAACGGCATACACATATACTTCACGCATGGCACACTTCATCTTAATAAAGCGTATTTACGTGCTTAAACGCGTTTTCAATCCTAAAATCAAATGGAACTAAACTTTGTTAAACCATCCTCAAATTGCATATTTCCAATAAAGCTATGAATAGAATTAGCGGTTCATACCGCGTCTCAACCATTTTCATTTTTATTCAGAAAAAAGTTTGTCCTATTCATTTCTGGTAAATAAATTACCGTTTACCAGACGCTTGATACCGTTCACCGGAAACTCAGTATAAGGCCCAGCGGATACCGGCTCGCTTTACGACCCCATTTGTAACAACTTGACTTCTCGGTATAGAAAAACGGGCCCGCTTCCCCTAGGGGAACGGGTCCGTTTTCGATTATCTTCGGCCAATTTAGATAAGGCCCTCGAAGATCATCGGAATCCTAGCGATCAAACTCCGCCAGCGCCTCGCCCAAAAGCCTCAGGCCCTCGCGCAGAACGTCCTCGCTCGCGCAGTAGCCCAGGCGTGCGCCACAGGGAAGCTCAAAGCGGCTGCCGGGTACCAGCAGCACTCCCCTCTCGGACAGCAGGCGCTTGCAGAACTCCTCGTCGTCCTCGGGAATATCCAGCTGGATAAACGAGGTAGACACGCCCTGTGGGGCCGTCCAGGAAACGCGATGCTGCGTATCGATCCAAGCCTGCGCGATATCGCGGTTGCCAAACACGATCTTGCGATTGCGCTCGAGGATCTTGTCCTTGTGCTCAAGCACATAGGTCGCCAGGGCGTCGTTGAACACACCGCCGCAGATCATGGTGTAATCGCGATAGGTGCGGATTCGGTTGGATATCTCTTCGTCTGCCACGACCCAGCCCACGCGTGCCGCAGGCGTCGAATAGGTCTTCGACAACGAGTTGGTGACAATGGCCCTCTCGTACACGTCAGCCATCGACATAAAGGCCTCGGTGTTCTCAAGCGGCAGGTACACCTCGTCGCACAGCACATAGGCGCCCACCGAGCGGGCGATCTCGGCAATCTGGCCGAGCATATCGGCATCGAGCACCGTACCGATGGGGTTCGATGCGTTGTTGATGCAGATGAGCTTGGTGGTGGGGCGAACCAGGCGCTTGAGCTGTTCGAAATCGGGCTTCCAGCCGAGTTCCTCGCGAAGCTCCCAATACTCGACCTCGGCGCCGAGCGTACGTGGGATCTCATAGAGCGGCGCATAGGTAGGCCACTCGGCGATAACATGGTCGCCGGGCTCGACCACAGCCATGATGGCGTTGAGATTAGAGCCCGTGCAGCCATTGGTCTGCAGAATGTGATCGGGATTGACCTCGCGACGATACAGCTTGGCAACCTCAGCCTTAAACTCCAGCGAGCCCTCGATCCAGCCGTAGTTCATCTTCTCGCGGTCCAGGCGCTCGTAGAACGTGGCGCCGTCCTGTTCATCGAGCGCGCGCAGCTCGCCCATGGTGAGCGACGAGATCGTCGACTGGGCGATGTCCCACGTGGCACTCTTCTCCCAAACGTTGAGCCATTCCTCAACGCCAATCGTCTTGATGTCCATGGCCAAGCTCCTTACAAAAGCAGTCATCCAATCGTGTTGACGTTCCTCATACAAGATTGGGGCGGTGCGAAAACCCGCACCGCCCCAATGGGAGACATCTAATGGCAGCTAGATGTATGTATTATGACCTGTACGGGTCCTTGAAGACCTTAGAGGTCCTCGCGCCAGAAGGGCATGCTCATGCAGCGCGGGCCGCCGCGGCC
>CAJMST010000001.1 GCA_905216145.1 uncultured bacterium | reverse complement strand
CGCGCCCCGCAGTGCCCGCTTCCCCCGAGAACAATTATCAGTGCAGGTAGAAGGCCTGTCGATTTTCGAAAAAGGCGGTCATGGTTGGCCCCATCGAGTTAAACGTAGTAGATAGCCCCTTTTCGTGGCGGACCATCAAACGAACGCCGACGCTTGTGCTGTAGCCGCTCCGATCATTCGTAAGTTGCGGTGGAATAGTTCCTAAACTCGATTACTCAAGGCTAAAACCGGAACTATATCACCGCAACTTAGGGGGGATGGGCGGGGGAGTACTAGTTGGATGCTGCTGTCGGGCTGGGATGGTTTAGGCTCGCTTGCGGTGCTTCCATTGTTTGCGGCACCAGCGCATGAGCGCCTTTATGACGGGAATCGTGATGAGGATGGCCCATGCGGGATGGGGCTGCCCCAGGCAAAGCCACATATAGAGAAACCATGCAATGGCGGCTGCTGGATAGACGCATTCAATGAGCTTTGACAAATGGTGTCGATCGATAAAGTCACCAATCGCGTAGTAGACGGGAACCAAAAAGACGAGCAAGAGCCCCATGCCCCATGTGCCGTAGGCAATGCCGAGCACCAGGTAGGCGAGGGCGACGAGCGCGGGGAAGGGGAATTTGTTCCATGCACGTCCGACCTTGGTGTGGAAATGCTTGCCATGATGGTCGAGCTTGTCGTGTGCTTCCTTCCAGCTGGAGAACGTCTCACCGTCGATGGTGACGGTGCCGTCGTCATTGGTATGCATGCTATGCCCATCGTCCTCAAGCGTATCGACATGCACGCCGTCCGGCCCCACATGCACCTCTTCGCCCTTGCGCTCGTTGGTCACATGGATGCCGTTCCAGCTAACATGGACTTCCTCGCCTTTATTGGGATCAATGACGTGGATGCCGCGCGCGAGGGAAATATCGACAAGTGGTTTGTCGCCGCAATCGGCGTGCTCGGCAGAATCTTCGGCCTCTTTAGCCTCATCCACCGTTTCGGTGCTGCCGTCCTCTGAGCTATCGGCATCACTAGCCGCTTCCCCATACAACAACTCATCCAGCGACACACCATACAGCGCGGCGAGCGCAATGAGGTTATCGGTATCGGGTGAGGACTCGCTGCGTTCCCATTTACTGACAGCCTGACGGCTCACACCCAGCTGGGCGGCAAGCGCCTCCTGAGAAAGCCCGGCGGCCTTGCGGCGATCAACGAGCCGCTGCGCCATCGCAAGATCCATGGTGGTTCCTTTCGTTTGATGGTCGAATCGAATGAGCCGAGTATGCCGAGAACAACCGGTAGCGACCACCATCTCTAGTTAGAATCTGCCCCAACCCTACCGCAACTACCGGTAGCAACCCCTAACGACCAGCCAATTCAGGACAAATGTCAGTGCAAGTAGCAGCCAAGAGCCCCCACTCAGTAAGTTGCGGTGGAATAGTTTCTAGATTCAGCCATTTGAGGGCTAAGCAGGAACTATTTCACCGCAACTGAATTTCAGACCAGGCACCCGCAGCAAGAAGACGAATAGCCTCGGCGAGTATGTAAACGCAGGGCCCTCCGGCCCCGCCCGACGATTTCGATTGGCGACCTTTGACGGAGTCAAGGGAGGAGCCAAATCGGAATACGTCGGGCGGGGCCGGAGGGCCCGATGGGATGGATTTCGGCCGAGGCTATTCGTCGCCGAAGCTGATGCCCAACGCCTTGGCCTCGCGCACCAGATCGCTCTGGGGGTCGACATACTTGAGCTTGCCGGCGACCTCCTCGAGCGGCATGTGGCACATCTTGCCGTCGCGCAGGGCGATCATGTAGCCAAACTCGCCGCGCAGGCAACCAAGCGCGGCCTCGACGCCGCACTGGGTCGCAAAGATGCGGTCCTGGGCGTCGGGCTGGCCGCCGCGCTGCGTGTGGCCGGGGATGGCAACGCGGGTCTCGCGACCGGTCTTGGCCTCGATCTCCTTGGCGATGTCGTAGACGATCGACGGGCTCGTGCGCTCGGCGAGCTTCTTCTTGTACTCCTTCTTGGACAGCGCTGCGTCCTCCTTAGAGATGGCGCCCTCGGCGACGGCCACGATGGTAAAGCGGCTGCCGGTCTCCATGCGATGCTCGATGGTCTTGATGACCTGGTCCATGTCGTAGGGGATCTCGGGAATCAGGATGACGTCCGCGCCACCCGCGACGCCGGCGTACAGCGGGATCCAGCCAACCTTGTGGCCCATGATCTCGATGACGAACACGCGGCCGTGACTCGAGGCGGTGGTGTGGATGTCATCGATGCACTTGGTGGCGACGTCGATGGCGCTCGTAAAGCCAAACGTCAACTCGGTGCCCCAGGTGTCGTTATCGATGGTCTTGGGCAGGGCGATAACGTTGAGGCCCTCTTCGCGCAGGCGGTTGGCGGTCTTGGTGGAGCCGTTGCCGCCCAGCATAAACAGGCAGTCGAGTTGCAGCTTGTGATAGGTGTGGACCATCGCCGGCACCTTCTCGACGCCGTCGGCCTCGGGAGTGTCCAGACGCTTGAACGGCGTGCGGCTCGTGCCCAAAATGGTGCCGCCGCGGGTGAGGATGCCGCTAAAATCGGCGGGCGTCATGACGCGGAATCTGCTGTAGATAAGGCCCTGGTAGCCGTCCTCAAAACCATAGATTTCGATAGGCTCTTCGCTATTGGTCATAAGCGTTTTGACGATGCCGCGCATGGTGGCGTTGAGCGCTTGGCAGTCGCCGCCACTGGTAAGAAGACCGATCCTAAGCATGATGAATCCTTCCGGGCAAGTTACAACATGCGCATAAGTTTACCCCCGTACACTGTTGATACGGGGGTAAAACGTGTTAGCTCAAGCGTATGGAAATGTAAGCAACGTCAGGCGAGCGTAAGGACGACGGTGCCAGCTCCTTACAGCGCGAAGGCGTCGATGTCGCCCCAGTGACGGCGCAGCGTGATGGCGGCAGCGGGCTCGGTGTTGTCAAAGACGACCGACCATTGCGTATTGCTGGTGATGTCTTCCGGATTGGGCTCTTGCGCCGCAGCGCGTAGGGCTTTCCAAGTGACTGCCTCGTCTTGGGCACCGGCATGAGCGTCAAGGACATCGGCGATTGCAACGGCGCGCTCTTTACCATGGCCCAGCTCGCCATTCTTTTGGTTGGGCAGCACTTCGTCGCCATAGCAGGCATAGAAGTTCGTAACCTGGCGTACAGGAGTCGCTTTGAAAGCGCGGTCCGGATCGTGCGGATCCCACTCTACTACGCGCGCGTCACCGGCGGTGTCGTTGATAAAGAAGTGGTAATCGCGTCCTGCCATGGCGTGCATGTCGTGGGCAGAAAGCAGGTCTACGGCCTCCTGCGTGGTAGCCGCGCGGTCGAGCACAAGGCGGATGGCGAGCGAAGTGTTGATGACGGGGCGTTGCGTGTCCTGGTCACAGGGCTTGGAATCCAGGGTGAGTACGGCAATGGACACGCCGCATTCGTTAACACCGTCGAGCTGGGCAAACGGGCCCATGAGTGCGGCGGCACGTCCGGCGACGGAGTCAAGCGGAGTGTTATCGCCCAGGTTGTTAAGGGCGGTAAACCCGATGGAGGCATAGCCGCCGCGTGGGTGATTGCGCACCAGCAGCGCCGAGGTGTCGTCCTTGAAGTCGTAATTGCGACCGGTGCGCACGCGGCCTTCGGCATCTACGGCGACAAAAGCGCTGCAGGCAAACTGGGGCGCCTGGACATGTGTCGGCACACCGGGCAGCACCTGTGCCATCACGGCATCGATGTAGGCCTGGTCGTCGCGCACGCCAGCGGCGATGATGCGGTCAAGGTCGTAGTCGTAAGCGATGTCGATTGCGTACAGGTCATAGCCATCCGCATAGTCAGTCAAGCGTCTGAGCGACGCAGCGGACTTGATTTGCTTGTGATAAACGATACCGGTGGCAGCGGCAAGGCCGACGGCGACTCCTGCGACACCGCAGGCGATGGCAATGTTACGTGGCTTCATGAGGACTCCTCTCAAAGCGATGCTATAGACATTATCGCAAACGGCATGCCATGCCACACGCCGCATTCCGGCGAGTGGCATGGCATGCCGAGCCCTAGAGCAGCGCAATCGCAACGATGCAGCATCCGAGCGCCAAAACAGCAAGGTCCGCTCGGTCAAAGCGATAGCTGCGCAGGCAGGTTCTGCTGACAGCCGGGTGCGCTCCGTATTCGCGGTTGACCATGGCGAGTGCGAGCGTGTCAGAGCGCCGCAGCGCGCTGCTAAACAAAGGCGTGATGACGGGGATAAAAGCACGTGCACGCTGCAGGGGCGAGGGGCTGTCAAAACGCGCCAGCCGTGCTTCCTGAGCCGCCTTGATGCGATTGAATTCCTCAATAAGCACGGGGACAAAACGAAGCGTGAGCTGGATGGCGATGGTGGCATCGTCGGTGCGCAGGCCCAGGCGGGCGAGGGGTCTCAGGAGTGCTGCGGCGCCATCGGCGAGTGCGGTGGGGGAGGTGGTCGCCATGAGTGTCGATGTCCCCAGCATAATGAGGGCAAAGCGTAGCACGCAGAGCACGCCAAAGAGCAGGCCCCCCGAGGTGATCTGCAAAGGACCCACCTGTAGCAGCAAAGCACCCGATGCGGTAAAGAGTGCGTTGAAGACCAGGACAAACCCCATAAGCCAGCGAAATGGCTTGAGGGCACGAAGCGCCTGGCGCACCGAGCTGTCGCTTGCGACGAGTGAGGCAAGGGCGGTGAGCGCGACGGCGGCAAGGGCGCCGGGCTGCTGGGCGATAAAGCCGGCAATCATAAAGAGCAAACAAAATACAAGCTTGGTGGCGGGGTGCAGCAGGTGAACGAGGCTTGACCCCGGACGAAAGATGCCAAACGAGACCGCCTTGGACGCCAACGGGGTATGTCCGGTTTCCGCGGGATGCGTGGCCGCCGCGCCAACGGCTGCCGTTTGGACGCCCCCTGAACGTTGCGGCAGCAACAAGCCGTCCTGCAGTCGAAAGGCCTTGTCGCAGATGCTCAGCACACGCGGATCGTGCGTGGCGATAACAATGCCGCGGCCGTGGCGTGCGAGTTGGGTCAAACACTCAAGTAGCATCTGGTGGGCATGGGGGTCGAGTCCTGCGGTTGGCTCGTCGAGCAGCAAATACGGTGTCTCGAGCGCGAGCATATCGGCAACGGCGATACGGCGCTGCTCTCCGCCGGAATGGGCGAAGGGACTTGTATCGCCGATAGCGGCGAGATCAAGCCCGACGCTGGCGAGCGATGCGCCAACGCGTCGCTTGACCTCGGCTTCGTCCAGTCCAAGATTGCGAGGGCCAAATGCCACCTCGTCAAAGACCGTGGCGGCAAAAAACTGCTGTTCGGGGCGTTGCTGCACCAGTGCCACGGTTTTGCGGTGTGTGCGAAGTTCATCCGTCGTGGGGTGTGTGCCAAGCGCGGTGCCGTCCGCCACGACAGACCCCGCCTGCACGGCAAGCGCTCCGGCAAGGACGCGCAGCAGCGTCGACTTGCCGGAGCCAGAGGCGCCCACGATACCGATCACGCTGCCGGGCCTAATTTCCAGCGAAACATGAGATAGGGTACAGGTGTCTGCTTCGGGATGGCGGACGGTTATGTTTGAGCAGGTTAACGACACAGTTCCTCCAGGCCGCATCGAATGAGCAGATCGCGCTGGTCGGCAAGATCTTGCACGGCACCCAGGTATGCGATGGCGCCCGCCTCGAAGACGGCGACGCGGTCGGCGCGGGCAACCTCGTCGAGCAGCTGCGTGACCTGGATCACGGCAACATCGCGTTGGCAAAGATGGTCGATGAGATCATTGACGGCCTCGCGGGCGGTCTCGTCGAGCATGGAGGTCGTCTCGTCAAAAATCATGAGCGAAGGGGTGAGCGCAACCAATCCAGATGTCGCCACGCGTTGTTTTTGGCCGCCCGAGAGCGTGGCGACATCGCGACGCTCAAGCTCGACGATGCCAAGCTCGCTGAGTGCCTGCAAGACTTCTGAACGCATTTCGTCGCGGGGGACACCGCGGTTTTCGAGTCCAAAGGCGATGTCATCTCGCACGATCGGAGCGACGATCTGGTTATCGGGATCCTGAAAAGCAAGGCCTACGGTGCCCTGCGCGCGCATAGCGTGCCCGTTCACGTCTTTGAGCAGCCCCGCAAGCTCGAGTGCACAGGTGCTTTTGCCGCTGCCGTTGGCGCCGACAAAGGCGATGCGCTCTCCTGCCACGATATTGGCGGCAAGTGCAGCGCAATCGACGGAGGGGCGTGTGTCATCGGTTTGCTCAATACCGGCGAGCGCGCCTTCTGCCACCGCGCCCGTAATGCCACCGGTGACGCAGGCGGCAACGCCCAGAACACCCAGATTGATAAAGACTGCCGGGGTCTGCAGCGCCATGGCGGCAACGCCTAGCTGGCCTACATTGTGCAGCACGGCGGCAAGCATACTCACGGGCACCAAGCCAACACCCGGCACGGCAGCAAGGGCGACCATGCCGATAAAGGCGAGGGCCGTGCCGCCCAGGCTATAGGCGAGCATCATGGGCGAGCCAAACAAAAAGCCCGATGCAAAGACCTTGACGAGCGCAACGGCACCGGCGCTTTTAACATCGAGTGAATAGAGCGCGACGACTACGGCCACGTTGGCAAGGCCCAGTTTAATGCCGGGCACCGCGACGGGCAGCGGAATCATGGTCTCCAGATAGGACAGCACCAATGCGCAGGCGCACAACAGCGAAACGCGCGCCAGGCGGCGAGTGTGCTCGATATCGACCATCTCCACGGATTAGCGCCCCACTACGTCGTAGGTGGTCTCGGCGCTCGCGTCGACGATATCGACGGTAAGCTTGTGCGGAAGGCAGACAATTTGCTCCCCGGCAGCGTCAATCCAGCCCTGGTGCACGCAGTCCTGGTTGGGACAGTCTGCTTCCTCGACGTGCACGCGTCCGTCTTTGATTTCGATGAGGTTGGTTCCCAAGTCGGTCGTAACGCTCTTGGTCGTGTTCTGGCTCAGAGGAAGCTCGTAGACGTTTTGCTCTCCATCGCGGATAACGACTGTGGCCGTGTCGGCGTTCGTGTTTGCTCCCATCAGACGCGTGGCGACCAAGCCGACGCATGCGATGGCCGCTATCGCCAAAACCAGGATGAGGTTGAGTCTTTTGTTGTCGCGCCCATCGCGCGCACCTTTGCGCTTGACCATCATGGCTCCTAGTCCTGCAAGATCTTGAACGTCGAGCCGTCGCTCTTGGTGGCGCGATCGTCCATATCGACTAAAACGCCGCCTTCAAAGCGCTCATCGCTTTCGATGAGCTCCATGGCGCGGTCGTGGCCGAGCAAAAACAGGATGGTAGAGTAGGCGTCCCCAAGCACGGATTTCTTGGTCATGATTGAGGCGCTCTTGAGGTCGGTGGCGGCGGGGTAGCCCGTTTTGGGGTCGAGGATGTGGTAGTAGAACGTGCCGTCCTGCTCAAAGCCGCGCTCATAGAGGCCGCTCGTCACAAGGGAGCGGTTGCGCGTCTTGACGGTGGCGAGCACGTCGTCCTGCGCGCCGTTGGGGTCTTGCACGCCCACGTTCCAGGCGTCGCCGTCAAAGCTCTTGCCCATCACGTAGACGTTGCCGCCCAGGCTGATGGAAGCATCTCTGACGCCGCTCTTCTTAAAGAGCGCCACGAGGTCGTCGGTGATGTAGCCCTTGGCGATACCACCCAAGTCGAGCTTGGCCTCGGGGTCAGAGAGGGTGACGGTGGTACCGTCGACCGTGATGGTGCGATAGTCGACATGGGGCAGTGCCGCCTGGATGTCCTCATCTGCGGGCTTGACCTCGTTGTCAAAATCCCAGAGGCTCGAGACGGCGCCGATGGTGATGTCAAAGAGCCCGTCGGACTCCTCGGCGTAGCGGATGGCTGCCTCGATGACCTCGGCGGTCTCGTGCGCGACTTCCACGGGCTTGCCGCCTGCATTGTTGATGTTCCAGATATCCGAGCCCTCCACGGTGCGCGAGAACTTGTTCTCAAAGTAGGTGCAGCGGTCGGCGACCTCGTCCATGACCTTTTTGCTGCATTGGGCGCTGATATTCACGACAGTGTCGAAGACAAAGAGCGTCGTGCTCTGCACCTTGGGCGAGCTGTCGGAGCCCGCGGAGCCCGCTTTGGACGCGGTTACAGAGCCCGAGTCGCCCTGCGTGCCCGAGCAGCCGGTAAGTGCACCGGCGCAAGAGACGAGGGCCCCGCCTGCGAGGGCGATAAACGTGCGGCGGTCGATGGTGTGGGGGGTCTGGATCATGGTGAGCTTTCTGGTTGGTGGCGTTACGGATGAGCCTGCGCCTGCACGACTCGGTGTTGACGGGGTGCCGGGCCGCGGGTGCGCGTGCCCTACATGAGCAGGTAGCAGAGCGCGGCGAGGATGGCAGCCTTGACGAGCGTGAGCGCAACCTCGGTCCCGCGAATGGCGGGCCCTGCGGGCGGGCGCTTGCGGGTGTTGCCCTGCGCGAGTTCGCTGGCATCGTCGGTTGCTTGATCGCGCTTAAAGCCGTCGAGCCGGGCGAGCGTCACGTTGGCCATGGGGCAGCCATCGGCGCAGCGCCCGCAGGCGATGCACTCGCCCGATCGCAGGTCGGCGCGCTCGGGGTGGATGCGCACCGGGCAGCTGTCCTGGCAGCGGTTGCAACCGCGCGCACAGCTTTCGCGGCGGCGGTTGAAAAGCGAGATCGGCAACACCGGCAGCAGCGAGAATATGGCGCCGAAGGGGCAGAGGAACTGGCAGAAGAAACGCTCGACAAGGGCCATCCCAACCATGACCGCGCCAAGCGCGGCAAAGGCCGTGGACGCGATGCCCTCGAGCGAGCGCGCAGTGATGCCGGCGAAGGCGACCCAGGGGCTCGCACCCGAGACCTGGGGCCAGATACCCATCACGCAGAGGGCGCAGATGCCCACGAGGACGGCGTACTTGACGAGCTGGAGCGCGTGCTGCACGCCCGCGGGGAGCCGGTGCGCGCCCTTGCCCTCAAGGCGGAGTGTCCAGCGCAGCGGGGTTGCAAGCGCGTAGACGATATCGCCGAGCGTACCGAAGGCGCAGGCAAAGCCGCAGAAGAAACGGCCGAACACGCAGGTGAAGGCCAAGAGGGCCAAAAGCAGGGATAAAAAGCCGGTGAGCTCGATGGGTGCATGGCTCCCGAGCTGCGTGAAGATGTACTTGACGCCGTTGAAGGCGGCGTTCCAGGCGGCCGGGAAGCAGATGAGAAAGCCGAGCTGTACGCACCAGCGCACGCCGCGATGGAGGTACTGTCGGCGCAGGCGCTCCTGCATCTTGTTCTTGGGGTGCGCGATGACGTTTGCGCCGTTGCGCAAGCTCTCAAGGGTTCCCGCGGGGCGCTTTGCGCCGCGGGCCTTGGCGGATGCAGTCCTGGCCATTACTGCGCACCTCCCGCATTGCTCTGCTCAAGCGCCGCGTTGACGGCGTTTAGGATGCCGGCACTCGAGAACGTGGCACCCGAGACGGTGTCAACGTTGGTTCCCTGGGCATCGCAGATGGTCTGCGTGAGGCCCTCGGCCTGCGCAAAGTAGGCGGGGGTCTCGCCGGCGTGGTCCGTGACCTCGACGCTCTCGATGTATCCGTTCTCGATGGTCACGCGGCAGGTGACAGTGCCGCCGTAGCCCTGGGCGCTGCCCTCGAAGGTGCCGTCGGTGGCATAGGCCCCGCGCGTCTGCGAGCGCTCGGCCTGGACAGCCTCCGCCTGAGTGCGGGCGTCGGCCTCTGCCGCCTGGGCGGCCCAGCTGCTGTAGCCCGCCACGATGGCGACGACGGCCGCGGCGTTGACGACTTTGAGATAGAAATTGCGGTTGCGCCAGAGGTGGCGCCCAAGGAGGGCAAACGGGTTACGCATGGGCGCCAGCCTCCTCGGTGACCCCGCTTACGGCGGTCGGGTTGGCCGTAGGCTCATCGGGGGCGTTTGTCTTGTCAGAAGCGTCTGCCTTGTCGCCTTTGCTGTCGTTCGCGTCCTTATAGGCCGCGGCCGAGCGCGCGAGGGCGTCGGTGTAGGCGTTGGCGATGGCGCGGCTGGAGTAGGTGGCGCGCGCCACCACGTCGATCTTGCCAGCCTCGGTGCCCCCGAGCAGCTGCTCGGGGATGCCGGTGTAGACGGTACCGCGGAAGGTGCGGCCGTCGATGGCGTTATCGAGGTAGGGCTCGTTATCCTCGTCAAAGGGATCAAGCGCGTCGGAGAGGCTCTCGTCAGGCTTGCCGCCTACACCCTCGATATCGTGGATACCGGTAACCTTGCCGTCCTTAACGGTGACGGTGAGCTTGACGTAGTAGGGGCTGAAGGCTTCGTCGTCCTCCTCGTTTTTGCAGAGGGCGTAGCCTGTAAAGTCGCCGTCGGCGTAGTGGACCTCGTCTGGCGTGTCGGGCGAGGGGTCCGGGTTGGGCGCGGGGTCGGGGCCGGGCGCGGGCTCGGGGTCCTTTGTGCCGGCTGCGGCCTGCTTAAGGCAGCCCTGGATGGCGCCCAGGATGCCCTCGCTCGAATACGTGGCTCCTGTCACAGTGTCGACATTGACGCTTTGCTTTTGCATGACGAGCCCGGGGAGTGCGTTCCAGGCGCGGCTCCAATACTCGGGCGTGTCGCCCGTGTTCACGAGTTCTATGTTGGCGATCTTGCCGTTCGCGATGGTCATGCGCACGCTGACGGGCGTGTCCTCGCTGTATCCCCAGGCGGAGTCGGTGTAGACGCCGTCTGCGTAGCCGCCGGCGGGCGTGAAGGGGTCGATGGTGTGGTGGGGCTTATTGGAGGAGCCGCCGGCCGCAGGGGCGGGGGCAACAGCCTCGGCAAGCCCGCCCGATGCCTTGACCAGTGCGTTTTTGATGGCCATGAGCAGGCCTTTTGATGAATACGTGGCACCCGAGATAGTGTCGACCGACGTCGACTGAGCGCTAATCACCGACTGGGTGATCGCCCGGGCACGCCCAAAGTAGGCTGGGTCGTCTGCAGACGACACTATGTCGATTGCCACGATCTTGCCGCCCGCGATGGTCACGCGCACGGTGATACTGCCCCTAAAGCCGGTACCTGTGCCTTCATAGGTGCCGTCCTTGAGGTTTACGGCGTCCATACCATAGGCCGAGGGGTCGAGCGATTCGGTTGCCGGCGTTGCCGTCTCCTTCTGGACGTTGGAGGTGTCGACGGTCTTGAGGTCGGCGCCTGCGGCCTCTTGCGCGGGCGTGGCGGCGACCGTCTTGGCCACGAGCGGGGTGTACTGGGACACCACGAGGGCCACGGTTGCGCCCACGGCGATCGAGGGCACGATGAAGCCTGCCGTGGCGAGGCCGTGGCCGAGCGCCTTGGCTTTTGAGTGCTTGGGTTGGTAGTTGTCCATTTGTGGGTGGTCTCCCGTGGTCGAGTATGAGAAAAGGCCCGCAGCCCTGGTTGGGGCTGCGGGCGCTTGCGTTGCGAGCGCGTGGCGCGCGTTTTAGGCGCTAGTGCTGCATGCGGCGGCGGATGGCGACGCCGGCGGCCGCGATGGCGGCACCGATACCGGCGAAGATGCCGACCGTGGCGATCTGGGTATCACCGGTGCCGGGGAGGCCGCTTGCGTCCTTCTTGGATGCATTGGCCTTCTTGGTATCGGTGGTCGTCGTTGTGGTCGTCGTAGAGGTGGAGCCACCGGCGGGCTTTCCCTCCGTGCCCTTCTTGGTAAGTGCGTCCTGGGTGGCCTTCAGCTTGTCAACGGCAGAAGCCACCTCGCTGGCGGAGGGGTCCTCGGAGGCGGCAACCTGCTTGGCCTCATCGAGTGCTGTCTGGAAGTCGTTCCAGGAGGCGTCGGTGTAGCCGTCATTCTTGACAGCGCCGGCGCTCTCGATTTGGCTGGCGAGCGCGGACTTGGCCTCATCAGTCGCCTTGGCGGCGAGGTTGGCCACGGCGCTGTTGAGCGCGTTCAGGGCCTGGGCGATGTCGTCGTCGGTGGCGGCGGCGTTGGCCTGGACGGTCTTGGCGGCGCTGAGGGCGTCGCTCATGGCGTTCCAGGAGACAGCGGTAAAGGCGCTCTGGTCGAGCTGCTCGGCTGCGCCGATGGCCTTATCGAGGTCGGTGCGGTCGGCCTTGTAGGTAAAGGTGAACTCGAGCGGGGTGTTGTAGCCCGTGGAGGTCACCTTGATGGTGTAGGTGCCGTAGTTGGCAAACACCTTGGTGCCCTGCTGCTGGCCTGCGGCCTTAGGCTTGCCACCCTGCTGGCCGCCGGCGACGGCTTCGAGGTTGATAGAGCCGTCGGCGTTAATGATCTTGACGGAATCGCGACCGGAGGCGGCGTAGTCGGTGCCGTTGACGTTGACCGTGGTGATGTTGCCGATAAAGTTCTTAACATCGTCGCCCTCGTTGGCGGCGGTGATCTTCGAGGTGCCCTCATCGAAGGTCGCGACGGTCTTGACGGTGGAGACGGTGAACTCGCTCGTCACGTCAGCGTACTTGCCCAAGGCGTCGTGCGCCACGAGGGTGTGCTTGCCGGGCTTGAGGTCCTTGATGGAGAACGTGCCGTTGTCGACCGTGGCATCGGCGTCGTCGAGCTTGTACTCGACCTTGAAGTCTGCCGGCAGCGTCGCCTTGACCTCAGCGGTCTTTGCGTCGGCCTCGGCGCTCGCCTCGACGTTGATCTCGGACTTGGAAGCCTTGACGGGGACGTACTGGTCCATGGCAACGGTGTAGGTGCCCGTAGAGGTGTAGAACGTCACACTCTTGATGGTCTTGCCCATCATGGACTTGTAGTACTGCGAGCTCAACGGGCTGCCGTGAGACTCGTTGACCAGGCCGCAGCTCCAGGCAATCTCCTTGCCCTTCCAGATGTTCTCGACGGTGCGCATGCCATAGCCCTCGGTGGTGCCGTCCGCATCGGCGGCGTTGACCACGGCACCGTATACGGTCGCCTGGTTGCCGTCGGCGTCGACCATCTGCTCGCGCAGGTTCTTAAAGTCAATCTCGTAGTCGCCGTACTTGCTGGAGGTCTTAAAGTCGGGGGTGACGTTTTCAAGCTTGGTGGCTTCCTTGCCCTCGACAGCGCCAAAGCGCAGGTTGCCCTCGGAATCGGAGGTGAGCTCCTTGTAATTGGTCGGACCCTCGCCGGCGGGCAGCACGTAGTAAGAGTAGTCCGGAGACTCAAACAGGGCGTCCTTGCCCTTGTAGGTTGTCGTGGACACCTTGCCCTTGATCGAGGTGGTGATCGTAACGGAGCTGTCGTCGGTCACACGGGTGAACTTGGACCAATCGATGTCGCCTTCGCCCACCTTGACGGCAAACGTGGCGCCCGAGATATCCGTACCGTCGGAATTGACGTGGTAGGAGCCGCTCGCCAAGCTGGAGCGCGTCTTCTGCTTCGTGGCGGACGTCACCACGTCGGTACCTGAGTTGTTCTGCTCGGCAGCATAGAAGTCGCTGTAGGGGATGTTCATGAGTACGTAGTCGCCGGCCTGGGGATACAGGCTCACGAGCGCGTCGAGCGCGCCCTGCAGGTGAGTGATCTGCTCGGCGGCCTCGGCTTCGCCCAGGTTTTTCTTGGCGAGCAGGTCCTTGGTCTCGGCGGTTTCGGTCTCGATGGACGAGGCGGTCCAGGAGTCCTTGGTGTACTTGGACTTATCGAGGGACGTCGCCTTGTCGTAGAGCTTCTGTAGCTGGGCCTTGGTGGCGTCGGTCACCGGCTCCTTGGCACCCACGATGTTGTCATCGGTCGCCTGGAAGGTGTAGGTGTAATCGTTGTAGCCCAAGGCATGGACGGTAAGCTTCCAGTAGCCGGTGCCGTTGGTGCCCTTGGGCAGCTGGCAGCGCTCGGATTTAGTGAGGCCCAGCTGAATGCCCATGGACTTGTGCATCCAGTTGTCGGCCGCGAACTTGGTGCCGTAGGTGGCAAGG
This sequence comes from uncultured bacterium, assembly GCA_905216145.1. Taxonomy (GTDB): domain Bacteria; phylum Actinomycetota; class Coriobacteriia; order Coriobacteriales; family Coriobacteriaceae; genus Collinsella. The sequence continues at coordinate 276,708 of CAJMST010000001.1, read as the reverse complement.
GCGTTGGTGCAGGTCGCGTCGTTGCCGTAATAGGTCCAGGTGACGCTTTGCATATTGGCGCCCAGGTCACCATAGTCGCCGTTGAGGTCTACGCGCAGGAACTCGCCGTAGGAGCCGCTCGCGTCCTTAACCGTGGGTTGAATACCCGTGGCGGTCTTGAGCTCCTGGCCCTTGATGCCCGAGTCGGTGCCGGTGGCGGCGGCCGAGAAGCTGAAGGTTCCGTTGTTGTTGGTCACGGTCTTAAGGCCGTTGGTGTAGGCGTCGACGGCCGCAACCAGGCCGGAGTAAGCATGGAGGTTATTTTCGCCGTAGCCGCCGGCGAGTGTCTCGCCATTGGCGACAAAGCTGTGGCTCGCCTTAAAAGCTTCCAGATCGCTGGTCTTGATTTTGACGGGAACGTACTTGAGTCCTGTGACCTTGTGACCCGTCATGGTGTACACCGTGCCGTCAGCCGCCGTCACGGTCTTAGCCTTGCTGTTAATAGAAAAGTGGTTGCCATCGACATCAACAAAGGACTTGCTGTCAGGATAATACGAAGGGTAAATTTTTGCGCCCTCGGCAGTTTCGATCACGTCGGTGCACTGGTAGCTGCCGCGATGCAGGCCGTGGTTAAAGGTTGCACGGGTCACTACGTCAAAAGCGCCCTTGTCGGCCTCGTTGCGGGAATCGAGCTCGCTCGACGAAGCGGAGGACCCTGCCGCCTGCACGTTTTCACCCGCTCAATACTCGGCCCACGTCAGGCCAGCGTAGCCGTAGGTGTACTCGTCGGTCGCAGGGGTCGACGGATTCTGCTCGTCATAGGCAGCCTGCAGGGCATTATCGACGGCAGCCTTGATGGCGTTGGACGAGACGGTGGCAGTGGAGACGGCATCAACGCTTGTTCCGTTCGCCTCGACGATCTTGTCCGCCATACCAGTGACATGCTTGCGGGCATTGCCGTTTTCGGCTTTGTCGAGATAGTCCCAGCTCTCGCCAGTCAGCGCATCGTAAGTCTCATCGGAGACCTTAACGGAGGCGATCTTGTGCGAGGCAACCTGTACGGTTACCTTGACCTCGTAGCTGTCGACGTCCCACTCGTTTCCGCCTGCAGCGGGGTCATTCGAGTTGGCCGTGGCCGTGCCCTCATACGTGCCATCTGCGATTTTGGTCAAATCGTAGCTGGTAGAGGAGGACGTGGCGTCGTCAGAGACGGCACTCAGGCTATACTCGGAGCTGAGGGACTTCGTTTCCTCATTTGTGGCGGAGATCGGCGCGTTGTTGGTAGCTTCGGAGCCGGTCTCCGTTGTTGCTGCTGCGGCAAAAGCGCTGGTAGGCATCATCGAGACGGTCATCGCGGCGATGAGTGCGCCTCGGCAGGCATTGCTGCCCACGGTGTTGAGCTTGCACAGCACAGCGTTATCGTTGTGCATAGAACCTCTTTTCTATCGATCGGTCGTTGGGTGCTGCTCTCCTTTCCTTTTGCACCCGGATGGACAGTGGTCATGTACGTCGCACATGACAGGCAAGTGCCGTATAACTTATATTGTTTGTCGCAAAAAGTTATAGGCAGTTAACAAAAATACCAGAAATTACCACTGGTTAACTTGTCAATTCAATTGTCGTTTGCTCGTAACGCAAGAGCATCGACTTTTCTGTTTGGAGCGTCTGACTTTGTTCGGCATTCGATTTGTCGGACAGGCCGGTCAGTTGGGGGTATGCTGGAGGGGACCATCAACCCAGCGAAAGGGGAGAGCATGACGGATCAGGAAACGCCCGGGCGCGCGCATGTGACGGCCGACGATATCGAGGCCGCCAACGACCTTATCGACTTTATCGAGGCGTGCCCCAGCATGTTCCATACGGCGGCGACCATTATGGCCGAGCTCGACGAGGCGGGCTTTACCTACCTGCCCGAGAACGCGGCGTGGGACATCGAGCCGGGCGGGCGTTATTACACGCAGCGCAACACCTCGAGCGTTGTTGCCTTTAAGGTGGGCGAGGACCTGGCCGCAACCTGGGGCGAGGACGGCGTTGCCGGCGACTATCATTTTCAGCTCACGGCGTCGCACAGCGATTCGCCGACGTTTAAGGTCAAGGCTGTGCCCGAGCTCGACGGTGCGGGCGAGACGCTGCGCCTGAACACCGAGGCCTACGGCGGCATGATCGACTACACCTGGTTCGATCGCCCGCTGGCGCTCGCGGGCCGCGTGTTGGTGCGCGAGGGCGACCGTATTGAGAGCCGCCTGCTTGCCACCGAGCGCGAGGTCGCTATTATCCCAAGCCTTGCCATCCATATGAATCGTGGCGTTAACGAGGGCTTTGCGCCCAACCGAGCTGTTGACCTGTGCCCGCTCATCAGCGCTGGTGACCTTAAGCAGGGCGACTTTGACGCCCTGATCGCCGACGAGCTGGATGTTGAGCCCGAGCAAATTTTGGGCCGCGATCTGTTCCTGGTCAATCGTCAGGATGCGCGTATTTGGGGCTGGGCCGATGAGTTTATCTCGACGCCCAAGCTCGACGACCTGGCCTGCGCCTACACCTCGCTGCAGGCATTTTTGGGTGCCGAGAATGCGCACGACGTTTCGGTCTTTTGCTGCTTTGATAACGAGGAGGTTGGCTCCGAGACCAAGCAGGGCGCCATGTCGACGTTCTTGGCCGACGCGCTGCGCCGCATCAACGGATCGCTGGGCTTTGACGACGAGTCGTACCACCGTGCGCTTGCCGCCTCGATGCTCGTGAGCTGCGACAACGCACATGCCGTGCACCCCAACCACGCCGAGAAGTGCGATGCCCGCAACCAGGTTGTGCTCAACGGCGGCATCGTCATCAAAGAAGCCGCCAACCAGCACTACTGCACCGATGCCTTTAGCCGCGCGGTGTTCCAGGCCATCTGCGATGACGCCGACGTACCCACACAGGCCTTCGCCAACAAGAGCGATATGGCGGGTGGCTCCACGCTCGGCAACCTGTCGAACATGCAGGCGAGCATGCACGCCGTGGACGTGGGCCTGCCGCAGCTGGCCATGCACTCAAGCTACGAGACCGGCGGCGTACGCGACGTGATGTACGCCATCCGCGCTCTCACCGCCTTCTACGAGCGCGACCTGAACATCAACGGCGCCGAAAGCGTGGAACTCTAAAACCTGCCAAAGAGGGATGTTAATTTTGGCAGGTTTTATCCGGGCAAATGCCGCAACGCGAACGGCAAGGCGGAGCTGCTAAGGCTTGCAGATGAAGCCGACACCAGCGAAACGCCGCAGGTAGAGCGCACGCCAGCGAGAGCCCGCCGTTTGAGACAAGGTGCCGTGAAATGAAAAGGCGCTGACCTTCTGGTCGCGCCTTTGAAATTGAACGGCAGATTGGCCAAACGGCGGGCTCGCAGCGTCGGCTCATTACGCCGTTTGTAAAACGGCGTAATTTTTAATGCTCGATCCAGCAGCGAAGCGTCTCGCCGGCCTGCAGATGACGCAGATTTTCCGCGGCGATGTCGACCACATTGTTGAGCGCAGCCTCCAAGTGGAACCAGCCCGAGATATGCGGCGTGATGAGCATGTTGGGCGCATCCCACAGGGGGCTTGTCGCAGGCAGCGGCTCGGGGTCGGTGACGTCGACCGCGGCGCCGGCGAGATGTCCCGACTCAAGAGCGGCAACCAGATCGTCGGCAACAACAAGGTCGCCGCGGCCGCCATTGGCAAAGAACGCGCCCGGTTTCATCGCAGCGAAGAACTCGGCGTTCGCCAGGCCGCGGGTCTCGGGTGTGCTCGGCATAAAGGACGCGACGACGTCTGCCTCCGCCAGACGCTCAGACAGGGCGTCCATGCCGTCCATGTCCTCAAACACAATGGGGTAGACGAGCGGATGGCGCTTGATGCCGCGGACGTGTGCGCCCATGCTGCGGCAGAGCGTGGCAAAGTGGCCGCCGATATCGCCCGCGCCCAGCACCAGCACGTTGGCGTTTTTGAGCGAGGTGACCGGGCCCAAGTCCTCCCAGCGATGCTCGCGCTGCAGGTCCTGGTAGCCGGGCAGGCGCTTCATCATAGACAGCACCATGGCAAACATATGCTCGCTCACGGCCTGACCGTAGGCGCCGATTGAGCAAGACAGCTTGGCTTCAGCCGGCACGGTGCCGGCGGTAAGGTAGTCGTCATAGCCGGCGGTCTGCAATTGCAACAGCTGGAGATGCTCGCATGCCGTGAGCATGTCAGGGTCGATGTTGCCCAGGATCACGTCGGCATCGGCGACCTGCTCGCGCGTGGCGGCGTCGGAGCTCGTGTAGATAAAGTCCTCGCCCGGAGCGCTCGACTCAAGAATTGCGCGATGGCGGTCGTTGACGGGCAGCAAAACCAGGATGTTCACAAGCAGTCCTCTCCGCTCGACCCGCCAAAAAGGGACAGGTTTATTTTGGCAGGTTTTATCAGGCAAAACGTTCAAATAAAAACGCCGGATGCAAGACGAGCGTGCCCGTCGGCATCCGGCGCATCCACGGCTACCAGCTCAGCAGCTCGTAGCCGTCCTCGGTCACCACGAGCTGTACCTCGCACTGGGCCGAATCGCTGCCGTCCTTGGTGCGCACGCACCAGCCGTCACCCTTGCTGATCTTAATGTCGGGCGCTCCGGCATTGACCATGGGCTCGATGGTAAAGACCATGCCCGGAGCCATGATGGTGTCCACATCGGGTGCCTCGGTGGTAAAGCCCACAAACGGGTCCTCGTGGAACTCCTTACCGATGCCGTGTCCGCCGTACTCGCGCACCACGCTAAAGCCGGCGTCCTCGACCGTCTTTTGCACGGCCTCGGCCATCACGGACAGTGGCAGCCATGGCTTGACGGCTGCCAGACCCGCCTCCACGCTGGCGCGGGTGACGTCGACCAGGCGCTGGCGCTCGGCCGAGACCTCGCCGATGCAGAACATACGGCTCGAATCACTAAAGTAACCGTCCAAGATCGTGGAGCAGTCCACGTTGATGATGTCGCCCTCGTGCAGGACGTCCGTATCGCAGGGGATACCGTGGCAGACGACGTCGTTGATCGAGGTGCACACGCTCTTGGGATAGCCCTCGTAGTTGAGATCGGCCGGCGTGCCGCCGTGCTCGACGGTGTAGTCGTAGATCATCTGGTCGATCTGGTTGGTGGTCATGCCTGCGGCGATATGCTCGCCCACATAATCGAGCACGCCCACGTTGATGGCGGCCGAGCGCTTAATTCCCTCGATATCGGCGGGCGTCTTGTAGAGCGTGCGGGGCAGAACCTCCCAACCCTCTTCCCACAAGCGCTCGAGGCGCTCATCAAAGGCGCTATGGCATTTCTTGTATTTCTTGCCGCTGCCGCACCAGCAAGCGTCGTTGCGGCCAGGCACGGATCCTTTGTCATACATGGCTAACTTCCTTTCATCCGCAGCTAGTATAGCCCACTCACGCGTCCATAAAAGTTGCGGTGATATAGTTCCGATTTAAGCGGTTTAACAGCATAAATAGGAACTATATCACCGCAACTGATGGAGTGGGATGGCGGGCACTGGCTGCTGTGTGGTTTTGCTAGTAGCTCACCTGGCAGGGAATGCCGAGGGCGCGCACGCGTGCGGCAATGGCATCGAGCACCTCGGGCGCTGCTTTGGCAAGGCCGGCGATCGGTGTCTCGCGCGCCACCGTGTAGATGGTCGCTTCTTGTGGGCGAATACGCTCAAGCGCCGCGAGCCAGGGGGCAACGTACTCCTCGCCGGTGTTGTCGATGGGCTTGCCCTGATACTCGCCGGTCAAAAAGATCGTCTGGATAATAACGTGACCGTCAAAGCTTGCGAACGTTTCGATCTGGTGCTCGACGTCGTAGGGGCCAACGGGCTGGTCGAGCAGCTGGATAAATGCCGGGTCGACGGTATCGAGCTTAAGAATGTTGTCGTCGACCATCATGAGCGCGTCGTGCACCTCGGGGCGGTCGGCGCGCGTGCCGTTGGAGAGCACGGCGATCTTGGAGTTTGGGGCAAGCTCGTCGCGCAGCGCGACGGCGCCGGCAATGGCCTGCGGAAACTCCGGTGCGGCGGTGGGCTCGCCGTTGCCTGCGAAGGTGATCACATCGGGGAGCTCGCCCTCGGCTGCCATCTCGCGCAGCTTTGCCTCGAGTGCGTCGAGTACCACGGTAGCTGTGTTGTACGGCTCGTGGCAGGGGCGCTCGGCGTTGAGGCCGTTTTCGCAGTAAATGCAGTCGAACGTGCAGATTTTGCCGCTGGCCGGCATCATGTTGACGCCGAGCGAGAGACCAAGGCGACGGCTGCGAACGGGCCCAAAGATGGGGCTGGCATTCAAAAACGTAGACATAGGCATATGCTCCTCAAGACAATTGTGCCTAAGCATAGCATCGGCTCCAAAGCAAGGTGCGGGCTCTTGCTTTACAAGTTTCGTTTTTTAACGTCGCTCATTATGCCGTGCCATGAAAAGCCTCGGGTCGGGTACAGTTAATCTGTTAACAAGGCGTAAGGCAATGCGGGTCCATCCAACCGTACTGACGTGCAGCTGGATGGGCATTGATGACGGGGGCACAACATGGATTTTACGGTCGAGAACGCGGGCACCACGATTGCCTGTCGCGAATATGCCGGCCCGGATGTATCGCCTGATGCTCCCGCCTTGGTGTGCGTGCACGGTGCGTGCGTCGACGGCGTCTTTTTTGACGCCATCGCCTGCGAGCTCGCCCGCGACTGTCGCGTCATTGCCTACGACCGCCGCGGTTGCGGCGAGAGCGGCGACGCTGCAGACGGACGCTACGACCTCGCCGTCCAGGCCGCCGACCTGCAGGCTGTTATCGAGCATATTGGCGTTCCGGCAAACGTGCTCGCGCACAGTGCCGGTACGTTGGTGGCCCTGGAGCTTCTCCGTGCAAACCCCGCCATAATCTCGCGTACGATCCTGCATGAACCCGCCGTGACGGATGAGGGCGCCGGCCTGGGCGCGGCCCCGGTTTTGCTCGAGATGATCGCCGCGGGAAAGGTCTCCCGGGCATTACGGGCCTTCCTGGGCGCCATCGGCGATTCGGACCCTGAGGCCCCCAAGTTAACCGAGGCAGAAGCCAAGCATGCCCTGCGCAACGGCCGCAGTTTCATGGCAAACGAATACGGGATTACTATGACCTGCGTTCCCGATTGGGATAGCGTTCGTGCGTCGAAAACGGTGGCCGCCGTGCTTTTGGGCGAGCTCTCGATTGGTACGCCTCGCGAGGCGGGAACGAGGATAGCGGCTGAGCTTTTGGACTGTCCACTCGTAATGGTTCCCGGCGCGCACAACGGCCTGCGCGATCGCCCGGCAGCGGCTGCCCAGACTGTCCGTGGCATCCTGGGGCTCTAGCAGCTGCAAAAAACAAAACAGGCTTCACCCGCAACCGTTTCGGCCGTGTTAACAAACGTGCTCAAAACTTCACGTCTGCGGCTTCAATCGCGCCGTCTGCCAACTCATAAAAATGTAACAGCATTCACGTGCTTACCTGCATCGACAAGGTGCTACTCTGGTACCGTTTGGAACCCACCGCTACCATGCGAACCTATCGAAAGGGCCCCATATGCTCAATAATCACGAGGTCAATCTAACCGGCGAGGAGGCTGCCGCCGAGGTCGCCCGCGTCGCGAAGACCTACCCCGTGGTGCGTTTGCTGTCGGCCGATCAGATTAAGAGCGAGCCTAACTGCTTACTCGCCGGCGATCGCTGCCCTTGTCTGCGTCAGTCGAGCCTCGAGGCCTTGGCAGACTCCGATGAGGTGTCGGAGCAACTGCTCAACGATGGTGTTGAGTACCGCGCCCGCCTGCGCCCCCTGAAGGTAGAGGGCGAGCCTCGCGTCCTGCTGATGGTGCGTCCGATCGATGAGCAAGAGGCTGCAGAAGAGGACCTTGTCTACACCGACGTGCTGACGAGTGTGCGCAATCGCCGATATTACGAGGAAAAGCTTCGTGGCGCCCGCATGAATGCCGGCGTTGCGATGATTGACCTTGATGATTTTAGGGCCTTCAACGATACGTGTGGCCGTCATGCCGGCGACCTTGCACTCGGTGCTGTGGCGACAGCCATACGCAGCGGAATTCGTTCGACTGACGAGCTTGTGCGCTATGGCTGCGACAAGTTTGTGGTCGTCATGCCCAATATTCCCTCCGATGACTTCGCCCGTCGCCTGCATCAGGTATCCGAAGCCGTTCATTCCACGATTATTCCGGGCCATGAGTACGTGAGCTTGACGGCATGTGTTGGTGGCGTTCGCATTCATGGCGAGACGGTCGATGAGGGCGTTGGCCGTGCTGTCCAGTTACTGAGCCGCGCTAAGGCAAAAGCCGGTACGGTCGTGACCGATGCCGATTCCATCGAGGCCTTCCAAAGCGAAAAACCTTCGGTGCTTATTGTCGATGACTCCGAGATGAACCGAGCCATTCTCAACGAGATGCTCAAGGACGAGTATTGCATCCTCGAGGCCGATAACGGTCGTGCGGCGCTCGACATGGTCGACCGCTATGGCGATGAGCTGTCGCTCGTGCTGCTGGATATTGTCATGCCGGGCATAAGCGGCTTTGAGGTGCTGGCCGGTCTGTCGCGCCGATCGGGCATCGACAATCTGCCTGTCATCATGATTTCGAGCGAAGATTCCGATGATATGGTTCTGCGCGCGTACGAGCTGGGCGCCTCGGACTATATCAACCGCCCGTTTGACTCCCGTGTCGTGCGCCGCCGTGTGAGCAACACCATCCGCCTATACGCCAAACAGCGCCGCCTGACGAACCTGCTGTCCCAGCAGTACAACGAGCGCGTCAAGAACAGTCGCATGCTCATCGACATCATGGCCGGCGTCATGGAGCTTCGCAACGGCGAGAGCGGCAGGCACGTTACGAACATCGAGAAGCTGACCGAGCTGCTGCTTGGCTGTCTGGTCCAGCGTAGCGGCACGATCTCCCTCGACAATGAGGAACGCTCCACGATCGCCCTGGCTTCGGCGCTGCACGATATCGGCAAGATGTCGATTGACGATGCGATTCTCAACAAGCCCGGACGCCTTACGCCCGAGGAGTTCGAGATTATGAAGACGCATACCACGATCGGCGCCGACATGCTGCGTGAGCTGGGTAGCCATCACGCCGGCAATGCGCTTATGGAATATGCGTACCAGATTGCGCGTTGGCACCACGAGCGCTGGGACGGCAAGGGCTATCCCGATGGCCTTAAGGGCGACGAAATTCCCATTGCCGCACAGGTGGTTTCGGTGGCCGACGTGTACGATGCCCTGACGAGCGTGCGCGTGTACAAGGACGCTATCCCGCACGAGGAAGCGATCAAGATGATTCTGGACGGTAAGTGCGGTACCTTTAACCCGCTGCTGCTCGATTGTCTGCTCGAGGTGCAAGACCAAATTGCCGAGACGTTGGCACGCCCCGCCGATGTCGTCGCGTTTCCTACGATTTAGTTTGACCAAAGGAGTTTTTAATCCATGATTTCCATGCGTGAGGCGTATGAGAAGATCGGCGCTAATTATGATGACGCGTGTGCTCGGCTGATGGGCGGGGAAATGCTTGCCCGCTTTGCCCTCAAGTTTTTAGATGACGAGAGCATGGACAAGTTGGAAGCTGCCATGGCGGCAGGAGACGCCGAGGAAGCGTTTATGGCAGCGCACACGCTCAAGGGCGTGAGCCAGAACCTGGGATTCGATAATCTGTACGAGCCAGCGGTCGTGGTGACCGAAGCGCTGCGCGGCGCCGATGCTGTTGACGGCGCTCGCGAGGGAATGCATGCACTGCAGCAGCAATATGCGGCTACGATGTCGGCCCTGCGCGAGGCGGCTGAATAAGAGCTCGCGGGCCTTGGGCTGTGTGCCTGCCGCATATAGGCAAAAGGGTGCCCCGTCGGACCATGTGGCCGGCGGGGCACCCTTGTCTGTTGTGCAGTTCGCGAGCTAGCGGGCCTGCTTAACCTTTGCCGCCGCCTCGACAAACGACTTCCACAGGTTAAAGTCGGTCTCGAGCGTCTTCCACGTGTACTCAGGATGCCATTGCACGCCCAGGCAGAATGGCTGGCCTTCGACCTCGATGCACTCGGGAACGCCGTCGGTTGCCTTGGCGACCAAGCGCGTGCTTTTACCCAGACGGTCGACGCAGCAGTGATGTGCCGAGTTGGTCTGGATCAGCCTGTGCCCGCCAACCGCGCGCTCCAGCAGCGAGCCCGGCACGACCTCGACGGGGTGCACGGGATCGTTGAGCACGTGGGTATGGCGCCACTGCGTGCGGCCCTCGCGCGCACCCAGGCTCGGCACGTCCATGCACAGGGTGCCGCCGGTGGCGACATTGAGCAGCTGCGTGCCTCGGCAGGTGGTAAAGAGCGGCTTCTTGGCGCGAAGCACCTCGTTAACCAGCTTAAACTCAAAACGGTCGCGAATCTCGCAGCACAGCGTGGGGTCGTAAGGACGCTCGTCGCCCCAGCGTTTGGGGTTGACGTCCGGGCCGCCGGGAATAGCGATACCGTCAGCGATTTCCACGTAATGACGGATAACATCGACGTCTTCGGTAATAGACATCTGCAGCGGCAGGCCACCGGCGGCAAGAATGGCGTCGACAAAGACGCTCGCAATCTCCTCGTTGGGGGAGAGCGTCTCGCTCAAAAACGGCTTTGCCTCTTCCCAACGCGGCGCGACGAGGATGAGCGGACGGTCGGCGGGGGCGACGTCGACATGCGGGGTGTAGGACGATGAGGTGCGAGTTCCGATCATAGGTGTAACTTTCGAGTTTGGATGGTCATGGCGAGCGAACATGGCAATTGAGCTAGTGGCCCTTGATGGAGTTGAGGAAGTCCTGGGCGCGCTTGGTCTGGGGATGGTCGAAGAACTCGTCGGGCGTGCCGGTTTCCACGATCTGGCCGTCGGCCATAAACACGACGCGGTCGGCCACGCGGCGGGCGAAGTTCATCTCGTGTGTGATGACGATCATCGTCATGCCCTGCTGTGCCAGACGGACCATGACCTCGAGCACCTCGTTGATCATCTCGGGGTCAAGAGCGCTCGTGGGCTCGTCGAAGAGCATGGCCTTGGGCTGCATGGCAAGCGAGCGGGCGATGGCTACGCGCTGCTGCTGGCCGCCTGAGAGCTGCGCGGGCACCTTATCGGCCTGCTCGGCCACGCCTACGCGGCTCAGCAGGTCCATGGCGCGCTCGCGGGCTTCGTCCTTGGAGACGCCCAGCACATCGACCGGTCCCAGCATGACGTTCTGTAACACGGTCATATGTGCGAACAGGTTGAACTGCTGAAACACCATGCCCAGTTCGGCGCGCATGCGGGCAAGATCCTTGCCTTCCTGCGGCAGGGGCTTGCCCTCGATGAGGATCTCGCCCGAGTCGATGGTTTCCAGGCGGTTGATGGTGCGGCACATGGTCGACTTGCCCGAGCCCGAGGGCCCGATCACAACGACGACCTCGCCGCGGTCGACCGAGAGATTGATGTCGTTGAGGACGTGTAGATCGCCATAGTGCTTATCGACGTGTCTGAGCTCGATCAGCGGCTGATTGCCGGTGGAAGAGGTGCTCTGTGCCATGGTGCTCGGCTCCTTATGACTCGAAATGGTAAAGCGTTAGCGGATGATGGTCGCGCCGGTCTTGTGCGAAACGTAGATGGCGGCCTTGTTGATCGCGACGTTGATGAGGATGTAGATGACCGCGATAACCAGGTAGACCGACACGAGGGCGTCGTAGTTGGTAATGAGCACGCGGGCGTTTTGCATGAGGTCGGGGTAGCTCACCACGTAGGCGACGGTGGTGTCCTTGACCACGACTACGAGCTGAGAAATCAACGATGGAATAATAAAGCGAATCGCCTGTGGCAGCACGATTTTAAAGGTGATTTTGGCCTTGGAGAGACCGAGCGCCTGGGCTGCCTCGACCTGACCGCGCGGCACGGCATTGACGCCGGCGCGGAAAATCTCGGCCAGTACGCCGGCTGCGGCGAGCGCGACGGGAAGCGTGAGCATCCAAAACGACGGCAGCGCGATCTTGTACTGGGGCAGCACCAAAAAGAAGAAGTAGATAAACAGCAGGCTCGGCACGCCACGGAAGAAGTCGGTAAGCACACGGCAGACCAGCTGCAGCGGCTTGATGTCGCTCGTGCGGCCGAGCATGAGGGCGAGGCCCAGTACCAGCGCGATGGCGCCAGCGGTGAGTGCGACTTTAACGGTGCCCTCAAAGCCGGCAAGTAGGAACTTCCAGGTGGTGAGGTGCGTAAAGAAATACCAATAGTGGACTGAAAGCTGACCGGTCACATAAAAGCGCTGCAGCACGAGGACGACGAGCGCGGCGACGGCGACAAGCGAGATGGCGGTGCCGATGCAAATCTTGGCGCGCATCTTGGGGCCGGGAGCCTCGTAGAGCGCATCGCGCATGGTGAGCGCGGAGGTGGGGTGCTTGCTCATCGGAGAATCCTCACCTTCTTATCGATGTAGTTGCCAATGTGGCTCACCACAAAGGCCGTGCCCAGGTAGCCGAGCGCAGAGATAAAGAACGCGGCGACGCCGCCGAGCGAGCGCGTGTTGATGTAGCTCACCACGCCGGTGAGCTCCTGCGGTTTAAGCGGCACCTGGCTGCCGAGCGCGGTGGTGAGCATGACGGCGATAAAGAGGTTGGTCATGGGCAATACGCTCGAGCGCAGCGCCTGCGGAATCACGATCTTGGCGAGGATGCGGCTGAAGCTCATGCCGAGCGAGCGGGCGGCTTCCACCTGGCCGACGCCGACGGTGTTGATGCCGCTCATAAAGTTCTCGGAGCCAAAGGCCGAGCCCAAAAGGACCGTGGCGACGATAACGCAGGTGCGGTAGGGCAGGACGACTTTGAGCGGCGGCAGCGCATAGACGACGATGATGAGTAGCGCGATGCCGGGGATGTTACGGAAGACCTGAACATACAGGTCGCCAAAGACGCGCAGCGGCTTGAGCGGCGACACGCGCATCACGGTGACGGCGACGGCCAGCACCATGGCGATGGCAAACGACTCAAGCGTCATGCCCCAGGTTGCTAGCAGTGCGTCGATATAGTTCTGGCCATAGAGCGACCAGAGCTCGGAGAGACTCATGCGGACCTCCCGCCGAAAAGGTTAGGGGCTCCCGTGTGTACGGAAGCCCCGACAACTCAGTGAGGAAACAGTTTACCGCAATAAAGCGCATCATGCGTTTCCGTATGGTTTCGTTGCGGTCGTTACCAGGCTCGCTGGCTAGGCGCCGATCTCGGGCAGTTCGGGAACATTGGTGTCGCCCGTACGGTCACCGATGCAGATCTGCCACAGCTCGGTCCAGGTGCCGTCGTCCTCGATCTTCTTAAGGAAGTCGTTGACAAAGGCGACGCCGTCGGAATCGAGCGGCAGGCCGATACCATAGGGCTCCTTGCTGCCGAAGGGCTTGCCGGCGATCTTGTACTTACCGGGCTCGCGGACCAGGGCGCTCTGCTGCATGTTGTTATCGATGACGTAGGCGTCAACGCGGCCCTGCTGGAGTGCCTGGCGGGCCTCCTCGTCGGTCTTGAACTCCTGTTGGCTGGCCTTGGGAGCGAACTCCTCCAGGATGGCGGGGCCGTTGGAGCCGGACTGGACGGCGACGTTCTTGTCGGCCAGGTCGTCGACGCTCTTGATGTCGTTGTTATCGGCGAGCACCAGGATAGCCTGCTGGGTGTAGTAGTAGGGACCGGCAAAGGAGACGAGCTTCTTGCGCTCATCGGTAATGGTGTAGGTGGCAAAGACGGCGTCGACCTGGCTGTTCTGCAGGACGGACTCGCGCGTGTCCGAGGTCACCTGGGTGATCTCGACCTTGTTCTCGCCCAGAATGTAGTTGGACAGGAGCTGTGCGATGCCGGCGTCGAAGCCGCGGGTCTGACCGTCTTTCTCGTTGAGGAGGGAGAAGAGCGTGGAGGTCTGAACGCCACCGATCTTAAAGACGCCGGCGTCCTTGACGGCCGTGGCCCAGGTGCTGGCGGCGATGGCGTCGTCATCGGCCTTGGGGCCGTCGTTGACGAGCTTGTCGAATGCCTTGGCATCGAGCGTGGTGGAAGCCTCGGCATCTTCGGAGCTCTTGGAGGAGCCGGCAGCGGAACCCTTGTCGGCCTCGGCGCTGGTGTCAGAGCAGCCGGCAAGACCAAGGCCGGCGACGGTTGCGAAGGTGGCGGCAACGAAGCCGCGGCGGTCGAGAACGACCTGCTGGGAGAGGTTTTTGCTCATGGTAGAACACCTTTCTCAATAAAATCCCTAGCGGTTGAGTAGAGTTATACCCTATCCCGCTCAAATGGGTCAACACGAAATAACTCAGAAACATACTTACCTTATGGGTTATTCTACCTACCAAAAAGGGGACAGGCACCTTTGTGGTGGTTCTTGCAGATGTGGCGGCCTGCCTTGCTGCTTTGTCTCAATCTGTAACATCTGGAAGGCCAAAAGGTCTCTATCTGTTACAGATTGAGATAATTGAGCTGTGAAAACAAAAACCTCCGCGAGGGTGCTTCCCTTGCGGAGGTTTTCTTACTCGTTGAGTAGCCTCACGGCTTCGGCAGCCATGTTCTCGACCGTCATGCCGTTCTGCGCGAGCAGTTCGTTGGGGTCGTAGCGGTCGGGGAAGCCCTTGGCGATGCCGAAGGTGCGCGTGCGCAACGGCGTACATGCCAGATAACATGCCACGCGCTCGCCCCAGCCACCGTCCAAGATACCGTCCTCGAGGGTGACGACAACGCGATGCTCGGCGGCAAGGCTGTCGAGGAACTCGCGGTCGAGCTCAGTCGCAAAGCGGGGGTTGACGAGTGTAGCCTCGATGCCGTATTCGGCGCTCAAGCACCTCGTCACGCGCTCGCCCAGCTCAAAAAAGTCGCCAAGCGCAAGCACGGCAACATCGCGGCCCTGATGCACCACGTTATAGCGGGCCACGCCGTAGTCAGCGCTCTCGGCAGGGACCAGGTCCGGGCGGCTCACCAGGCCAATGCCCGGCACGCGAATCGCCACGGGATGCTCGCGGTGATCGAGCGACCAACTTAGCATGGACAGGTACTCTTCCATGCACGCCGGCGCCAAATAGCGCATGTTGGGAAGGCCGCCCAACATGGAGATATCAAAGAACGAAAGATGCGTCTCGGACGTGGTGCCAAAGATCGATGCGCCAAACACCAGGATCGTTGCCGGAACGTCGTTGAGGCACAGGTCGTGCCACAACTCGTCGTAGGCGCGCTGCAAAAAGGTGCCGTACACGCCAAAGACTGGCTTGGCACCGGCGCGGGCGAGTGCGGTGGCAAAGGTGACGGCATGCTCCTCGGCAATGCCCACGTCAACGAACTGCTTGCCGGCGGCAGCGCGAAGCTCGGGCGTAAAGCCCATGATGTAGGGTGTGGCGGCCGTGATGCCCACGACCTGCGGATCGCGCTCGATGGCGGCGCTGAGCGCCTCGCCCGTAATGTCGGCATAGGTGCGCGGCGCCGGCTCGCTCGGATGGCCCGGGCAGAGCTTGCGCCCGGTCGCCATGTCAAACGGACCCACGTGATGCCAGCGCTCGGGGTCGCTCTGTGCCGGCTCAAAGCCCTTGCCCTTGGCGGTGGAGACGTGCAGCACGATGGGATGATCGATATTGCGCAGTTCCTGCAACGCGTCGACGAGGGCCAACACGTCGTTACCGGCGTCCAGATAGCGGTAGTCGAGCCCCATCGCGCGGAAAACGTTGCGCTCACAGGTACCGTTGCTGGCTCGCAGCTCGGCCAGATTGCGATACAGGCCGCCATGGTTCTCGGCAATGGACTGGTCGTTATCGTTGACGATGATGATCAGGTTGCTATCGAGTTCGGCGGCATTGTTAAAGCCCTCAAACGCCAGGCCGCCCGAAAGCGAGCCGTCGCCAATGATGGTGATGACGTTGTACGTATCGCCCGCCAGGTCACGAGCGTGCGCCAGGCCGCAGCCCAGGCTCACCGACGTGGAGGTATGGCCCATGGCGAACAGGTCGTGCTCGGACTCGTCGGGATTGGCAAAGCCAGAAGCCTCACCATAACGCTCCGGATCGATATAAGTGTACGCGCGCCCGGTCAGCGCCTTGTGGGCGTAGGTCTGGTGCGAAACGTCAAAGACAATCTTGTCGATGGGGGAGTTAAATACGCGATGAAGCGCAACCGTAAGCTCAACGACGCCCAAGTTGGGGGCAACGTGCCCGCCGACGGCGGCGGAGCTTTCGAGGATTGCCTGACGGATCTCGCCGCAGAGCAGCGGAAGCTCGGCGCGGTCGAGAGCCTTGACGTCCTCGGGCGTTGTCGTTTGCGTAAGCAGCATCGTTGTGGGTTACTCCATGCGAATCGTGCGCCGGCACTCCCTCGGCCGGCACAATTGCACAAGACAGTCTCGCACATTTTGGCGTTTGATATGTGACGGCGGCGCGGTAATTCGCCAACTGGTGGGGCAAAACGTTTTGTCCGATGCCATACTGATATGTTCCATGATGTTTTTATCGATTGTGCACAGGCCGTGGCTTGTCGCCGTGAGTCGCTGGAAGGAGGCAGCATGTCCGATACCGTTCGTGCCGAGAAAATCGCGCACGAGGTCGACTATGCCGCCCGCCAGCTGGCCCAGGCGGGCCGCTTGGACCTGACGCACGAGTTTATCCAGCATGGCGACGTGACGGTCTATGCACATGTGACTTCAGTAGCGCGGGCGAGCCTGTCCTTTGCCGAGCGCTTGGGCCGTGCTGGCATTTCGGTCGACCGTGCTTCGTTGCTGCGCGGAGCCCTGCTGCACGATTACTTTCTCTATGACTGGCACGATCCCGACCCAAGCCATCGGCTGCATGGCTTTCGCCACCCGTTTTTTGCCCTGGCGCGTGCGGAGGAAGATTTTGAACTGACGCCGCGCGAGCGGAATATCATCGTGCGCCATATGTTTCCGCTGGTGCCGGTGCCGCCGACGTGTCGTGAGGCATGGATTGTGTGCCTGGCAGATAAATGGTGCGCGCTGCGTGAGACGGTCGCCGGCCGCCTGCCGCGTAAGGACGGGGCGGACGATGGCGTGAGTGGCGAATCGAGCGAAAAGAGGAGAGGGTAGACGGTGGAAACCGCGATTGATATGGCGTTTGACGGCGCGACGCTTGCCACCTGCCCGCTTTCGGCACTGGTGCTCTCGTTTGCCTTTTACGGGTTTTGCGGTTGGGCATGGGAGTCGACAGTATGTGCCATGCTTAATCACGGACGATTTGCCAACAGCGGCTTTTTGCTGGGGCCGTGCTGCCCAATCTATGGCGCGGGCGGCATTGCCTGCTGGCTGCTGTTGCGCGGAATTCCTGACGCGTCGACCCAGTTTGTCGCCGCAGCGCTCGTATGTAGCGTGATTGAGTACAGCGTGGGCGTGCTGTTGGAAAAGACAACAGGCGCACGCTTTTGGGATTACTCGCACCTGCCGTTTAACTTGCACGGACGTATCTGTCTGTACTGGGCCTGCGCGTTTGGCTTAGGCGCGTTGTGTATTTGCCGCGTGGTGGAGCCGGCGGTGTTGGGCCTGCTTGCCCATCTGCCGGTGCTGATTGTGCGGCTGTCCGCCTTTATCGTCGCGGTCGCGATGATGGTCGACGCGGTGTGCTCGTTGGCGAGCTGGCGGCGTCTGTCCGATCAGCTGGAGCGTGTGCGCGCCGACCTTGCCGACCGCATTAATGAGTCGCTTGCCGATGCCTCGGACTCAATGCTCGAGCGCATTCCCGAATCGACGATTGACTCGGTGGCGCAGACGCATATCCGTAGCCGTGCCGTTAACGCGTGGCTGGCCGAGCTGGGTGACGCCGCGCTTGACGCCCTGCGTGAGAAGGCTTCGATGCCGACATTTATCTCGGATGGTGCTCGCGGTCTGGCGCTCGCTGCCCGTCGCGTGGCCGATGCCGCGCCGAGCATGCCGCGTCCGTCGCTCAGCCGTCGCCTTGCCGGTAAGCGCATGAGCCGTCCGGTACCGAGCGTGTCACTCAGTCGTCGTGACCTGCGCTTTTTCAATGCCTTCCCGCGTCTGCGCATCAATCGCTACGAAGGTGTCATTCGAGCAACTAATCTCCGTGACCGCGCCCACGAGCTGTTTCGGCGCTAGTCGGGACGGACGCGCTCACGGCTCCCTTGCTCGCGTATTTCCCGTTCGTTTCGCGCCCGTTGCCGCGCCGTTTCCAAGATTGCGGCACCGTTTCCATTCGACAACGCGGCGTTTAACAACGCCGTATCTGGTCTACACCAGTTGTCCCTCGGCCGCATTATGGGCGCCGACAACGTTCATGCGACCAAGGGGGACGAATGTACGATACGGGATCGACAACGTTTATGCTCATCTGCACCATGCTCGTGTTTTTAATGACACCGGGTCTGGCGTTTTTCTATGGCGGCCTGTCCAGGCGCAAAAATGTCATCAACACCATGCTCATGTGCTTTGGCGCCATTGGCCTGGTCGGTGTGCTGTGGATTGTTGCCGGCTGGTCGCTGGCCTACGGCGGCGACGGTTCCAGCCCATTTATTGGAGGCCTTGACCAGCTGCTGTGCCTGCCGGTGCTCAACCAGGTGCTGCAGACGGCCGAGGGTAATGCCGCGGACGGTGCCGTCTACCCTCAGATCATCAACATCGCCTTCCAGATGGCATTTGCCATGATCACGGCTGCTATCGTCACGGGCAGCCTGGCCGGCCGCGTTAAGTTTGGTGCCATGGCGGCCTTCCTGGGCATTTGGCTGCTCGTGGTCTATGCGCCGCTTGCCCACATGGTTTGGGGCGGCGAGGGCTCCTTTATCGGCGACATCATCGGCGCGCTCGACTTTGCCGGCGGCGACGTAGTACACATTTCGTCCGGTCTTACCGGCCTGATCCTCTGCTTAATGCTCGGCCGTCGTCGCGGTTTTGGCATGGTGAGCTACCGTCCGCATAACGTGCCGTTTGTGGCGCTGGGAGCCGGCCTGCTTTGGTTTGGCTGGTTTGGCTTCAACGGCGGCAGCGAGTTCAAGGCCGACGCCGTGGCGGCACTCGCCATCCTCAACACCGTGACGGCCAGCGCGGCGGGTATGGTCTCGTGGCTTGCCGTCGAGCGCGTGCACACTGGTCGCCCCACGCTGGTGGGCGCCAGCACCGGTCTGGTCGCGGGCCTTGTGGTGGTCACGCCGGGCGCCGGCTTTGTCGAGCCGTGGGCGGCGCTAATCATGGGCCTGATTGTGTCTCCCGTCTGCTACTTGGCCATCAGTCATCTCAAGACCAAGTTTGGCTACGACGATGCGCTCGATGCGTTTGGCTGCCATGGTATCGGCGGTATCCTGGGCGGCGTGCTCACGGGCCTGTTCTGCGTGCCGGAGCTCTCGTGGACCGGTAAGGGCGGTCTGTTCTACACGGGCGACGTGTCACTGCTCATCTCGCAGATCTTGGGCATTGTGGTGACGGTTGCTATTGTGCTGGTGCTCGATTTGGTGATCGCCGCGGTGGTCAAGGCGCTGTTCCACGGCAGCCTGCGTGTGGACGAGGCCGACGAGGCACTGGGCATGGATGCGAGTCAACACGGCGAGAGCGCATACCCCTCCTTCTCGGGACTCGATTAGCAGCTTCCCCAAGCACCGCACCTCGGCCTTCAATCGTCGTTTGCGTACCTTAAGTACGCGGCACTCCTCTTTCAGGCCGATCTGCGGCACTTGGGAAACCTGCTAAGACCAGTCAGTTGAACTTTTTTGATTTCTGAGGTTAGTTTGCGGCACTTGGGAAACCCGCGTCTCATGTAAAGGGATACGTTGATTATTGAGAGGAATTCATTATGAAAAAGATCACGGCTATCGTGCGCCAGGAGAAACTTGAGGTTCTTAAAGACGCGCTGTTTGCTGCCGATGTTCGTGGCATGACTATCAACCAGGTGCAGGGCTGCGGCGCGCAGCATGGCTGGAAGGAATACGTGCGCGGCAACGAGTTGCTTGTCAACATGATTCCTAAGGTGCAGTTCACCCTCATCTGCGCCGACGAGCACGTCGACGGAATTGTCGACATCATCTGCAACGCCGCCCGCACCGGTGCCGTTGGAGACGGCAAGATTTGGGTCGAGCCGGTCGAGGAAGTCATCCGCATCCGCACCGGCGAACACGGCCCCGCCGCGGTGTAGAATCGACCGTCTACCATCCGCAACGTTAAAATGCTGCAATGAGGCACAAGACTTGCGTTGTGGATGGACGGATTATGGGTCGTAATAAATATCCCGAGGAGACTGTCGCGAAGATTCTCGACGCGGCGCTGGAGCTATTCTGCGTACAGGGTTATGAGGGGACGAGCATTCAAGACATCGTCGACCGCCTCGATGGCATGACCAAGGGTGCTGTCTATCATCACTTTAAGAGCAAAGAGGAGATTTTCAACGCCGCATTTGATCGGGCAACGGCTCCGATTGCTGAGCACCGTCGCGCGACACTCGGTGCTGGCAATATGACGGGAGCTCAAAAGCTCAAACGACTTTATGCGCCCGAGTCCGTCGTTCCGCAAATCGAGCTATGGGCTCGCATGCATCCTGCGGCAGATCCGGTAAAAAGCTCGCGGCTGCTGGCGATGCAGTACCAAGGTTCGTTTGACGAGTCGGCCGATGGCAATCTCTTGCCAGTAATCGAGGAGGGCATCGCCGACGGCTCCATTGCGTGCGAATGCCCGCGCGAAGCAGCGGAGGCCGTATCGTTGTTAGCGAATCTTTGGCTGCTGCCATTGTTCCGTCCGCTCGAGCCCAAGGAGCGAATGCTTGCTCGCGCACAATGTTTGGCGCAGATGGCGGCCGCGGTGGGGCTTGATTTGGGTAATGAAGTGCTCCAGACAACGGCCCAGATTTGGGACGTATGGAACCGTGCCGGGTGGTAATATAGATACCAACGGTATGTAATTGATTTGTGAGGGTAGCCACGGCTGCCCTTTTCAAGTCATTAAATACATACTAACAGTATGTATTTGGGGGCAGGCTTATGGCTGGGATGCGAAGAATTAGCGTTTCATTGGCGCCAAAAACAGTGCGATCTATCAGGCTATTTGGTCTTCTTGTTGCACAGCTGTGTGCGTATTCGATGCTGTCGGCACTGTGCTTTGCGTGCCCGCTTTACTTGTTCGATTGCAGCGGCTCCTCAACGTTATATGGCGCCGTCGCGGCGATAGCGTTCATACCGGGCGTGCTCGCGACTCCGGTTGGCGGGATTTTGGCGGATCGGGGAAGACATCGCGGGGTTCTTGTGGTACTCGGCATTGTTCTGATGGCTGCATCACTGCTGTTTATCCCCATGAAGCGTTCGCTGCCTCTTGCGGTTGTCGTGGCAGCAATGCTTTGCGTCCAATATGGCATCCAATCGCTGCTGAAACCGATGCTTCAAATTGAGGCGGTGCGCATGACGGGCCAAGAAAAGGTTGAGCGTGCCACTGCGTTGGTCTCGCAGATAATCATGATGAGCAATATCTTGGGGCCTGTAGTCGGGACGGCAGTCTATGGGTGCTTTGGTATCGATACTCTATGCGAAACCGCGGCGTTGACGTTTACGATTTCAGCCCTGCTGTTCGGGGGCGCACTCAAGCAAAATGCCCCATCTGAAACGATGGGAGACGGCGCGACGCGTACGACACGCCGAAACGATTTTCGGGAGTTGATTCGGTATCTGTCTCAAAACTCATCATTGCTCGTTGTGTTTTTGATTGCGGCTATTTTGAACCTTGCGTTAGTTGGGTTAACGATTGGTGCTCCCGTTATTGTTGCAAAGCATCTCGGAATGCAGTCATCCTTTGTTGGGATTATTGAGGTGGCTATGGGCTTAGGTGGTCTTGTCGGCAGTGGTTTGGTCGGTATTTGGCCGCATCGTTTTTCCTTCAAGGGCATATGTCGATATGTTGCGATGATCTGTTTAGGAGTCGTACCGATTATTGTCACGCTACTGAGCGGTCCTAACGAATTTGCGTTTGTCGCGCTTGCGGCCGGCTCGGCATGGGTCATGGCGTGGGCAAGCGTTACATCGGTTGAAGTCGTTTCATTCGTTCAGCGGTCAGCGCCAAAGGAACTCTGCGGAAAAGTGCTGGCACTCGTTTACATGGTCCTTTCCTGCGCAACACCTATCGGCCAATTGACGTACGGGGTTGCATATGATCGATGGACACCGGCGAGTGTATTCGCAGGAATGTTGGCGGTGCTGACGTTGACGACGGCACTATTTTATCGGCTGAAAAGTCGCTTATGGCGAATGTCTTAAGGCACTGGGGCACCGTGAATTTGCGGAAGCATTGTCTCGCCGCGCCGGGACGCCATTGTTTGGGCACGCCCGTTCTCGTCTACAATATCGTGCAGACGAAGGAGAGGCGTGCCCATGATCAAGATGTTTGCGAGTGACTTAGACGGAACGCTGCTGAACGCCCTGCATGAGGCGGATGGGACCATCCGCCGTGCCATTCGCGAGCTGACCGAGGCTGGCCTGCATGTGGTTCCCGCGACCGGACGCTCGACGCTGCCGATCGGCGAGCATGGCTTTACGGGCCTGGCGCTTGACGCCTGCTGCTCCAATGGATCCATCGTGCGCGACAGTCATGGCGAGGTGCTCAAAACCTGGACCATCGACCCGCAGATCACCGAGGAGCTGCTCAAGGCATTCCCGGGCATTTGCTTTGATTGCTCCACACCCGATGGCATGTTCTCGAGTGGGTCGTTCGAGATGCACCAGGCGGGCTTTAAAAAGGACAGCCCCATCAAGCGTATTGTGATGCGCGGCATGCGTGCGCGCGGCGGGTATCACGAGGAACAGTATTTCGACCAGTCGATCGGCGACATCCTGCGCCACGATGTGTGCAAGATCAACTGCCGCGTGACCTCGCCCGAGCTGGAGCGCGACCTTAAGGCGTATTTGGCCGAGCGCTCGGACCGCGTGGTCAACGCGCCGTTCGATCCGGTGATGTTCGAAATCACGGACGTGGCGTGCAACAAGGGCGAGAGCGTGGCCTGGCTGGCGGGCTACTACGGCATTGCCGAGAACGAGGTCGCGGTCTACGGCGACGGCGGCAACGACATCGCCATGCTCAAGCGTTTCCGCCACAGCTACGCGACCAAAAACGCAAGCGATGCAGCTAAGGCCGCCGCGAGCGCGACCATCGGCAGCTGCATGGTCCACGCCGTCCCCAAACACATGCTCGCCACCATGCGCAAGCAAAACTCCCGCACTGTCATCGAATAATGTGACAAAGGGACAGTCCCTTCGTCACAGGGGTCTGTGTGCTTGGAATACGAACATATATTCGTATATATAACTAAGCTCTGGTAGAATCGGTATCGTTGACGGCAGTTCCATGTGCCGGGCAACGCCCTCCATCTGATGGGAGGTGATGCCCATGACCGATCTGATTGATTTTGTGAGACTTCTGACCGCTTTGGTCTCGTTCTTCACAGCGCTCGTCGGGCTTTCCGAGGCACTCAAGCAACGTTCGAAGCAACGTAAAAGGGGTCGCCGCCGCTAAGGCGTTGACCCCTTAATCCAAGCAACGGCGCTGCCCAGCTTTCCAGAACTTGGGCTGCCGTCGACACTATTCTACCCACGAATGACATTTTGGACAATCGGTAATGCCGCTCTAAAAGCCTGGCACAACCGGCACAACCTAGGCGGTCGCTGGATGTGACAAAGAGGCTGCCCCTTCGTCACATCCCAAATATTGCCTTTACGTGTTGATGCACACGGTGTGCAATAATACTCGCACTGTGCAATAGCGCACAGGCTGAGTAACAAGGAGGACGCTTGTCCCAGCTCGAGAAATGCGATCGCCGGTCCCTTCGCTCGCAGCGTGCCCTTCGCCAGGCACTTGCCAGCGAGCTTGCCGAAAGCGGCGACCTTTCGCGCATTAATGTCGCGTCACTCACCGAGCGTGCCGGCCTTACGCGCCGCACGTTCTATTCGCACTACCGCGATATTCCCGACTTTATCAATCAAATCGAGGACGGCCTGCTGGCCGAGATCCGTGAGCACATTGAGCTCATCACTGCAGCTCAGCTGCCCGATCTCTATCACAACATCGATGAGCTCGAGCCGGCGCCCGGTTCGGTTGAGCTGCTGCGTTATCTTGCGGCCAACCGCGACTTAATCGGTGCGCTGCTGGGTCCGGGCGGCGACCAGGCCTTCATTAAAAGGATCATCGACACCGCGCGTGAGGCTGTGGTGCCGCGTGCGCAGACGGGCATTTTGGGCCTGGCGCTGGGCACGTTCTTTGACTACTACGTCACCTATGTCGTGAGTGCCGAGGTCGGCATGATTCAGCGCTGGTTTGAGCGCGGGCTCACCGAATCGCCCGAGGCCATGGCGCGCATTATGACGGTGCTCGCTTTTGTGCGCCCTGGTGACCTGTATGGACAACCCATCGATATCAACGTGCCAGAATACGGCATGAAGCTATTGAACTTGCAGCTCGAGGACGCGGCCGACACCGCCGCAACCGTCGAGTCCAACAACTAAGAGGAGAGACAATGAGCAAACTCGTCGAGGGCATTAAGGACCGTATGGTCGCTGCCGCGCGTGAGGCTGCACCCGCCGTGGTGGATGCTGCGCAGAAGGCCGCGACCGCAGCTGCCGAGAAAGTTGCCGAGGCAGTTGCCGATGCCAAGAACGCGACAGGGGAGACGTCCGTCGCTAGCGAGCCCGCCACCGCCGAGCCCGCAGTCACCACCGCCGCCCACGCCCCCGAAGGCGCGATCTTCAACCCCGAGAACGCCCGCGGCAACCTGCACCTGGGCATCGACGTGGGCTCCACCACCGTCAAACTTGCCGTACTCAACGACGATAACCAGATCGTCTACGCTAAGTACCAGCGCCACCACACCGACGTTCGCGCCTGCGCCCGCGACCTGTTCGAGGGCGCTGCGACCGTGCTGCCGACGGCCCAGATGACCTGCGCCATTACCGGCTCGGGCGGCCTGCTGCTGTCCCAGTGGCTCGACCTGGAGTTTGTCCAGGAGGTCATCGCCAGCAAACGCGCCGTCGAGACCCTTATCCCGGCCACCGATGTTGCCATCGAGCTGGGTGGCGAGGACGCCAAGATCATCTACTTCGATAACGGCATCGAGCAGCGCATGAACGGCACCTGCGCCGGCGGTACGGGCGCGTTCATCGATCAGATGGCCACCCTGCTGCACACCGACGCGAGCGGCCTTAACGAGCTCGCGGCCAACGCCACCACCATCTATCCCATCGCCAGCCGCTGCGGCGTCTTTGCCAAGACCGACGTCCAGCCGCTGCTCAACGAGGGTGCCCGCCCCGAGGACGTGGCCGCTTCCATCTTCCAGGCCGTCGTGACCCAGACCATCTCGGGCCTGGCATGCGGCCGTCCCATCCGCGGCAACGTCGCCTTCCTGGGCGGCCCACTGCAGTACCTCTCCGAGCTGCGCCACCGCTTCTACCTCACGCTCAACCTGGACGAGGAGCACCGTATCGTGCCCCAAAACGCCCACCTGTTTGTGGCGAGCGGCGCCGCCATGGCGCACGAGTCCAACAAGCTCAGCACGTTCCCGCAGCTCATCGAGGCCATCGATGCCCTGGGTGACACGCAGGGTGCCGAGGTCGAGCGCCTGGATCCGCTCTTTGCCACCGACGAGGACTTTGCCGAGTTCAAAACCCGCCACGACCAGGAAGTCGTCCCCAAGGGCAAGCTCGAAGGCTACGCCGGCCGCGTGTTCATCGGTATCGACGCCGGCTCCACCACCATGAAAGCCGCGCTCGTGGGTGAGGACGGTCAGCTGCTGCACACCTGGTACGGCAACAACAACGGCGACATCCTGGGCACGGCCAAGGTCATCATGGCCGATTTCTACAACCACATTCCCGCCGGCTGCACCATCGGCCACGTGACTACCACGGGCTACGGCGAGGCGCTGCTCATCGAGGCCCTCAAGGCCGATTCCGGCGAGATCGAGACCGTTGCGCACCTGCGCGGCGCCAAGGCATTCCTGCCCGGTGTCGAGTTCATTCTGGACATTGGCGGCCAGGACATGAAGTGCCTGCGCGTCAAGGACGGCGTTATCGAGCACATCATGCTCAACGAGGCCTGCTCGTCGGGTTGCGGTAGCTTTATCGAGAGCTTCGCCGTCTCTATGAACATGGACGTGCGCGCGTTCGCCGATGCCGCCATCCATGCCAAGGCCCCGGTCGACCTGGGCAGTCGCTGCACGGTCTTTATGAACTCGCGCGTCAAGCAGGCGCAAAAGGAAGGCGCCACGGTGGGCGACATCGCGGCCGGCCTGTCCTATTCCGTCATCAAGAATGCCCTGTTCAAAGTCATTAAGCTGCGCGACCCCAAGGAGATCGGCAGCCAGGTGATCGTCCAGGGCGGCACCTTTATGTCCGATGCCACGCTGCGTGCGTTTGAGCAGCTCACTGGCGTTCACGCCGTGCGTCCCGACATCGCCGGCTGCATGGGCGCCTATGGTGCGGCCTTGCTCGCCCGCGATCGCGCCGGCGCCGACGGCACCTCGACCATCCTTTCGGCCGAGGACATCGCGCACCTTACCGTGACGCAAAAGCACGTCCGCTGCGGTCGCTGCTCCAACAACTGCCAGCTCACCGTCAACGATTTTGGCGGCGGTAGGCGCTTCATTACCGGTAACCGCTGCGAGAAGGGTGCCGGCCACAAAAAGCAAAAGACCGAGGCCCCCAACCTCTTCAAAAAGAAAAACGAGCTGCTCTTTAACCGCGAGGTGCTGAGTCCCGACGAGGCCCCGCGCGGCACCGTCGGCATCCCGCGCGCACTCAACATGTACGAGAACTATCCCTTCTGGCACGCGTTCTTTACGCGCCTGGGCTTTAGCGTGCAGCTGTCCGACCAGTCGAGCAAGAAGACCTACCAGGCGGGCATCGAGTCCATGCCGTCCGAGAGCGTGTGCTACCCGGCAAAGATGAGCCACGGCCATGTGATGAACCTCATCGACCGCGATGTCGACTTCATTTGGATGCCGTGCGTGCGCTGGGAGCGCAAGGAGGATCCGACCGCCGGCAACTGTTACAACTGCCCCATCGTCATGAGCTACCCCACGGCGCTGGCGCTCAACATCGACGAGATTCGCGAGCAGAACATCGAGTTCCTGTACCCGTTTGTGCCCTATCACGACAAGACCGAGCTCAAGCGTCGTCTGTACCAGGTGCTCGCCGTCGACCGTGTGGCCGATGCGCAAGCCGGTCGCGGTCGCGTGCGTGGACCCAAGATCACGCGCTCCGAGGTCGATGCCGCCGTCAACGCTGCCTTTGAGGCCGACGCGCGTTTCCACGAGGACATCCAGACCATGGGCGAGGAGGCCCTTAAGTGGGTCGAGGGCCACGGTGGTCACGGCATCGTGCTCGCCGGTCGTCCCTACCATAACGACCCCGAGATCAACCACGCCCTGCCCGAGCTTATCTCGAGCTTTGGCTTTGCGGTCTTTACCGAGGATTCGCTTGCGCATCTGGTAAAGCCCGAGCGTCCGATTCGCGTCGTCGACCAGTGGATGTACCACAGCCGCCTGTACGCCGTCGCCCGTTTTGTGACGATGCGCAACGACCTGGACCTGATCCAGCTCAACTCTTTCGGCTGCGGTCTGGACGCTCTGACCACCGACCAGGTGCAGGAGATTCTGGAAGCCAGCGGCAAGATCTACACCGTGCTCAAGATCGACGAGGTATCCAACCTGGGTGCCGCGCGCATTCGCATCCGCTCGCTCATGGCCGCGCTTAAGGACCAGGAGGCCGAACGCTTGGCCGAGGCCACGGCCGCGGGCGAGGCCTACGAGCAGGGCGATGCCGCGCCGGTGGCGCCCTCCAAGGATGCCCCCGCGTTCGCGAGCCGCAAGTACACGTTTGAGGCGCAGCGTGAGAGCGCATCGACCGCGTGGCCCAAGGTGCCCTTCACCGAGCAGATGCGCGACGAGGGCTACACCATCCTGTGCCCGCAGATGGCGCCGATCCACTTTGACCTGGTCAAAGAGGTGTTCCGTGGTGCTGGCTACAACTTGGAGCTGCTGCCCTCGACCGATCACGACGCCGTCGAGGCCGGCCTGCGCTACGTGAACAATGACATTTGCTATCCGTCCATTTTGGTGACCGGCCAGATTATGGAGGCCATCGAGAGCGGTCGGTACGACCTGTCCAAGACGGCCGTGGTTATCAGCCAGACCGGCGGCGGCTGCCGTGCCACCAACTACATCGCACTCATCCGCAAGGCCCTGCGCGAGAGCGGCCATCCTGAGATCCCGGTGATCTCGCTTTCGGCCGTGGCGCTCGGCGAGGACAACCCCGGCTTTAAGATTACGCCGGCGCTGCTCAAGCAGGCAGTCTACGCGGTGCTCTTTGGCGACGTGATGATGCAGATGCTCTACCGCTGCCGCCCGTACGAGGCAACGCCCGGTGCCGCCAACGCGCTCTACGAGGAGTACATGGCGCGCGCCCGCAAGCTGGCGCCTAAGTTCAACAGGCATAACTACACCAAGCTGTGCCGCGAGGCCATCCGCGCGTTCGACACCATGCCGCTCGTGGGCGAGGGTACCAAGCCGCGCGTGGGCGTGGTCGGCGAGATTCTGGTCAAGTTCCATCCTACGGCCAACAACCACGTGGTCGACGTGATCGAGCGCGAGGGCTGCGAGGCCGTGGTGCCGGGTCTGCTCGACTTCTTCCTGTACTCCATGAGCAACGCCGAGCTACAGAAGGACGAGCTGGGAAGCTCTGCCACTACGCGCGCGGGCATGCAGGCGCTCATCAAGCTCGTGGACTGGATGCGTACGCCGGTGGAGGAGATGCTCGAAAAGTCCCGCCGCTTTGAGGCGCCCGAGCGCATCGGCGCCATGGCGGACAAGGCCCGTACGGTGCTTTCGGTGTGCAACAACATGGGCGAGGGCTGGCTGCTCACGGCCGAGATGCTCGATCTGATTGACCACGGTGCGCCCAACATCATCTGTACGCAGCCCTTTGCGTGCCTACCCAATCACGTGGTGGGCAAGGCCGTGATCAAGGAGCTGCGCCGTCAACATCCCGAGAGCAACATCGTTGCGGTGGACTATGACCCCGGCGCGTCCGAGGTCAACCAGCTCAACCGCATTAAGCTCATGATTAGCGTGGCCAAGGAAAACATGCGCGCCGGCAAGGGCTTTAAGCTTGAGAAGGTGGCGCCGCTCGCGATGGACGAGGTCACCGGCCAGATGCGTGCCCACGATGGCTGCGTGAGCTGCGGACCGGCCAGCGAGGAGGCCGTGGCATCAGTCGCCGAGCGTCTGGGACGTGGCATTAAGAAGTAACTGGCCTGCTTTGGGCTGGATGTGAGGCAAACGGGTGATAGCCGTACCGGTTACCACCCGTTTTTGCTGGACACATGTTGCGTAAATGACCTTGCTACAGCCTTCCGTGGGCTTGCCCGATTTTTGGGCCGGTTCGGGCTTTGAGGACAAGTTACTGCAGGCCCAAGGCGATTTTTCGCTCAACGCGGGCCAGCACAGCGTGACCTATCTGCCAAACGACGAGATGATCGCTACGGTCTGCCCATCACCACCTACGAGATGGAAGCCGAAAAGTACATCTACCGCGTGTACAAGTACGAGCTGTAGGGCCGCGCTTAGGTTTGACCAATGGAGTATGAAAACACGCCGTTCGCCGATGCCCCCTCCGCGAGTGGCAGCCATATGGTTTGATGTTAGAAACATATAGTTGTCGACAGCCTGCTGGCGACGTTCCCCCTGATATCGGAGGTTCCAGGTATGTTTCGTGCTCCGTTAAACAACTATCGGTTGGGCTAGCATGGGTCGCCGTGCTATTTCGATAGCCCTTGCAGTGGTCTGCCTGGCTGTGCTCCTGGGCGCTACGGGGCTGTTTGCTATAAGCCGAGAAACGTCCTATATGCAGGAATGCGCTTCCGAAGGGTTTGCCATTGACGGTTACTATCGGGACGACAAGACGAGTCGGGAAACCCTGGCCTTTCTTGAGGAGGACAACTGTCGATGGCAGCTGGTCGACAAAGACGGAATCTGCACAGACGGGCAGTTTAAGCGTACGGATGATCCCAATATCCTGGTATTAAAGAAGGAAAACGGCGAAGAATTCGGCACGGTTCACGTTGCGTATATATCGCGCCGACGCAATCAGGGGCAGATTTACCTAATTAGAAATACTAAGGTGACCCGATTTTATCTTGTGAGCACCGATCCGGCGTTTACGGTGGAGTCTGGCGATGTCGATGCGGACGTCTGATTCACGGCAATAAAACAGCGAGCGGGGCTCGGGTGTGAACTGCACGCCGCAATTTGCTCGTGTCCGTATCGCGTCTGCGCCTCGTCGTAACTTGCGTCCGTGCGAGCATTCATCCCGCGCCGGCATCACTTCACATCAAATTCCACGCGGTCGAGATCGGGCACATTGAGGTCGATGAGCTTACGGGCGACGTGACGGTCGTGTGCTCCGAGCGCCTCGCTTGTCGTTACATGGGCGACGATTTCGCGCTCTACAATGCCTTCCTCGTCCCCTTCGGTAGCCGAGGTCTCGACGGCGACGGTGTAATCCTTAAAGCCCGGTAGCACCGCGGCAAGTTCGCGCGTGGTTTCGGTGACGCCGTAGCCGTCCTGCACGCCGGCCTGCGCCGAACCAATGGAACCCGCGGTCATAACGATGCAGGGGATGGCAAAGATCGCCGTGCCCACAATGATGCGGCGGCGCACCTTGCGCGACAGCTCGTCGACCTCGGCGTCTTCTTCGGCGGTCACAATGCCGTCGCCGTTGAGGTCGCGCTTGAGCGGCACACGCAAAAGAAGCAGCACGGCTTCGGCGGCCAGTGCGATAAAGACCACGTTGATGCCAAACTCATAAAGCGCCGAGAGAAACAGTGACCCGCTTGCGATGGCGATGCCGTAGCCAGCCGCGCACAGGGGCGGCATGAGCGCGGTCGCCACGGCCACGCCGGCGATGAGCGTGGCGGGTTCCTGATCGCGCGAGTTGCCCAGCCCGC
The DNA here is from genome assembly GCA_905216145.1 of uncultured bacterium. GTDB lineage: Bacteria > Actinomycetota > Coriobacteriia > Coriobacteriales > Coriobacteriaceae > Collinsella. The sequence continues at coordinate 245,808 of CAJMST010000001.1, read as the reverse complement.
CCGCAAAGCCGCCCGCGAGCGCGACGGCAAGGTCCCACACAGTCGGCGTCGAATTGTCGATGATGGCGGCCGTGGTGGTGCCAAGGGGCGAGAGCTTAAAGTACAGCGTGGACGTGACCAGGCAAAAGGCCATCTGCAGCGCAAGGCTGGCGATGGCTTCGACGGTAATCTCACGGTCGAGCGTGGCGATGCCATATGCCATGGCAAGAACCGAACCCATGAGCGGGCAGATGAGCATGGCGCCCACGATGGCGATGTCCGAGTCGATATCGAGGCCAATACTTGCGATTAACATGGCGATGATGAGGATGCATAGGTGGGAGCCAGTCAGACGCGCCCCGTTTACAAAACGCTTGCGGATCACGTGGTAGGGCGCGCGACCCTCGCGAATGTTGAATGCGCGCTTGAGGAAGCGGGTGGCGTTCTCCATGGCCTCGCTATGGGCGGGGCGGATGCCGTGGCGCCGGTGATGGCGTTCGCGTAGTCGCTTGATCTGTTGTTTGTCGAGTTCCATGTCCACCTCGTTCCAGCGCGGTCCGCGCAACGCGCCCGTTGTCCTAACTCTACACCGTGGCGGGCGGGGTGTCTGTTGGATGAGGAATCCGATAGGGCGGATGACGCGGGAGCAAATGCAAATCACAGGCTCAATTCCATCCCGCGAGAATATGATGCACCAGCTCCTTCAAATGTGACGAAACTGTGAAGCACGAGAGCGTGAATTTCAAAAAATACGCTGGTCGCCAATGTTGCGCAACAGAATTCAAAAATCGACAGCTACCGTTTGATACGTATGGATACATCCGTGTCAAAGGGAGAAAGCCATGGCAAACTACAGTCCACAACACTTTGAGCCTCGGGCTAAGGCCGTCAACGTCAAGGGCGTTGCTAACCGCGCCGTCGCAACCATTTTGACGGCGGGCCTCATTGCTCAGCCGCTCATGTCGCCGCTGGCGGCAATCGCCGCACCGTCAACCGATAACGGCGATTCTGTTCAGGGGGGGGGTAGTTCTGTAGAGAACAGCGTTGTCGCCGGTAACCAAGCGGTCGCAAAGACGGCTGCCCAGCTGGCCGAGGAATCGGCAAAGCAGCTCAAGGACGCTCAGGCCGCCTACGATGCGGCTCAGAAGAAGGCCGACGCCGCGGGTCAGTCTCAAAAGCAGGCCCAGCAGCAAAAGAATCAGGCCTCGCAGGCTGTGAGCGACAACGAAATCGAGCAGAACGCAGCAGAAGTCGCCGCGCTCCAGGAGAAGATTGACGAGCTCAAAGCCGCCGTCGAAAAGACCGAGCAGCAGCAGAAGAAGCTGGGCGACCTGAACGATCAGCTCGATCAAGCCAACAAGAGTGTCGAGGATAAGACCCAGGCGCTCAAGGACGCCAAGGCAAAGCAGGACGAGGCCAAGAAGGCTCTCGACGATGCACAGGCCAAGCTCGAGGCCATGGGTATGGACGAGTACGAGGCCGCCAAGAAGGCCGTCGAGGACGCGCAGGCCAAGCTCGACGCTGCCAACAAGGCCGTTGCTACCGCGCAGGCTAATCTGGACCAGGCCAAGGCAGCCGAGGCCAGTGCCCAGCAGGAAAAGCAGAATACCGAGGCAGCTTTGACGACTGCCCAGGCCAAGAAGCAGGAGACTGCCGCTGCCCTCGCAGCCGCAACCACCGCGCGCGATAACGCCCAGCAGAAGCTCAACCAGGCGCAGGCCGCACTCGATGCCGCCGTCTCGGGCACGGGCGTCGACCTGAGCGCGCTCGAGGCTGCCAAGAACACTGCCGCCAGCGAGCTCGCGACCACGCGGGCCGCGCTCGATGCCGCGACGACTGCAGACGCCACCGCACAGGCGAACCTGCAGGCTGCGCAGACTACCGTCACCGCCGCGCAGGAGAAGGCCAACGCCGCCAACGCCGCCGTGGCATCTGCCCAGTCTGCATATGATGCGGTAAGCAAGGAGTACAACGCCGCCGTCAGCAAGCGCGACGCCGCGAAGTCGGCATGCGAGCAGGCCCAGCAGACCGAAGCCGACAAGAAGGCGGAGTACGACCGACTCGTCGAGGTCCGTCAGCAGAAGCGCAGCGAGTGGGAGGCGGCCTGCGCCGCTTCGAACGCCGCGGAAAAGGCTTATGACGCTGCTAATGCCCAGGTTGAGGCTCTTGAGCAGCAGATTGCAGACCTAAAGTCCAACATGACCGTTGACCAGGAAGTCATCAATAAGGGCATGCTCGGCTTTATGGCCTACATCAGCAACAGCAGCGATTTCACCGCCACACAGAAAAAGAACGCCCAGGATGCCGTATCGATGCTGACCGGTGCTGAGGACAAGGCCGACTGGTATGACCAGTACGTCGATCAGGATATGTCTCGCGACACCAATCCGCTCTCCTTGGAGCAGATGCGCAACGCCCTGACATATCTCGACACCCAGAACAACCTCCGCAAGGCGAACGGTCAGTCGGCGCTCAGCGTCAGCCTCCGTATGACTGCGGCAGCCGCCCTTAATACATCATATTCATCGAACATCTGGGGACACTCGAACTGCTACTTCGACAACGGTGAAAACCTTGCTGGCGGAGGCGGCGCATATACCGGCGGCGAGACCGAGGATACCCTCGGCTGGCCCTATACCGGTCTCTACACTCAGGAAAAAGAGGCATTCGATAAGTACGTCGAGAAGAATAGTGACCTTGGGAACCATCGATATGATTCCTACTATATCTACCAGCACTACAGCAGCATCTACCATGAGTGCGGGCACTATCTCAACATCATCGATGCCGGCACGAAGGCTATCGGCATCGCGACCGGTAGCGGTAAGAACACCGATTCCGAGGTAACAATCTTCGATTACAGCTCTTTTGACAGTGAGGCTGATTTCACTGTCTCCGAGTTCAAGAAGCTCCTGAACGACTACATCGATTCCGCATACAACGCAGGCGGCACGCAGGAGCAGAAGGCGAAGCTCAAGGAGCTTCAGGCAAAGCTCGCCGAGGCGCAGAAGAACTTTGGAACTACTAGGGAAGCTTACTTCGCAGCTGTAAACGGGCAGGATGCCGCCCAGGACGCTTTCACCGCAGCCGATGTGAACATGAACACCGCCAAGGGCGAGTACGAGAAGGCTAAGTCCGGCACCGCCGCCGCGAAGATGGCATACGACGCCGCGAAGGACGCACTCGGCGGAATCGACATCGAGTACCTCAAGCAGAACCTCGATGCGGCCAAGGGCGAGGCCGCTACTGCCCAGGCGGCTCTCGATAAGGCAAACGTCACGCTTGCTGACAGCAAGACGAAGGCAGCCGAGGCCGCTGCTCACAAGGCGAAGGCTCGCAGCGCCCGCGATGCCGCCAAGGCAAAATCCGACCAGGCCAACGAGGCGTATGGCAACGCTACCGCTTCGGTCAAGGACCTTGCCGCCAAGCGCGATGCCGCCCAGGCGGACCTTGCGAATAAGCAGGGCTCGCTTGGCGATGCCAAGAAGGCCGACGATGCCGCCCAGACTGGTGTAGACAAGGCCCAGGCCGCAGATGTCCAGGCCGCGACTGCTCTTTCGGACGCCAAGCAGGCAGTTGCCGCCAAGACGCAGGCTGTGTCCGATGCGCAGGCCAAGGCCAAGGCTGCTGAGGGTGAGCTGGCTACCGCGAACAAGGCCTTCGAGCGCTTTGCCGGCGCCCAGAAGGCGGTCGACGACGCCAAGGCCGCCTATGACGCTGCCGTCGCCGGTGTCGCCGATGCCCAGAAGCAGCTCGAGGCCGCCAACGAAGCCGTCGTCGATGCGAATTTCGAGATCGTCATGGCCAAGGCCGAGCTTGCCAGCGATGAGGCACTCAAGGCCGATCTTGAGGCTGTCGACCACAAGGCATCCCTTGCCGCGGGCACGACGGGCAACGAGAAGCTGGTCAAGCTGAACGCTGCCTACGCTCGCTATAAGGCTGCCGTCGATGCCGCCGCTGGTCTCAAGGCTGCTCTGAGCGATGCCGATGCCAAGCTGTCCGATGCCAACGACGCCTATGCCGCCGCGCTGGCTGAGCTTGGCGATGCCAAGGATGCCCTGGCTGCCGCGCAGGCCGAGTACGACAAGTATCATCCCAAGGCTGAGCCGCAGGCCAAGCCTCAGGTTGCACAGGCTGCTGCAAAGGCTCCTGTCGCCAAGAAGAAGGCCACGTCGGCCGCGCTCGCCCAGACTGGCGATGACTCCGCTCTTGCGGGCGAGGTGTTCGTCATCGGCGGTATCACCCTCGTGGCCGCTGGTGTGACGCTGAGCGATCGTCGTCGCAAGCAGATGTAGCGTTTCGAGCGTAGATTCTGCAACGAACTTCGGTTCATAGCAGGAACGCTTCGATAGCTTAACCGATAAGGCCGGCGCGCTGTTAAACGCAGCGCGCCGGCCTTTCTTTGTTTCGATATCAAAAAGCCCGGTCAGCAGCCGTGAAAGCTACCGGCCGGGCAAGCCGTAGGCAATATGGTTGCTGTCGAGCAGCTGCTCAGCTTAGCCCAGCAGGCTTAAGCCAACAGAGACAAACGCCAGGATAACGCCGACAATAGACTCGCCACCGAGCAGGCCGCTGGCGACAACCAGGCCCTGCTCCTGGAAGGCGGCGTCCTTGGCGGCCTTTTCCTCGTCCGAAAGACCGGCCTCGGCGTCGCGGTGAGCGGCCCACTTGTCGTAGGCGAGCTTAACGCAGGAGCCCAGGAAAGCCGTGAGCGACATGTAGAACGGCAGGTACACGCCCAGGCCGATCATCATGGCCGGAATGCCGAGCCAGTACATGACGATGCCGGCGATAAAGCCGCCCGCAAACCACGGCACGCTCGGGATGCCCGAGACCATGGTGGCGACGACGCTTGCCTGCGCGGCCACAAAGCTCTTGTCGGGTCCAAAGGCGTCCGGACCATAGGCGGTTACGAGCGCGACCATGACGGCGGCAGCGACCAGGGCGCCCACGATGCCGCCGATGGCCTGGCCGACCCACTGTGCACGCGGGTTGGTGCCCAGCACGGCGCCGGCCTTAAAGTCGTTCATGACGTCGCCCGCAAGGCCGCACGCTACGGCCACGATGCCGGCGATAAAGAACAGTTTAACCTGCGCGAGCTGCGCGAAGGCAGCCACGATGAGCATAACGATGAGGCCAAAGATCTCCATGGGGTCGATGCCCGTCTGGCCGCAGCTCTGTGCGCTCATGATGGTGGTGACAAAGGTGAACAGCGTCACGATGACGGCCGGGACGGGACCAAGGTCGAGCGCGATGGCGACGATCACGGCGATGGCGGCAGCGCCCAGGCCGATGATGCCGGCGTCGAGTTTAAGGGAGCCCGAGATGAGCGACTGCTCGTCGGTGTCGGTGGAGCTGTCGGCGGCAAGACCGCGGACGATACCGGCGACCTGCGGCAGGATGTCCTTGAGGACGACGGCGACGCCAAAGCCCATCATGAGGCCCATGCCCAGGGACTTGACGATGCCTTGCGCAGTCATAACGTCGAACAGACCGGCAGCGGTGCCGCCCACGATGATGCCAAAGTTGCCCAACAGGGCGCCGGCAAACCAGAAAGCGACCGGGGCGAAGCCCACGAGGAAGCCGATGGACAGCAGCATGGGCGAGTTGTAGATGGCAAAGGTCACGCCGGGGATGTTGAGCGTGCACAGCATGCTGGGCACCACGCCCAGGGCGTCGCGCAGCACGCTGTAGATGCCTGCGATGGCCATGGAGCCAAAGAGCTGCTTACCGGTCTTGCCGCCGGCCTCGGTGGCGCGTAGGGTCTGAGCTGCGGCGTTGCCGGTGGGGAACTCCAGCGCGGCGTCCACGATAAAGTGACGGTGGATGAGCGCGGTGGCCAGCAGGCCCAGGATGGTGCCGGCGAGCGCCACGATAAACATGTCGAGCCAGCTGATCTGGTCGGCATAGCCCAGCATCCAGGCGCCCGGGATGGTAAACGCCAGGCCGCCGGCGACCATGGCGCCCGCGGACATGATGGTGTGGGTGACGTTGGCCTCGTTGAGGCTGGCGTTGCCCATGAGCTTCAGGAAGAACAGCGAGATGACGGCAGCGAAAATGATTGGCCAGGGGAGGGCGCCCATCTTGAGGGCCGTGTAGGCCGAGCTTGCCGTGATGATCACGCAGCCAAGGACGCCGATGACGACACCGCGCAGCGTGAGTTGCCCGCGCATCGAGGCGCGGTTCGAGGGATTGCTCATATTGAACTCCTTTGCGTATATCCGCTTCCCCCGGGAGCGCCACTACGGATGCGGCGCGGGAAGTCGGGTTACCAAAGGCCGTCGCGTGAGCTCGCAAACGACCGCGCATCAGTATAGCCGCAACCTAGTCATTTTGGGATGACTGGTTTAGGTAGGCGATATACTGCTGGGCAGACGAAAGGAGCGCCGACGATGCTTAATGGGTGCGCATATATATTGACGGTCGACGTGGGTAACACGTTCATTCGCTTTGGCCTGTTTGCAGAGGATTCGGCCGCGGCGCAGGAATGCCCGCTTGCGACGTGCGAGATCACGACGCCATCGAGCATTACGGCCGACGAAGCGCGTATGCGTCTCGCTCAAGTCATGGCCGCGCTGGCGGCTGATGCGGGCATGCCCGGCGCGCTCGTGCCCACGGCGGCCGTGCTGAGCTGCGTGGTGCCGGCGCTCGAGCGCCCGTGGAAGGCGGCGCTTTCCCGTACCTGCACGGGGCGCGTGCTCACCGTGGGGCCGGGCCTCAAGACCGGCATGCCCGTGCACTACGACGACCCGGCCGAGATCGGCCCCGACCGCATCGCCGATGCCGTGGCGGCCCGTGCCGTCTACGGCTCTCCGTGCATCGTGATCGACCTGGGCACGACGACCAATATCGAGGTCATCGACGCGTGCGGTACCTTTGTGGGCGGCGTCATCGCGCCGGGCCTGGCCCTCGGCGCCCGCTCGCTTTCGGCGGCAGCAGCGCGCCTGCCCCAGGTTGAGCCCTCGGCGCCAACACACGTCATCGGCCGCAACACGCGCGAGGCCATGCGCTCGGGTGTGGTTTTGGGCGAGGTGGCGCGCATCGACGGCATGCTCGACATGGTGCTTGCCGAGATGCGCGCGACCAAGGCCGCGGGGGAGGGCAGCGTGCCCATCGTCATTACCGGCGACGATGCCGAGGCGCTTGCGGCCCTTGTCGGCCATAGCCTGACGGTCGACGATGCGCTGACGTTGCGGGGTCTCGCCGAGCTCTACCACATCAACCAAAAGCCCCGCCGCGCGTAGCGATGGGGGCGATGGGACAAAAACGTCTCCACCTTCCACCTGCTACAATGGGTCAAACTATTGCGATTTCGGAGGTGTCTGCCATGTCGGACGATCTTCATCAAACCGCGTCGGGCAAGCGCCGCGACGTTATTAGCTGGGATGAGTTCTTTATGAGCGTGGCCATCGCCGCGCAGCGCCGCAGTAAGGACCCCAACACGCAGGTGGGCGCGTGCATCGCCAACACCAACCACCGCATCCTTTCGGTGGGCTACAACGGTACGCCCTCGGCACTCAACGACGACTTTTTCCCGTGGGGCACGAGCGACGATCCGTTGCAGGATAAGCACAACTACGTGGTGCATGCCGAGGCCAACGCCGTGCTCAACTACCGCGGCTCGCTCAAAGACCTTGAGGGTTCCACGGTCTACGTCACGCTGTTTCCGTGCCACGACTGCGCCAAGATCCTGGCGCAGGTGGGCGTGGGCGAGGTCGTCTACCTGGACAATAAGTATGCCGACACCGATGACGGCCGTATCAGCCGTCGCATCCTCGACTCCTGCGGCATCAGCTACCGCCAGGTCATCGTCGATGTTCAGATTGGTACCGGGGGACAAGCTCAGCAGTAGCGCGTGCCAACGCCAGCTGGCGGCAAAACAGCAAAAAGAGCCCCGTCCCAAATTGACTACCAAATTGACTACTCGTGAAAGTCGCGTCTGCGCGCATGGACGGCTCGTGAGCGGGTACATGGCTGTAGTAACATAGCTTCTGTCCGCGGGCGTGCCCGCGTTATTGTGAGAAAGGAGCCCCTGTGGCTGTTAACGAAGAGCTGCTTAAGAAGGTTCTTGAAGAGATTCGCCCCAACCTGCAGGCCGATGGCGGCGATATGGAGTATGTGGGCGTCGACGACGAGGGCGTCGTCAAGCTGGAGCTGCAGGGCGCCTGCGCCGGCTGCCCCATGAGCTCGCTGACCCTTTCCATGGGTATCGAGCGCATCCTGAAGGAGCATGTGCCCGGCGTTACCCGCGTTGAGCAGGTCAATGCTTCCGGCGAGGCCGAAGACCTGTACGACGAGTACGCGCCGTTCTAAGATGCGAAAGCTGCGGACGGTACGCTCCGCATAGACGTTACGTCCAAATATGCGGCTGCGAGCGTAAGGCCCGCGGCCGCATTTGTATGTAGGGAGCAGGGGGATCGATATGCTCAACGACCTCTACCATATGCTTGATCCCGTCGCAATCTCGGCGGGCCCCATCACCATCTACTGGTACGGCCTGGCCTACGTGGTCGGCGCTCTGCTCACGGCGGTCGTTATGTACCGCACGCAGCGTCGTTGGGGCTTCGACATTACGATTGATGACCTGACGAGCGTCGTGGTCGGCGCGGTCTTTGGTCTCATCATCGGCGCCCGTCTGTTCTACGTCATCTTTTATGGCGACGGTTACTATTGGGCCCATCCGCTGGAGATTTTCGCCACCAACGAGGGAGGCATGAGCTTCCATGGCGGCCTGGTGGGCGGCATCTTGGGCGGCATCATCGTGTGCCGCATGTACAAGCTTGACGCCTGGACCGTCGCCGACCTTGCTGTAATCGGTGCTCCGCTGGCGCTGTGCCTGGGCCGTTGTGCCAATTTCGTCAACGGCGAGCTGTGGGGCAAACCGACTGATCTGCCTTGGGGTGTGGTCTTTGGCGGCACCGCGGGCGATATGCCGCGCCATCCCTCCCAGCTCTACGAGGCGTTTCTTGAGGGCGTCGTGCTCTTCTGTATTTTGCAGGTGCTCAGCCGCAAAAAGCCGCTGCTGCCCCAGGGTACGTTTATGGGCGTGTTCGTGATGGGGTACGGCATCGTCCGCTTTCTCGTTGAGTTCGTGCGCGTGCCCGATGCCCAGCTGGGTTATCTGCTGGGAGGCGTCATCACCATGGGCCAGCTGCTGAGTTTGCCGCTTGTGATCGCCGGCCTGGCGCTCATCATCTTCGCCCGGCACCGCAACCAGCCCCAGCGCGTCTACCTGGACGCCTAGCCACCACATACCACCACAAAGGGAAAGACACCTTGGTGGTGGTTATGCCGGACAACGATGACAGAACCGTAACGTTTCCCCAGATAAAACCTGCCAAAATAAACCTGTCCCTTTTTGGCAGGTTTCTAGAAAGGCTTTCGGACTGTGAAGGATTCCGACCTCTCCACAACGGCTGCGCGCGACGCTGCCCGCATCGTCTGGTTTAAGCGCTATCCCGCCAAGCAGACGCTCGTCGCATTTTTGCTCGCGCTGTTGGCAACCACGGCGTTTTCCATCGATCCCGCCCCGGTGTCGAGCAACGCGGTCTTGGCGATTGACCCCAAAGCCTCGGGCATGCTGTACGTGTGCTACGAGGTGCTCCTCTCGTTTGCCGGCCATACCGACGCGGTCATGCTGCTTGCGCTTGCCTGCCTGCTCACGCTGCCGTTTCGCTACGTATTCTTTGGCCGCGGCGACGCTTGGCGTCCCTCGGTGATTCTTCCGTCGCTGTTCTTTGCCGTCTGCATGGTGTTTGGCCGCAGCTACGACCTCACCGATTCGGCCGAGATCGTGCTCGGCGACAAGGCCCGCATCATCTGCGCCTGGATAGGCGGTGTGGGCTGGATGCTCTTGGCGGTCGTTGCCTTCTACCTTACCTTTGAGTGTCTAGATTGGCTGAGCTCTCGGCGCATTCCGTTTTCCGAAGCGCACTTTGGCCGCGTATGGCGTGTGGCTCACGCCGTGCTCTCGGTCCATCCCTTTGCCGGGCCCTTCCTGGTGCTTATGATCGCCTGGGCGCCCACGCTCATCGCTTCGCTGCCCGGCCTTTTTATGGGAGATACGGGTGCGCAGATTCGCCAGTGGTTCAACTACCCCAACGGCACGAGTGACTACTTGCGTCTGCTCAATCCCAATGTGTTGCTCAACGGACATCACCCCGTGGTGCATACGGCTATCATCGGTTCATGCGTCCAGCTGGGGCTTTCACTGTTCAACAGCGCCAACGCAGGTCTTGCCATTTACACCTGCGTTCAGTTCGTCATTACGGCCGCCTGCATGGCCTATTCCATCTCGTCGTTGCGCAAGCTGGGCGTGAGCCTGCCGGTCCGCGGCGTGATCTTGCTGTTCTTTGTGTTTATGCCCATGTTCTCCAATTACGCGGCCCTGCTTACCAAAGATGTGCTGTTTGCCGATGCGTTTTTGGTGCTGTTGGTGCAGACCGTGAAGCTCGTGGCCTGCGGCCTGCCCCGTCGCGATGCCAATGCCGAGCGTGCGGGCGAACAGAGGCCCGTGCTCTTTGCACGCCACGACTGGCTGCTGCTCGCTCTGGGCGCCATGGGTTCCACGTTTCTGCGCAACGGCGGCCTGGTGTTTCCCCTGGCGGCATGCGTAATCGCGACGGCGTTTTGCGCATGGGACGCACATGTGGCTCGCCGCGCGGCCAAGCAGGCTAGTGCTGCACCTTCGGGCGCCATCCCGCGTTTCCGCTGGGTGGGAGTTCTTGCGGTGCTTGCACTCTGCCTTGCCTCTAATATGTACTTCACCAAGGTCTTTATGCCGGCGCACGACATCACGCCTGGTTCCAAGCGAGAAATCCTCTCGATTCCGTTCCAGCAGACGGCTCGTTTCGTCCAAAAGCACGACGGCCTCAACTCGGGCGTCAACCCCACGGTTAAGGAGGACGGCGCCATCGTGGAGGCTCCTTGCGACGGCTTGGTGACCGACGAAGAGCGTGCCGTGATCGACCGTGTGCTCAAGTACGAGAATCTGGGCCGTCGTTACAACCCGGATAAGTCGGACGCCGTCAAAAATTGCTTTAACGAGTACGCCTCGCAGGAGGACATCAAGGCCTATTTTGAGGTGTGGGCCCAGATGTTCAAAAAGGATCCCGAGTGCTATATCTCGGCGCTCATCAATAACTACTACGGCTACTTTTATCCGAGTGCCCGCGATGCGTGGGTCTACAGCACGGCGCGCAGTGCCGAGATCATGGCGAAGCCCGATAATCTCAAGTACTTCGACTTCCATCCGGTCGATAGCAAGGTTGTGCGCTGGTGCGACCACCTGATCAACCTGTATCGCGTGGCGGTGCAGCGCATCCCGTTTATCTCGCTCGCCATGAGCTCGGCCACCTATGTGTGGATCATGATCGCCGTGGTGGCCTATCTGCTACGTCGTCATTCGTGGCGCGGGCTGGCCATTTGGGTGCCGCTTTTGGGCGTGCTCGCCGTGTGCCTGATCGGTCCCTGCAACGGCTCGACCTACATGCGCTACCTGTACCCGGTCATCGCCTGCATGCCCTTTGCCATCGGCGCCACCATCACCCGCAGCGACCTCCTCTGGTCCTAATTTGGTGCAAAGGGGACAGGCTACTTTGCACCAAGGGGCTGCATCATCACGTCGCCTTCATTTTGGGGTTTATCTCGCAGGCCAGTAGGTATATCATAACGACGTTTGTTTATATTGCCCGAGCATCTGCGCTGGGCTTTAGGTCGAAACCGATAGGAGACACGTATGTCCGGACACTCTAAGTGGGCCACAACCAAGCATCGTAAGGGCGCGCAGGACGCCAAGCGTTCCGCCCTCTTCTCCAAGCTGAGCCGCAACATCACCGTTGCTGCCCGTCTCGGCGGCGACCCGCTGCCTGAGAACAACGCCAGCCTCGCTGCTGCTGTTGCCAAGGCCAAGGCTCAGTCCATGCCTAAGGACAAGATTAAGTCCGCTATCGACAAGGCCTTTGGTTCGGGTGCCGACGCCGCTGTCTACGAGAACATCGTGTACGAGGGCTATGGTCCCGCCGGTGTCGCCGTCTACGTCGACTGCCTGACCGATAACCGCAACCGCACTGCCGCCGATGTCCGTTCCGCCTTCTCCCACGCTGGCGGCAACCTGGGCACCTCCGGCTCCGTCGCCTTCCAGTTTGAGCGTAAGGGCCAGATCGTCGTCGCCAAGGAGGTCCTGGACGAGAACGCCAAGAAGGAGACCATGATCGCCAACGGTGCTGCCGGTGACGAGGATGAGTTTATGATGGCGATCGCCGAGGCCGGTGGCGAGGACTACGAGGACGCCGGCGAGGAGTGGATTGTCTGGACCGCTGCCAACGACGTCATGGCTGTTTCCAAGGCACTCGAGGAGCAGGGCATCCAGGTCAAGGGCTCCGAGACCACCATGGTTCCGACCACCCCGACGGAGGTCTCCGGTACCGACGCCAAGAAGGTTCAGCGCCTCATCGACCGTCTCGAGGAGCTCGACGACGTCCAGGACGTCTACAGCACCATGGACATGACCGACGAGGTCATCGCTGCCCTCGAGGAGGAGTAGCGCCTGCACGGGTTAAGCCGTGCATATCTGGGCATAATGAAACGAGCATGCAAGCCTCGTGGAATAGATGAGCCGGATCCGCGTGCGTACAGCACCGGACCCGGCTCTTTTATAATGATGCGAACCGTTTTGCATTCTGTGGACCGAAACCTGAAGGGAGCGCGCGTGCGCGTACTCAAACGAGCCCTAGCGATCGTGTATCTTGCCGCCGCCATCGTGGCGCTGGGTACGCTTGTCTGCCAGTTCTGGGGACCGTATACGTATCGCTTTATGCTGCTGTTGCGTGACACCATGCCTCGCGTCATCGTTACGGTGTGCGTCGCCATTGTGGCACTTGGCGTGCTTATCGGGTTTTTCCGCCTGATGTTCGCGCGTCGCGAGCCGTCCTGCGTGCATCCGGCGGGGGAGCGCAATATCGAGGTCACGCTCGCAGCGCTTTCCTCGTGCGCCCGTGCCGCGGCGGAGTGCGATGATCGCGTGATGGTTGAGCGTATCGAGGCGCGCGTTCAGGGTTCCGACGAATCGCGCGTTCGTTTTAAGGTCGAGGCCATCGCGCTCGATGATAAGGACGTTGCCGCTCTTGCCACCTCGATGCAGCAACGCATCGAGAAGGCCTGCGACACCATGCTCGGCACGCCGGGCACGACCGCGCGCGTCCGTTTTTTGCCGTCCAAGACTACCGTCCAGACCGTGGAGGTTTCCGGTGAGTGATACCAACCAAGACAAGACCGCCCGCACGCCGCGCCTGACGATTGACCAGAACGCTACGCCGGCAGGCGAGTCCGCCGACACCAAGCCCGAGGCCGGCGAGCAGCACGACAGCGCCGCCAACGACTTTGACGAGGCCATGGGTCTCATCAAAGGTACGGGCGCTGCTATCTGGAGCTACGCCGTGCGCCACCCCAACACTACGCTCGGCGCCGTGGCAGGCTTTATCCTCGCCGTGCTGGTACTTACGTTGGGCCTGTGGGACACGCTCGTCATCGCATTCTTTGTGCTGATCGGCGCCGTGATCGGCCAGATTCGCGACGGCGAGAACGGTATCGTCAACTTCTTCGGCCGTCTGTTTAGCGGCCGCTAATACGTATTCGACTGTCGCATCCGCGGCAGGCATAAGGAGGAACCATGGCTTTTAACACGAAGGTCGATGTGGCCGATACTGAGCTCGAAGCGAACGAGGCCGTCGCCGCCGAGGCGGAGGACGTAACGCTCGAGGACGAGACGCTCGTCGAGGCCGAATCCGAAGACGAGGCGGACGAGGACGACGAGGAGGCGGACGAGTCCGAGGACTCGCTGACCTATTCCAACGGCGTGATCGAGAAGATCGTCGCCATGGCCACCCGCGAGGTGCCGCATGTTCTGGGCATGAAGGGTAACCTTATGCACTTTGTGCAGGAGCAGTTTGGTGCCGAGAACCTGACCAAGGGCGTGACGGTCGAGGTCACCGACGACAACCGCGTGGTCGTCAACATCTCGGTCATCATCGAGTACGGTGCCTATGCGCCTGCGATCTTTGACGACGTTAAGGCGCGCGTCACCGAGCGTCTGGCCGCGATGACCGGCCTTGAGGTGGCAGGCGTCAATCTGCGCATCGAGGATGTCATCACCCCCGAGGAGTACGAGCACCGCACCAGCCAGCACGAGTAACCTACCAATAAGGGATAGGTTTATTTTGGCAGGTTTTACCTGCGAAAACGCCAAACGGTCGACAGCGCAAGCAAAAGCGCAGTCGACCGTTTTCTATATAGCCTCGATCTAGTCATACCGCTCGTCTAACTAAGGGTTGCAATCTTCGCGTTCCGCGTTACCCTAATGGGCGCATTGTTTCCAAATTGTTAACGAGGGGTTGCCGTAATGGCCGACGAACACGAGACCGAAAGCAAGGCATGGGCGATTGAGGCCGCTGCGGCAGAGGCGGCGTCGCGTGCCGCCGAGGAGGTGCATCGTCCTCCGGTGGTGCCGATGGAGCGCGTTGTCGGTCGCGAGGATATCGAACGTGGCGAGCGCGCCGGCCGCAAGCGCAGCCAGGAGCCAGGCTTTCCGCGCTTTTTTGCCGAGCTCAATTTGGGGCTGATCCTCACGGCCTTTGCCATCGTGGCTTTCAAAACGCCCAATCACTTTGCCTTCGGCGGCACCTCGGGTGTGTCGGTCATTCTTTCCACGCTGTTCCCGACTCTGCCCGTCGGCGTCTTTATGTGGATTATCAACGCGGTCCTGGTCATCCTGGGCTTTATCTTTTTGGAGCGCAAGGCAATCCTTTGGAGCGTCTTTGCCTCGTTTGCGCTTTCGGCCTACGTCTCGCTGTTTGAGCTCTTCATCCCGACGGATGTTTCGATGACGGGCGATATGTGGCTCGACCTGTGTTTTGCCGTCATCTTGCCGGCACTGGGCAGTGCCATTGTCTTTGACATTGGCGCCTCGACGGGCGGCACCGACATCCTTGCCATGATCCTCAAGCGTCGTACGACGCTCGAGATCGGACGCGCCTTGCTGCTGGTCGATATCGGCATCGTGACCGTCGCGGCTTTCCTGTATGGCCCGCGCGTCGGCCTGTACTGCGTACTTGGCCTGTTTGCCAAGACGCTCGTGGTCGATAAGGCCATCGAGAGCATTCACCTTCGTAAGGTCTGTACGATTATTTGCGCCGAACCGCGCAAAGTCGAGGAGTTTATCGTCAAGCATCTCAACCGCACAGCAACAATCAGCCGTGGTTACGGCGCCTTCTCGGGCAGGTGCGTCACGGTGATTATGAGCGTGCTGAGCCGTCGCGAGGCAGTACAACTGCGCCGCTATACCCGCGATATCGATCCGAATGCGTTTATCACGATCGTTGACAGCTCCGAGATTGTGGGCAAGGGCTTCCGCGGCACGAACTAGCGCGGATATACTCTTCGAATCATTTAATAAAGCCGCCTACGTTGCAAATCGGTCATCTTGGGGTATTTGTCCCCACATTGGGCGATAATGTTGCCAAAGACATCGTTTGCGATCCAGGTGATTCGCTCTAGATACGAAGGGATGATTTCGATGTTTTGTTCGCAGTGTGGCGCCCCCATGGGCGATAACGACAAGTTCTGCGGCGTGTGCGGTGCTCCTAATACCGAGGTCCCCCATGCCTCTGCCGGTTCCGTCCCGCAGGGCCAGCCCCAGCCGCAACCCCAACCGCAGCCGTTCGTTGCGCCCCAGCCGGCTATGAACGTGCCCAAGGGTTGCATGGCTCAGGCCTTCAACGACATGCTCAAGGTTCCCGGTGCCTTGGTTCGCGTATGCCAGATCGCCTTTTTGCCGGCGCTGATCTGTGTTGTCTCGGTGCTGGTGCTGTTTATCCCCGTTATCGGTGGCATCGCGGCGGCCATTGGCTTTTTGCTCGCGTACGTGGCAAGCGTGTGCGGCGCGGGCTTTGCTATCGAGTGGGGTCGTGACCTGTCGCTCAAGGATGATAACGGCATGGAGCGTCCGCTGCTGCGCTCGACCTCGTTTGGCCTGGGTATCTTCTCGTCCGTCATTACCGGTGTGCTCGAGTTCGTTGCCATTATCCCAGTGATCGGCGTGATCTTCTCGGCTATCGAGAGCGTCGTGATCGGTGCCGTCGGCTCGTACTATTACTCCGGTTCGAGCGGTCTCGAGGCCGCACTCTTCGGCTCGATGGGCCTGCTCGTCTTTGCCATGATCGTGTCGGTGGTACTGGGCATCTTCTTTAAGATGTTTGGTGATGCTGCCGTGATGCACTTTGCCGTCGTCGGGCGCGTGGAGAGCGCGTTCTCGCTTGAGAAGGTTTGGAAGTCCTATAAGGCCAACCTGGGCAAGTTGTTCTGCGCATCGATTCTCCCCGAGTTTTTGACGGGCATCGTGTCGCACATCATCACGTGGATCTTCACCGCCATCTTCGGCGCCATTGCTACGTTTGGTATGTATAGCTATTACTATCGCCCCACGGGTCTTGAGGCAATCATCGAGGGCGGCGGCATCACGCTCATTCTGTTCTTGATGATCATTGCCTTTGTCACGGTGTTCCTGACTGTGTTTGGCAAGATGCTCAAGTATCGCGCCGTTGGCTATTGGGCGGCACGTCATGCCAGCGAGTGGGCCGATGAGGATGCCGACGATGTCCTGACGTTTGTGCTCCCGGGTGAGAAGAAGCCTGCTCCTGCGGGGTTCAATCCCACGGCCGCCACTGGTGCTGCCCCTGCGCCTGCCCCTGCCCCGGCACCCGCGCCTGCACCTGCTCCGGCACCTGCCCCGGCACCCGCGCCCGAGGCGACGCCTGCGGAACCCGATTGGAATGCCGTTGCCACGCCGGCGGATGAGCCGGGCGATAATCCTGCTGCCGAAAACAATCAAACCGAATAGTCGGTCGAGGCGCCCTGGGCAACTGAGCCCGGGGCGCCTTTTTCTACTGCGGAAGCAAGAAAATGCCTGGGAAAACGGTTGCAGCAAAAATTCTCGGAAATTGGTCAATGTTGCGCAACAACGTCGCGGCTATTGTTGAGAACATAGTCGTGTAAGGTTTGAAGGCGTGCAACGCCTTAGGAAAAGGAGAAGCTTATGTTCTGTCCCACTTGTGGTTCTCCCATTTCGGATGATGCCAAATTCTGCCCCGTCTGCGGTTCTGCCGTCGGTGCCGCTTCCGCTGCTCCTGCTCCGCAGCCTGCACCTCAGCCCCAGACTGCTCCGCAGCCCGCGCAGATTCAGCCCGCTCCGGTTCAGGCAGTTCAGCCCCAGCCTCAGCAGCAGTACACCGGGCAGCAGCAGTACGCCGGCCAGCAGCAGTATGCTCAGCAGCCCGCACCTGCCCCGATGGGCTATGCTCCGATTAAGACCGACCGTGGCGTGATCGGCTGGCTCCTGCTTTCCATCGTGACCTGCGGCATCTATTCGTATTACTTCCTCTATTGCCTCGCCCGCGACATCAATGTCATGTGCCAGGACGACGGCGATTCCACGCCGGGTCTGGCGGCATTCATCCTGCTGTCGTTTGTGACCTGCGGCTTCTACGGACTCTACTGGTACTACAAGATCGGTAACCGCCTGCAGGCTAATGCTCCTCGCTATGGCCTGATGTTCCAGGAGAACGGTACCACCGTTCTTATGTGGCAGATTGTCGGCGCGCTGCTGTGCGGTCTTGGCCCCATCTTTGCCATGAACATTATCATCAAGAACACCAATGCCATGGCAACGGCTTACAACACCCGTCTTGGCGCGCGTGCCTAACGATAAGAGCGGCGTGAACAGCTCCCAGGGACATAAGGGCGCGGCGGAGCTCATTCGCCGCGCCCTTTCTTGCATCGGGGCGCTCTTTGTCGCCTGGCTTGCACTCTACCTGCTCGACATCGGCTGCGTGTTTCGCCTGATGACGGGCATTCCCTGTCCGGGATGTGGCATGACGAGGGCCTGGCTGGCGGCGCTGCGCCTCGATTTTGCGGCAGCCTTCGCCTATCATCCGCTGTTTTGGGTGGTGCCGATTGCGTTCGTGCTCGCGTTTGTGCGCGAGGAGGTGGCATCGAGCAAGCTAAAGCGCGGCATCGACATCGCGGTTATTGTTCTGTGCGTGCTGGTCGTCGCCGTATGGATCGTGCGCCTCATCAACCCGGCAGACGCGGGCCTGCTCTTTGGTGGTCACGCTCCCGCCGGAGTTCCCACCGATATCATTCACCTCGAAACCCCACGCTGGCTCACCATCCTTCGCTTTTACCTGTCGTGACGGAGGATGCGCCAGAAAAGCGGTCGACACATAAGCGGGGACGAACGTTGAGATAACGTTCGCCCCCGCTTTGCTCTGGCCAGGTTGTTATAGGTGGGCGTGACGGCTACTCGCCATGCTTCTCCTCGTGGCGAGCGGCGGCACGGGCATCGTGGATGCCCTTGATTGCGGCATGGCGGGCGGTGCGGGCGTCGTGCATGGCGTCGCGGGCCTCGGCGGCCGTTGCCTTGGCAGAGCGTAGCTTGGCTGCCAGGTCGGGATTGGTCTCGGCAACCGCGGCGATCGTGGGGCCGTCGAGCTCTTCTTGCGTGGGCTCGGCCAAAAAGTCGATGGCATACTGAGCGGCTACGATGGAGCCCTTGGCGAGCACGCTCTCGTCGATCTTATAGAAGCAGGAGTGCTGGGCATAGGTGGCGCCGATCTGGGGATTGCGCGCGCCGATAAAGGCGAGCACACCTGGCACGCGACGCAGGTACTCCGAGAAGTCCTCGCCCGAAAGCGTGCCGCGGTAATGGCCCTCGCCCGCGGGACCCAGGCACTTGAGCACAGCTTGGCGGCAGCGCTCGCTCGAGGCGGCATCGTTTTCGACCTTGTAGTTGGCGATGGTGTAGTCGGTGAGTTCGGCCTCGGCGCCTAGTGCTGCTGCGGTGTGCTCCACGATGCGGCGCATAAGCTCGGGCATCTCCTCATGCGTCTTGTCGCCATAGGTGCGAACCGTGCCGGCGAGGTACGCCGTGCCGGCGATAACGTTGCGCGCGGTGCCGCCGTGCAGTTCGCCGACGGTGATGACGGCGGGTTCGTAGGGGCTAATCTCGCGCGAGACGATGGTCTGCAGGGCGTTGACGATCTCGGCGGCAACCATAACGGCGTCGTGGCCGCGCTGGGGCATGGCGCCGTGGCACGAGGTGCCGCGGACGTCGATGCGGAACCAGTCGGTGTTTGCCATGCGCGGACCGGGCTCGCAGCTCACGGTGCCGGCGTCGACCTCGCTCCAGATGTGCGCGGCATAGGCGCCGTCGACGCCATCGAGCACACCCGTGCCGATCATGAGTTTCGCGCCCTGGCCGTTTTCCTCGCTGGGCTGGAATACAATGCGAATCTCGCCGTGGATGTCATCGGTCATGTGGCGCAGAATCTGCAGCGTGCCGAGCATCATGGCGATATGGCAGTCGTGGCCGCAGGCGTGCATGCAGCCCTCGTTGACGCTGGCGAACTCCTCGCCGGTCTGCTCGGTGACAGGCAGGGCGTCGATGTCGGCGCGCAGCAGGATGCGGCGGCGCGGCGTGCCGTCCTCGCGGTAGGCATCGGGCGCGGTACCGCGAAGCGTCGCCACCAGGCCCGTCTTGAGCGGGCGCTCGTAGGGGATATTCATGGCGTCGAGCTGGTTGGCAATGTCGGAAGTCGTGCGCTCCTCGGCAAGGCTCAACTCCGGGTGCTTATGGAAGTGCCGGCGCTGCTTGATGATGTAGGGTTCAAACTCGGCGGCGATGTCCTGGATGGCCGCGGTGACGTCGTCTGCCGCGCGAACCTCGGTTGCCGCCATAATTTGCTGTGCCTTGGTCTTCGTCATGGTCGATTTGCTCCTTGCTGGGTTGATCGCAAAATCGTACAGGCTCTCTCCAGTATGCCACCTGCCGCTAGGGCTGGTAAAGTTGCCGTTTGCCGCTTGGGGTTTTGTTGCAAGGGCGGGGGAGTACACTCGGGGGTGTTGAATTACCTGCCAGAGATGGGGATGCCCATGCAACATATCGATCGGATTATTCGCTCCAAGAACGTCTTTACCGCGCAAGACGGCAACGATACCGCCCGCGAGTTGGCGATCGCCATCGCGGGCGATCGCATCGTCGCTGTCGGCGCGCCCGATGACGTGATTGCCGCCGCACCTGCCGCCACGCCGGTGGTCGATTACGGCGAGCAGTTTGTCTGCCCCGGTTTCCATGACGCTCATCTGCACTTCTTCCATACCTCGGTTGGCTCCTCTCCGTATATGCTCATGGATATGGGCACGTCCGAGGCGGCACTGGTGCAGCATGCGCTCGAGTTTTCCCAGGGCCTGCCCGACGACGCCTGGGTCGTGACCCAGGGCTGGCGCGATTACCGCTGGGATCCGCCCGAGCATCCTACCAAGGCCTCCCTCGACGCCGCCTTCCCCGGTCGCCCCTGTGTTATGTATTCGGGCGATGGGCATACGCTGTGGCTCAACAGCCGCGCACTCGAAGCCCTCGGCGTGACGCGTGACAGCGAGCCTCCGGCGGGTGGCAATTACGACAAAGACTCAAACGGTGAGCTTACGGGTATTGCCCACGAGGCAGCTGCTATGCAGCTGCTGCCGCGCTGCCTGGAATGGCTGGGCGAGGACCGCATCGCGAGCGCTTACGCCGACCAGATGAAGCGTATGGCCGAGCAAGGTATCACCTCAATTTGCGATATGTCGCTCATGCCCATGCCGGGCTGCGACTTTATTCGCGATGATGTTTACGACAAGCTGCAGGCTGCCGGCAAGCTGGGCATCCGCGCCCATCTGTTTCCCACGCTGCTGGATGACCAATCGCGCTTGGAAGAACTCCAGACCCGCTACGCGAACAACGCGCTTCTCTCGGCGCCAGGCTTTAAACAGTTCTTCGACGGCGTGTCGAGCGAGCATACCGCATACCTCACTGAGCCCTATACCAACCCGCGCTTCCCGGGCGACCAGGGTCGCCTGACGGTTCCTGTCGAGCGCATGCGCAAGTTGGTTCTGGCGGCAGCCGAGCGCGGCCACACCGTGCGCATCCACGTTATCGGCGACGGTGCCATCCATGCCGCACTCGATATCTTTGAGGAAGCGGCAGAGCTCTACGGCCTGCCCCAGCACGGCCATAACACGCTCGAGCATCTGGAGAATTTGCTGCCCGAGGACATCGATCGTCTGCGCAAGCTCAACGTCATTGCCTCGAGCCAGCCTTGCCACATCACGCTCGACCCGGGTGGCCCGGAGCGCGACCTGGGCCTGGAACGCAGCCGCATCATGTGGCCGTTTGCGACCTATAAGCAGCGCGGCATCCGTCAAGCTTTCGGTACCGACAGCCCCATCACGGCCGTTACCAGCATGAATGTGCTCTACGCGGCCATCACGCGCCAAGATCCTCGCAGCCACTGGCCCGAGGGCGGCTGGCTTCCCAGCGAGCGCATCGACGCGGCTACAGCTCTGCGCAACTACACCCTGGGCAGCGCGTACGCAGCGGGCGACGAGCAAAACCTCGGCAGCCTAGAGCCCGGCAAATACGCCGACCTGGTAGTCCTGGACCAAAACCCGCTCGCCATCGACCCACAAGAGCTCCAGGCTACCAAGGTTCAGGCCACCTACCTGGCAGGCAACTTGATTTACGAGCGCTAATATTCATGCCGTACCGTTAAACGCGGCTCGGGCAGCCTATTTTGGGATGGCGCTCGAGCCGCGTTTGTTTGCCGATGGGGGTTCGTTAGGAGCGTCCCCTCTCTGCTGGATTTGGGCGCAGGGTGGAAGCGCTGCTGCTCCGCGCGCTCAATTGGGACATCAGCGATGCTTTCTCTTAGCGTTTTGCATACTTCCAGTTGCAGATTGCATAAAAAGTTGAGATGTTCTTTCCGGTCCTGATGTACCCCCGCCTGGGCCGTGCAAAAAATGGAGTATTCAGCACCGTGAGCTCTGCCGGTGCCGCTGCAGTCGGGTGGCATTGCGGAGATCGACGTCATTTTGGGGTCCGGTGCGGCGCGAGGCACGCCTTTTTGTCCTGACGGGGTTTGCCCGTCGACCCAAATCGCCGGTCAAAGGCGTTCTTGGGACCAATATGGTGTGTCCGGCGCGTATGCAGCCGTCCTGGCCTGCTGAAAACTCCCAAAAATGCACGCTGCTCCCCAGGGGACCCGTGCGAGCGGCGAAAACCATGCCCAAGTCGCTGTCCGCATCGCCATTTTGCTGCACTGACTTTTCTGAATACCGGGCCCGAGATTGGTCAACCCTAGGCTCCCGGAGCTGCGTTGGGGTCGGTTTCGTTGGCGGCCGCCTGCTTATGGGTGGCAAAGACCGAGCCTTCGTGGTCGAAGAGCTTACGATATTGCATGCGGTCCAGCCGATCGCGCGCATTAGCGGTCTTGGCGGGAACGTTCTTGGCCTCGACTGTATACCAAACGCCGTGCGCATCCTGCGCTCCCACCACGTTTATCGCCGGCATGTGCACTCGGTTTTGCAAGCGTGCGCGTTGGTAGGCGGTGAGCGGGGCACCGATGGCATTGAGTGCGAGTGCACCGACGTTATTGATGCTTGTGTTGAGTTCCCCACTCGTTTGTGCGTTGCCGGCGACATCGTAGTTCGCCCAGACCACATAGCGTGTCTGCCAGATGCGCTCGGTATGGGTGGCATCGTCCTCATCGGTAAAGTAGAGGTCGTTGTAGCGGTCGGTGAAGAACGGCTGGTGGTCGCCGTACATCACCACGACGACGGGGCGGTCGAGATCACGCAGCTTTTCCAGGAAGGCGGCGAAGGCGGCATCGGACGCTTCCATGAGCGAGCAGTATTCATTGGTCCAGGTGATAACTTTGTCGGACACACCTTCGACGGCAAGGTGCAGTTGCTGGTCGGTGGGCACCAAGCCCGTGTCATAGGCGGAGTGGTTTTGCATCGTCACGTCGTGGATGAAGATCGGCTGGTCGCTCTGCTTTAGTACCTCGAGGCACTTGTCGTAGGTGGCGGCGTCGGTGACCTTGCGGCAGAGCTCGGGTGCGCCGGCGAAGTCCTCGATCGAGAGGAACTCGTCGAATCCCATGTCCGCGAAGACGTTCTCGCGATTCCAGTTGGTGGCGTGGTTGGGGTGCATGGCCACGGTGCGATAGCCGAGTCTCTTGAACTGACGGGCGAGGTTCTCGCTCGGGGCCAGGTTGTAGGTCATGAACGGGTAGACGCCAGCGCCCAGGAATGCCATGGAGTGTCCGGTTAAGAACTCGAACTCGCTGTTACAGGTGCCGGCACCGAAGGCGCTCATGTAGCTCACTCCCTGCAGAAGCGCGTTGTCGATGGCTTTGAAGCGCTCGGGCCCCTTATAGCCACAGCCCAGTTCGTTAAAGATTGAAAGGTCGGCGAAGGACTCGTTCATGATGCAGATGACTGAGGGCCTGAGCTGGTCAAACTGTTTGACGGCAGCGGCACGGGAAGGGTCGGCGATGCCGTTCGTGCCCGCGTTCCAGCGCGCGGCAAGGCGCTTGATGATCGCCGAGGCCTCACCGCTCTTGTAGTGCTTGGGTTTAGGCGGCACCATTTTTTTCGCGCTCGAAATGAAGGTGGGGAGAAACCCCTGACTGTAATAGCTTTCGAGGGGCTTCCAGGTATGAAGCTTGATGCCCAAGGTGTCGTAATAGCTGATGAAGGCCTGCGCCCCCAGCACGGCTCCGGCAACAAGTGCGGTACGACGGTCGACGGAGAGGGGGAGCTTGGATTTGTTTGCGACCGGATGCTCCCTCGGCGCTGTCAATGTCCCCTCGGTTGCCGGAGACGCCTTTGGAGCCTTCGATTCCAAGGACGCGGACGTCGGATGACCGACGGGCTTGGGGGACGTTTCCGACGCGCGGCGCGGCGGTCGCCTACATGCATCACGCGGAATGAGGACGATAAGCGCGATTCCCGAGGCCGCGGCGGCAAGTCCCATGAAGCAGAAAGGGCTGAGCTCATAGGTGTAGCTGCCGGCGACCGTCGCAGCGGCCGAAAGAGCGAACAGGTCTCCGGGTTGGATGGGCATCGATTTGAACATGATTACGAAGTACTCGGCGATACCGATGCTGGCGAGCGCAGCGATGCCCACGATTGCGGGGGTCTTACGGCGGTGCGGCAGATAGAACAACAGGCACAAGAAGCAGAAGATGAGCAGGAGCTCCAAAAGTGCCGGTCCGGGCTGCATCTTCCATAGCTCATGGTTGGAGGGCAGTTCGAGGGCGAGCATCGAGCATATCGATGCGCCGCCGATCGTTGTCAGCGTACGGGGATAGGGATGATCGGTCATCCAGCTTTTCAGATCCTTCATGCTCATCTTCATCGCCTCTGCTCCTCACTCCTGGTTCAGCGTCTTCACGAGCTTCTCCAGGTTGTCGTTCATGATGGGTAGGTAATACTCGCCGGTTTTAAGTTGTCGCCGAGTCCCCCGAGGGGGTTGAGCTGGACGCATTGTCGCCACAGGCGGTGAGACCAAAGACTGCAATTGCAAGGGACATAGATGCCGCCGCCATGGGGCCGTGGTGACGGATAAGACGCCGCTTGGGACGGCGGCGGTAGATTCGGTTGTTCATAGATTGCTCCTGAATCGAAAACGGTTGCGCCGGGGTGCCGACGGCTGTAGGCACTGCCACTGTGGCGTGCGATAGCTATTTGATTCGATTGGGAGTCGTTAATCGTCCAGGCGGACCTTGAGGGATATTAGGGTGACTGGGGCATATGAAGACCGCTCGGTGCCGATGATGGCTAGGGCGGAGATCAACAAGAGGGCGATGAACGATGCCGCGCCCGCGGGGACAGTGCCGCCGCCACGGGCGATCGACAGGTTGCCGGCGAGCTCGGTGCAGATGGTGCAGCCCGTGCCGGTGCAGTCATGATGCAACTCGTGGGCGGCTGCGATGGGGGAGAGGATGGTTGCCGCAAGAAGGGCGAAGACGAGAGCCAGGGCGAGCAGGCGAGTACGAACGGGCGGCATGGAGTCGCGTGCATCGCAATTCGGTGCTATATCTCGCCATGCCGAGGTGCTCAGCTCACCAGTCATCTGCCCCCCCTTCCTCTCATCTGGGCATATTTCATCGGGAGGATTGTAGTCTTGAGGAGCTGATTCACAAAGTTGCCGCGCTAAAACTTCATGCTTTCCGGTCCGCCCCGGGGCCGCGCGCAAGTTATCCCCCGGCATTCAGAAAATCTAAGTGCCAAAAAATAAGATTTTTTGACTCCGTGTTGTATAACCCGTCATTCGTGGGTACCATTCAACGCGTACGCAACCAATGGGATTAACCCGCGCAGCATATTTGCGTGGCCCAAAAAGGAGGAAACAAGCATGTCGTCTTTGAAGCCGCTTGCAGATCGTGTTCTGGTCAAGCCCGACGAGGCCGAGCAGAAGACCGCTTCTGGTCTGTATATCGCCAGCAACGCTCAGGAGAAGCCGCAGCGCGGCACCATCGTTGCCGTGGGCGCCGGCAAGGTCAACGACAAGGGTGAGCGCATCCCCATGGACGTCAAGGTTGGCGACGTTGTCATCTACGGTAAGTTCGGTGGCAACGAGGTCAAGGTCGACGGCGAGAAGTATCTGCTGATGCGTGCCGACGACATCTACGCCGTCGTCGAGGCCTAGTCTCGTCAGAATCTCTGATTCGTCTTTGAACGCGTCCGCCGCATAGGACTCGGAAGCGGCGACGCGAGTCACATTTCTTTTGGAGGATTACCTACCATGGCAAAGAACATTACGTTCAACACCGATGCCCGCGCCAAGCTCGCCAAGGGCGTCAACACTCTGGCCGACGCCGTTACCGTCACCATGGGCCCCAAGGGCCGTTACGTCGCTCTGCAGCGCACGTTCGGTGCTCCGACCATCACCAACGACGGCGTTTCCGTCGCTAAGGAGATCGAGCTCGAGGACAACATCGAGAACATGGGTGCCCAGCTGGTGAAGGAGGTCGCCACCAAGACCAACGACACCGTGGGTGATGGCACCACCACCGCAACCCTGCTCGCCCAGGCCATCGTCAACGACGGCCTGCGCAACGTCGCCGCTGGCGCCAACCCGCTGGCCATCCGTCGCGGCATCGACAAGGCCGTCAACGCCGCCGTCGCCGAGATGAAGAAGCAGGCCAAGCCGGTTGAGACCAAGGAGCAGATTGCTTCCGTCGGTACCATCTCCGCCGGTGACCCCGAGGTCGGCGAGAAGATCGCCGAGGCCATGGAGGTCGTGGGCAAGGACGGCGTCATCACCGTCGAGGATTCCCAGACGTTCGACATCACCATCGACACCGTCGAGGGCATGCAGTTCGACAAGGGCTATGTCTCCGCTTACTTCGTCACGGACAACGACCGCATGGAGGCCGTGATGAAGGATCCGTACATCCTCATCACCGACCAGAAGATCTCCAGCGTCCAGGACATCATGCCTGTTCTCGAGGCTGTCCAGCGCGCCGGCCGTGGCCTGCTCATCATCGCTGAGGACATCGACGGCGAGGCTCTGCCGACCCTGGTCCTCAACAAGATTCGTGGCGCCCTCAACGTCTGCGCCGTCAAGGCCCCGGGCTACGGCGATCGCCGCAAGCGCATCCTCGAGGACATCGCCGTCCTCACCGGTGGCCAGGCTGCTCTGGACGAGCTGGGCGTGAAGGTCGCTGACATCACCGCCGATATGCTCGGTACCGCTAAGTCCGTCACCATCTCCAAGGACAACACCGTCGTCGTCGGCGGTGCTGGCTCCAAGGAGGCCATCGATGCCCGCATCGCTCAGATCAAGGGTGAGATGGAGAACACCACCTCTGACTTCGACCGTGAGAAGCTCCAGGAGCGCCTGGCCAAGCTCTCCGGTGGCGTTGCCGTCATCAAGGTCGGCGCTGCTACCGAGTCCGAGCTCAAGGAGATCAAGCATCGCGTCGAGGACGCCCTACAGGCTACCCGCGCTGCTGTCGAGGAGGGCATTGTCGCTGGCGGCGGCGTCGCCTTCATGGACGCTGTGCCTGCGCTCGATGCTATCGAGATCGACGACCCCGAGGAGAAGATTGGTGTCGACATCGTCAAGAAGGCTCTGACCGCTCCGGTCGCTACCATCGCCAAGAACGCTGGCTTTGAGGGCGCTGTCGTGGTCGACAAGGTTGCCGAGCTGCCCGCCGGCCAGGGTCTCAACTCTGCCAACGGCGAGTGGGGCGACATGATTGAGATGGGCGTCCTCGACCCCGTCAAGGTCAGCCGCGTCACCCTGCAGAACGCTGCTTCTGTCGCCAGCCTGATCCTCATCACCGAGGCCACCGTCTCCGATGTGCCCAAGAACACTCAGCTTGAGGACGCTATTGCTGCTGCTACCGCTGGTCAGCAGGGCGGCGGTATGTACTAAGGCCGACAAGGTCTAGAACTCCCACCGGGAATCCGGGGGCGTGACGGGGGTTTCTCTCCGGAACGTCCTCGGACATGCAAAGAGGCTCCGCATCGCGCTTCGCGCTGCGGAGCCTCTTTGCGTCCTGCGGAATGTTCCGGAGAGAAACCCCGTCCCGCCCCCGGATTCCCTGCGTTTACGGCCTTGAGGTCGGCGAGGGCGGAGATCGTGGCTGATGGGGATACGTGTCCCGGTCGCTGTTTCGCGGCTTTGCCGCGAAAGGCGTGTCACTTTGGGATGGGTGGGGAGCGTGGTTGTTGCGGCAACTGATCCCCACCATAAATTACCCTCGGCATACTTGCGCGAACGATTGCTCGTGCTACACTTGCAATTGCTGTTTCAGGGCGGGGTGGAATTCCCCACTGGCGGTAAATCGGGCGGTGCCAAAGGGGCGCCGTGGTACAGGCGAGGTGCCTGCGACCGAGCCGATGAGTCCGCGACCCGTGCGTGTGTTGGTTCGCATGCCGGCTGAACTGGTGAGATCCCAGTACCAACGGTTAGAGTCCGGATGAAAGAGGCAGGTGATCTTATGTCTGAACAGTCGCAGCATATCCATTTTGAGAACACGAATAGGTGGAGCACCAAACAGCTCGTTACCATGGCGCTGATGTGCGCCTTGGGCGCCCTGTTTATGTATGTGCAGCTGCCCATCCTTCCTTCGGCGCCGTTTTTGACGTATGACCCGTCGCTGGTGCCGGCGATGGTGTGTGGATTTGCGTATGGTCCCGGCGCCGGTACCGCTGTTGCCGCTATGGCTATCGTTATCCATGCGCTTACCACGGGCGATTGGGTCGGTGCGCTTATGAACTTGGTTGCCACGCTGGGCTATATTCTGCCTGCGGCTATCGTCTATCAGAAGATGCACACCTACAAGGGTGCCGTGATTGGCCTGGCGCTCGGCGTCATTGCCGCTACGGCGCTGTCTATGGTCGCAAACCTTACTATTGGCGTATGGTTCTGGTATGGCTCGGTCGATGTGATCGCTCCGCTCATGATTCCCGCCGTGCTGCCGTTCAACCTTATCAAGACCGTGCTTAATTCGGTATTGACGCTTGCGGTGTACAAGGCGGTCTCCAACCTCATCACGCCTAAAAAGGACCAGGTCAAAGGCCACGCATGATTGAGTGTCGGGGCGTTTCCTTTAGCTATGACGGTGCCGCCCAGGCGCTTGACGGCATCGATCTGAGCATTAAGGACGGCGAGTTTTTCTGCATCCTCGGTGGCAATGGGTCGGGTAAGTCGACGCTTGCCAAGCATCTGAATGCGCTGCTGCAGCCCGATGCGGGCACGGTACGCATCAACGGCATGGATGCGTCCGACCCCGAGCTGGTCTACGACATTCGTTCGACCGCGGGCATGGTATTCCAGAATCCCGATGATCAGCTGGTGGCAACGCTTGTCGAAGATGATGTTGCGTTTGGTCCCGAAAACCTAGGCGTGCCATCGGCGCAAATTGCGCAGCGCGTGCGCGAGGCGCTGAAGGGTGTGGGCCTGGTGGGCTTTGAGCGCCATGAGACCCACGCGCTTTCGGGCGGTCAAAAGCAGCGCGTGGCGCTTGCCGGCGTGCTCGCCATGGAACCGCGCGTGCTCATATTGGACGAGGCTTCCTCGATGCTCGATCCGCGCGGACGCAAGGGCCTTATGAAAGCGTGCCGCGCACTCCACGATCGCGGCATGACCATCGTGATGATTACGCACTTTATGGAAGAAGCCGCCGAGGCCGATCGTGTCGCGGTGTTTCGGGCGGGGCACGTTGCCATGCTCGGTACGCCCGAGGAAATTTTGACGCGGGCGGATGAGCTTGCGCAGCTCAACCTGGATATGCCGGAGTCGTGTCGTCTGGGCATGGCGCTTCGTACGAAGGGCGTGCCTGTTCATGCGCAGGTGCGCGAGGTGGATATGGTCGCTGAGATTGCGCAGGCTTATGCCGAGCGAAGTGGGGCAGACACCGCGGGACAGTCTTCCGCATCCCAGTTGGAAATCGCTGACGGCACTGTTCCGGTAGACAACGAGGACAACGCGTCGGAGCCCGTCATCGAACTATCCCATGTTTCGTACAGTTATTCGCTCAGTCCGCGCGAGCGCCACCGCTGGCACAAGCGCTCGGCCACTGCGGGCAAATCGAACAAACAAGCCCTTTGGGGAAACGACCCCAGCAGCCCGTGGGCGCTGCGCGATGTATCGCTGACGGTGCGTCGCGGCGAGTTCCTGGGCTTGGCAGGTCATACCGGTTCGGGTAAGTCGACGCTGGTCCAGCATCTCAACGGTTTGATTCGCCCCCAGGAGGGATCCGTTCGCGCGCTGGAGCTCGATCTATCAAACAAGAAAGACGCCGCCGCGGTTAAGGCCAAGGTCGGCGTGGTGTTTCAATATCCCGAGCGTCAGCTGTTTGCCGAAACCGTGGCGCAGGACGTGGCGTTTGGTCCGCACAACCTTGGCTTGCCGCAAGATGAAGTCGACCGTCGTGTCGAGTCGTCGCTCTCGCGCGTGGGCCTCGACCTTTCCACGGTCGGCGACAAGAGTCCCTTTGAGCTTTCGGGCGGTCAGCAACGGCGTGTGGCATTCGCCGGCGTGCTCGCCATGGAGCCCGAAGTCCTGGTGCTCGATGAACCCATGGCGGGGCTCGATCCGGCTGCCCGCAGGGATTTCCTAGGGCTCATCGATCGGCTCCATCGCGAGGGCCTGACCGTTGTCATGGTTTCGCACAGCATGGATGACCTGGCCAATTGCTGCGACCGCATCGTCGTAATGAACGAAGGCGCGGTGTTTGCCGAGGGCACGCCCGCTCAGGTTTTTGCGCATGCGGATGAGCTTAAATCAATCGGCTTGGGTGTTCCCGCTGCCCAGCGCATGGCGCTGGCGCTTACGGAGGCGGGCGTGCCGCTGCGTCGCGGCGGGCTCTATACGGTTGAGTCGTTGGCCGACGAGTTGGCAGATTTGCTGATCGGTCGCCCAGACGGTTCTTCTAACGTCGCGGACATTGCTAAATCCAAGACGGTCGCGCGAGAGGAGGGCTGCTAATGGAGGCGTTTTCGTTTGGCAGCTACTATCCCGGCGATAGTGCAATCCACCGCCTGGACCCGCGAACTAAGTTGCTCTTGGGCTTTGTGTTTCTGATCACGACGCTCACGGTCAACAGCTTCCGCGGACTGGTCCCGGTCGCAATCTTCGTTGTCCTGATCTATGCCGTGTCCCGGGTGCCGGCTCGTCGCGTCCTGTCATCGATGGCGCCGCTGCTGGCGATCGTCGCGGTGGTCGCGGTGCTCAACCTGTTTTCCGACCAGAGCGGGCGCATTCTGTGGCAGCTCGGCTTTTTGCAGATAAGCGAGGGCTCGCTGCATTCCGCCGCCTTTATGGCGTGCCGCCTGACCTTGATGATGGCCGGTATGAGCGCTATCACGCTCACCACACCGACGCTCGACCTCACCGCGGGCTTTGAGCGCCTGCTCGCGCCGTTTGCGCGTGTGGGACTTCCTGCGCACGAGCTCGGCATGATTATGGGTATCGCGCTGCGCTTTATGCCGCAGTTTGCCACCGAGATGAAGCAGACGGCCGATGCGCAGGCGAGCCGCGGTGCGCGCGTGACGGGAGGCCCGCTCGGCGGCGTGCGCATGCTCGGCAGTGTGGCGATTCCGCTGTTCACGGGTGTGTTCCGTCATGCCGAGACGTTGTCTGCCGCCATGGATGCCCGTTGCTATCATGGCGAGCAGGGACGCACGCGTCTGCATGCGCTTGCATTTGGCCGCGGCGATGCGTTGGCGGCGGTGGTGACGGCGTTGCTGCTCATCTGCGTCATCGTCATCAATCTTCAACTTGTTTAGGCGCGATTCGAGCGCAGGAAAGGGGTCCCCATGACCGACAACGACCGCACGGCGCAGCTCGAGCGCGCCTGTTCGTATCTTAGGCGTATTCCGGCGTGGTATCTCGCCACGATCGACGTGACGGATGGACATCAGCCGCGCGTGAGGCCGTTCTCGTTTGCCATGGTCGATGATGGCAAGCTGTGGTTTTGCACCTCGCGCGATAAGGACGTGTGGGCCGAGCTTAGCGCGAACCCCAAGTTTGAGGTTTCGGGTTGGAAACCGGGGGAGTGTTGGATTGTGCTGACCGGCGAGGCCGCGCTCGAGGACGACGCGGTCGTGAGCGACCGGGTGCGCCAAGCCGGCTTTAAGCACATGGTGGGCATCGGCGAAGATCACGAGAGCGCCAACGACGGTCGCCTTGCGTTCTTCTCGGTGCGCAATATCGCCGCCCGCTTCTGTGATATCGACGGCAGCGAGGAGCGCCTGGAGCTTTAACCATAGGGTAGCTAAAACAGCCCCGACCCAAAAAGACTAGTGACAGGGGGACACATGGACGGATTGAATACGGTGTTGGAGTATCTGACGTCGGTGCCGGCATGGTATTTGGCGACGAGCGTTGACGGGCAGCCGCATGTGCGTCCGTTTTCGTTTGCGCAGATCCAGGACGGCAAGCTGTGGTTTGTAACGGCGCGCACCAAAGACGTGTGGCAAGAGCTGCTGCAAAATCAACGCTTTGAAGTCACGAGTTGGTGGCCGGGCCATGGCTGGCTCATCTTGCGCGGGCGTGCCGGCTTGGATGACCGGGCTTTAGACGAAATGCGCGAAGCCGGGTGGAAGCATCTAGAGCGCCTGGGCGAGCGCTATGAGGGGCCTAACGACCCCACGCTCGTCTTCTTTAGCGTCGAGGATCCCGAGGCTTTTATCTGCAATCACGACGAATGGGTGCCGGTCGAGCTCTAGCCGGCTGGCTCATCCTAACAACTTGGTTTTCGCATGGGCGGGCCCCGTATTGCCCGGCGCCGTTAGGAGCGCCGGTCAATACGGGGCCCGCTCCATTTGTCAATTCCTTCAAGCGAATGTGTCGGGAATGTTTCAATGCATGAATATGTAAACCATTTACGTGTTAATGCATCTTTTGGTGCTAAAGTTTCAACCCACTTCATAACGACCGCTGCGAAATGCGCATCGGTGCATAAATCGCAGACAAGGAGTCTGATATGTCTTTGAAGGTTGGAATCGTCGGCGCGGCTGGATATGCCGGAGCCGAGCTCATTCGCCTCGTGCTCGGTCATCCCGAGTTTGAACTTGTCGCCATTACGTCCAACGCCGATGCCGGCCAGCCGTTGTCTGCGGTGTATCCGAGCTTTGCTGGCGTGAGCGATCTGGTCTTCACGATGCATGACGCCCCCGAGCTCAAGAGCTGCGATGCGGTTTTTCTTGCCGTGCCGCACACGGCTGCCATGGCACAGGTGCCCGCGCTGCTTGCCGCGGGCGTTTCCTGCTTTGATCTTTCGGCCGATTACCGTCTGAGCGACCCGTCCGTCTTTGAGGCATGGTATGCCGCCGAGCACACGAGCCCCGAGCTGCTCAAGACCCGCGCCTTTGGTCTGCCCGAGCTGTTCTCCCAGGATTTGGAGACCGCTGCATCCGACTATGCTGACGGCAAGTCCGTGCTGGTCGCCTGCGCCGGTTGCTATCCCACCGCAACGAGCCTTGCCGCCGCGCCCGCCGTGCGCGCCGGCTGGGTTGCCCAGAGCGGCCCCGTGATCGTTGACGCTATCAGCGGTGTAACGGGTGCCGGTAAGTCCTGCAACGCCCGTACGCATTTTTGCAGCGCCGACGAGAACTTGGAGGCCTACGGCGTGGGTAAACATCGCCACACGCCCGAGATTGAGCAAATCCTTGGCCTGACCGATCGCATCGTCTTTACCCCGCATCTGGCACCGCTCAAGCGCGGCCTGCTCTCCACGGTGACGATGCCGCTTACGCCGCAGGCTATCGGTACCTTGACCCTTGAGGACGTTGTCGACCATTACAAGCAGTTCTACGCCGGTCGCACCTTCGTGCGCGTACTCGATGCCGGTCAGCAGCCCAAGACGGCTTCGGTTGTCGGCACCAACGCCGCCCAGATCGGCCTCGCGCTCAACAAGCGCGCGGGCGTTCTGGTGGCGACGGGCGCCATCGACAATCTGTGCAAGGGTGCAGCAGGCCAGGCGGTCCAGTGCGCCAACATCGTCTTTGGTTTTGACGAGCGACGAGGCTTGCCCACGGTGGCGTGCCCGGTGTAGCACATTCGATTGTTAACGATTTGGTAGTCGGGCATCGAGTGGGGCGCCACTCTTAAGCCGGTCTCATGATCACGACTGGCATGGCGCACCAACCGATGTCCGTTTTTTTGTTTGACATAAGGAGTCATAAAGACGATGAATACCGAGCTGTTTGATATCAAGATTCGCGCCGTCGAGGGCGGCGTCACGGCTGCGGCTGGCTTTAAGGCTGCAGGCATCCACGCTGGGTTCCGCAAGAATCCCGAGCGCCTGGATTATGCGCTCGTCGTGCCCGACAAGCCTTGTCCCGGTGCCGGTGTATTTACCACCAACCGCTTTTGCGCGGCGCCCGTGCAGGTGAGCCGTGCCAACCTGGGCGGTGCTGACAAGGGCTACGGTATCATCGCCGGCGTTTCGGTCAACTCCGGTAACGCCAACGCGGCAACGGGTGAGACCGGCCTTGTCTGCGCGCGCGAGACCTGCAACATTGCCTCGCAGGTCATCGGCTGCGAGCCCCAACAGATCCTGGTCGCCTCCACGGGCGTGATTGGCCAGATTCTGCCGATCGACACGTTCGAGACCGCCATTCCTGCTGCCTATGAGGCACTCTCCGCCCATGGCGGCGCCGATGCCGCCCGCGCCATCATGACGACCGATACGCATTCCAAGGAGTACGCCGTGTCCTACGTCAGTGATGCCGAGGGCCATGCGGGCAATGTCTATACGGTGGGCGGCATGTGCAAGGGTTCGGGCATGATCATGCCCAACATGGCCACCATGATCGCGGTCATCACGACCGATGCTCCCGTCGAGCCTGCGGCGCTCCACGCCCTGCTGCTTTCGACCGTCAAACAGACCTTCAACAAGGTGACGGTCGATTCTGACACTTCGACGAACGATACCTGCATCATGCTTGCCTCTGGTGCTGCCGCGGATGCCGAGCCCATTGTCGAGGGCTCCGACGCCTTTGGCGAGCTGGCATTTGCCGTGCACGAGGTGTGCGAGAGCCTGGCGCGCAATATCGCCGCCGATGGTGAGGGCGCATCCAAGCTTGTTACGGTCAACGTTACCGGCGCCGCGAACGATGAAGAGGCGGATATTGCCGCCCGTGCCGTCGCCAACTCGCCGCTCGTCAAGACCTGCATCGCCGGTCACGACTGCAACTGGGGCCGCGTTGCCATGGCGCTTGGCAAGTGCGGCGTGAAGTTTAATCAGGAGGACGTTTCTATCGACATGATGGGCATGCCCGTCTGCCGCGATGGCCTGACCGTTCCCTTTGACGAGGACGAGGCCCTGCGTCGCTTTGAAGCGCCCGAGATCGTGATTTCGGCCGACCTGGGCGCGGGCGACGCGGCGACCACCGTCTGGACCTGCGACCTTACGCACGAGTACATTTCCATCAACGGCGACTACCGTTCCTAGATTCCAGGCACGCTGCGCATCTTGCCGCGATTGCGGACAGCGGAGCACGGCGCGATAACGATACGAAAGACGAGGCAGATTATGAAATTCGCACGCGATTGTCGTTCGAGCGAATCCAACGAAGCAACCGCGCAGCTGCTGTTCGAAGCGCTGCCGTGGATTAAGAACCTGACCGGCAAGACGGTCGTCATCAAATATGGCGGAGCTGCCATGGTTGATGAGCAGCTGCGCCGCGACGTGATGAGCGACATCGTCTTGCTCAAGATCATCGGTATGCGCCCCGTCATCGTGCACGGCGGCGGCAAGGCTATCAACGAGGCGCTGAGCCATTACGATATTCCCGTCGAGTTTAAGAACGGCCAGCGCGTGACCACGCCGGCGACTATGGATATCGTGCGCGAGGTGCTGGGCGGCAAGGTTAACCAGGAGCTGGTTGCTGCCATCAACCACCACGGCAACCTGGCCGTGGGCGTGTCGGGCAGCGATGCCGGCACGCTCATCGCCGAGTCGCTCGACCCCGAGCTCGGTCGCGTGGGCAAAGTGACGCACGTCAACACCGACTATATCGAGCGCTTACTCGATAGCGAGTACATCCCCGTCATCGCTACCGTCGCGGCGGGGGAGGACGGCGGTTTCTTCAACATCAACGCCGACACCGCCGCCGGTGCCGTTGCCGCGGCGCTCCACGCGCATAAGGTGATCTTTTTGACCGATGTCGATGGCCTGTACAAGGACTTTAGCGACAAGGACTCGCTTATCTCCAACCTAACGCTCGACGAGGTTAACGAAATGCTCTACGGCGGCGAGGTCGATAAGGGCATGATTCCCAAGCTGCGTGCGGCCGTCGATGCGCTTACCGGCGGCGTATTTCGTGCCCACATCATTAACGGTACTACGCCGCATTCGCTGCTCCTGGAGCTGCTGACCGATGCCGGCGTCGGCACCGTGATCCATTCCACCGAGACGGCTTACGAGTTCGATACGCATCCGCATCCGCTTTCGACGTTTGCTGCGCGTCTGACCGAGAACCTTGACGAGGTCGAGAAGCTTCAGACGGTCTAGCTGACCCGCAGCCGCCCCATTCCTGCACCCATAGCCCCGCGCCGTCTGGCGCCCAACGAAAGGCATCCCATGTCACTTGCAGCTCAGCAATCGCTTGAATCCCATTACGTTATGCATACCTTTGGCCGCTCTCCGGTCGAGTTTGTCGAGGGTCACGGCATGAAGCTCACCGGCGACGATGGCCGTGAGTACCTCGACTTTCTTGCCGGCATCGGCGTGTGCAGCCTAGGTCATGGCGACCCGGCTGTGCTCTCGGCGCTCGAGGCACAGACCAAAAAGCTCATGCATGTCTCCAATTACTTCTACATTGAGCAGCGCGGACAGGTCGCGGCGCTGCTGTCCAAGCTTGCTAACGACGACGTAGATGGTGCGCGCGTGCTTGCCGATGCCATTGCCGCCGGCGATGAGACCACGGCCGCTGCGCTCGGTGCCCCGGCCGCGGACGAGCAGGTGTGGGAGACGTTCTTTGCCAATTCTGGTGCCGAGGCCAACGAGGGCTCGATGAAGCTCGCGCGCCTGTACGCCAAGCGTGCCGGTAATGGCGGCAACACCATCGTGTGCATGCGCGGCGGCTTCCACGGCCGTACGCTCGAGACCATTGCCGCCACCATGCAGGATTGGCTGCAGGACAGCTTCCGCCCGCTGCCGGGTGGCTTTGTGGCCTGTACGCCCAACGATGTGGACGAGCTGCGTGCGATCTTTAAGCAGCTGGGGAGCGAGATTTGTGCCGTGATGCTCGAGCCGATCCAGGGTGAGAGTGGCGTGCACCCTATGACCGAGGAGTTTATGGCGGCAGCGCGCGACCTGGCACACGAAGTGGGCGCCGTGCTTATCGCCGACGAGGTCCAGTGCGGTATCTTCCGCACGGGTAAGCCGTTTGCGTTCCAGACCTATGGCGTGGAGCCCGACATTATGAGCCTTGCCAAGGGCATTGCCGACGGCGTGCCCATGGGTGCCGTCGTGGCAAAGAAGGAGATTGCCGACGTGTTTAAGCCGGGCGACCACGGCTCGACCTTTGGCGGTAGCTGCTTGGCCGTCGCGGCGTGCGCCGCGACGCTCTCCGCGCTTGTGCGCGGCGATTATGCCGAGCATGCTGCCAAGGTGGGTGCCTATATGGAGGCAAAGCTCGCCAAGCTGCCGTACGTGACCGAGGTACGTGGCCGCGGCTTGATGCTCGGCTGTGATTTGGATGATGCCGCGGGCGACGCGCATGATGTTGTTGCTCGCGCGCTGACCGCCGGTGCCGTGATCAACGCTACAGGTGCGCATACGCTGCGTTTCCTGCCGCCACTTGTCTGCGAAGAAGCCGACGTGGACAGCCTGATCGAGATCCTGTCGGATGTTTTGTCCTAACACAGCGCAATAACTTAATTTGGACCGGGTTCCGGACTGCGGATGTGCCATATGCGGCACGATTCAGCGGTCTGGAGCCTGTTTTGCATTAGATTTGCTAAGGCAGGAAGACCTGCTGGCCAAAAAACATCAATTATGAGTACTGCTACCGATTTGGTAGCAGCAATTTTGGACTAATGAGGCCAGATAGCAAGTCGAAATGGCGATGAATGCACGATTGTGATCTAACTGTTAGTCCTAATAATGGACATATGCTGCGTAACTTAAGCAAATACTATCTTTATATATGTTGTAAACAAAGTAGCAGTACTCATTTTCGCCATTTTTTGGCCACGGCCTTTGTGACAGACGTGCTGACGGGTTCGAATCCCTCTGCGATGGGCCTGAAAAAAAGAAAGGCCTCCATCACTGGAGGCCAAACAATTCAATGGTGGGCGATGAGGGATGTCCGCGTGCGGCTGGCGCCGCCCGCGCCCCGCTTCGCTCCTCGCGTGCTGCGCTGGAAAACGCTTGCGCGTTTCCTCAGCTCCGCACCCTTGCGGGTTCGAATTCCATGCACGGCGCTCTAACAAGAAAGGCCCCCATTGCTGGAGGCCTATCAAATCAAGTGGTGGGCGATGAGGGATTCGAACCCCCAGCCTTGTGCGTGTAAAGCACCTGCGCTAACCGTTGCGCCAATCGCCCGTGCGGAGAGAGTATAGCAAAACAATTGGGTTGTTCACCTCATATCCATTAAAGGTAACCGGCGCGTGTCGGCGCGGAGCTGATTCAGTTGAGATTGCCTGAACATTCCGCCCCTCTTTACGCCCTCGGGTATACTCAAAAGCTACTGATTCGATTTGATGCCCAGCAACAGCAGAGGGGATAGTATATGTGCGGTTTTGTCGGTTTTGTCGGTGGGACGGATAACCAATCCGAGGTGCTCACCAAGATGATGGACCGCATCGTCCATCGCGGTCCCGACATGGGCGGTCAGTTTATCGACGGCCGCGTTGCCCTCGGCTTCCGCCGCCTGTCGATCCTCGACCTGACCGAGGCTGGCGCCCAACCCATGGCCAACGAGGACGGTAGCGTCGTCATTGTCTTCAACGGCGAGATCTACAACTTCCAAGAACTCCGTTCCGAGCTCGAGGCCAAGGGCTACAAGTTCCACTGCGGCGCCGACACCGAGAGCCTCCTACACGGCTACGAGGAGTGGGGCGAGGCCGTTCTCGATCGCCTGCGCGGTATGTACGCCTTCGTCATCTGGGACAAAAAGAAGAACAAGCTTTTTGGCGCCCGCGACATCTTTGGCATCAAGCCGCTTTACTACTACCCCATGGCCGATGCGGGTGACGGCGCTCCGGGCGTGCTCTTTGGTTCCGAGATCAAGAGCTTCCTGGACTACCCGCACTTCCACAAGGCGGTCAACAAAAAGGCTCTGCGTCCGTACATGACGCTGCAGTATTCGGCAACCGAGGAGACCTTCTTCGAGGGCGTCTATAAGCTGCCGCCGGCGCACTACTTTACCGTCGATATCCCGACCGGCAAGATGAACATCGAGCGCTACTGGGATTGCGATTACTCTGCCGTCGAGAAGCCGTTCGAAGAGTATGTCGATGAGCTGGACGAGGTCGTGCACGAGAGCGTCGAGGCCCATCGCATCGCCGACGTCAAGGTCGCGTCGTTCCTCTCCGGTGGCGTCGACTCCAGCTACATCGCCGCTTGCCTCATGCCCGACAAGACCTTCTCGGTGGGCTTTGACTACAAGAACTTCAACGAGACCAACTACGCCAAGGAGCTTTCCGATAAGCTCGGCGTCGAGAACGTTCGCAAGATGATTACCGCCGACGAGTTCTTCGGTGCGCTCGAGGACATCCAGTATCACATGGACGAGCCGCAGTCCAACCTGTCTTCCGTGCCGCTGTGGTTCTTGGCCGAGATGGCCCGCAAGGACGTTACCGTCGTGCTTTCGGGCGAAGGCGCCGACGAACTCTTTGGCGGCTACGCCTACTACGAGGATACGGTCCCGGTGCGCAAGTACAAAAAGATGGTGCCGCTGCCCATCCGTCGCGCGCTCGGTAACCTGGCGCTGCATATGCCGTACTTCAAGGGACATAACTTCCTGGTCAAGGGTGCCGAGATCCCCGAGAAGTCGTTCCTGGGACAGGCTCTGGTATGGCCGGAGCGCGAGGTCGACGGCGTGCTCAAGCCCGAGTACAACACCGGCGACGGCGCCTTCGAGCTTGCCGCTCCCATCTAT
Source organism: uncultured bacterium (assembly GCA_905216145.1). Taxonomy (GTDB): domain Bacteria; phylum Actinomycetota; class Coriobacteriia; order Coriobacteriales; family Coriobacteriaceae; genus Collinsella. The sequence continues at coordinate 206,325 of CAJMST010000001.1, read as the reverse complement.
GCGCGCGTGAAGGGTCAGCCCGAGCTGGTCAAGAAGCAGTACCTGGACATGAACATGTGGCTCCCGGGCGACATTCTGCTCAAGGCCGACAAGATGTGCATGGCGCACTCGCTGGAGCTGCGCGTGCCCTTCCTGGACCGCAAAGTCATGGAGTTCGCCGAGCACATTCCCGATCGCTACCGCATCAACGAGAACGGCAACAAGCAGGTACTCCGCCACGCTGCCAACAAGTCGCTGCCCGATGAGTGGGCCACCCGTCCCAAGGTGGGCTTCCCGGTGCCGATTGTCTACTGGCTGCGCGAGCAAAAGTGGTACGACTATGTCAAGGAGTACTTCACCGCGCCGTGGGCAAGCGAGTTCTTCGATACCGACGAGCTCATGCACCTGCTCGATCTGCACTTTGCGGGCAAGGGCGATTTCCAGCGCAAGATCTATACGCCGCTCGTGTTCTTGGTGTGGTACAAGCGCTTCTTTATCGACGAGGACCAGCCCGCTGTTCAGGCTGCCTAGCCTCGGCTTACGAACGCCTGCGCGTAACGGCTCCTCCGGGAGCCGTTTTTGCGTGGGTGCGTTTCAGTTACTATAAAAACCGTCCCTGCCAAATGGCTGAGAAAGGTGAAAGATGCACCATTCGGATTCCGCGACCGTGACCACGGTCGATACGCTTGCCAAGCTTCTCGATGTGTGCGGCGAGCTGCGCGCATCAGAGCAGGTTGACGAGCGTGCCGTGACCGGCTGCTCGTTTGATTCGCGCGCGGTCTCGGCAGGTGACGTGTTCTTTTGCAAGGGCGCTGCCTTTAGACCTGCGTTTTTGAGCATGGCGCTCGATGCAGGCGCCGCCGCATTTGTGTGTGAAGAGTCGCTGGTCGAGTCTCTGGAGCCGCTGGCGAAGGAGAGCGGTGCCGCGATGCTGGTTGTGGAGAGCGTTCGCACGGCCATGGCTTTGCTGCCGCCGGAGGTTTACGACCGACCGGACCACGACGTCAAGATTGTGGGAATCACCGGCACCAAGGGAAAGACCACGGCCGCTTTTATGCTCCAGTCCATCATTAAGGCGGCGGGTGAGTCCTGCGGCATGATCGGATCGGTGAGCACCGACGATGGTATCGAGTGCTACGAGAGCACCAATACCACGCCCGAGGCCCCCGAGGTCTGGCGCCATATCGCCAACTGCCGTGAGTCCGGTCGCCAGTCCATGGTCATGGAGGTCTCGAGCCAGGCGCTCAAGTACCAGCGCGTCGAGAACCTGCCGTTTGATGTGGCGTGCTTCCTCAATATCGGTCGCGATCACATTTCACCCATCGAGCACCCGACCTTCGAGGACTATTTTGAGAGCAAGCTCAGGATCTTCGACCAGGCAAAGACTGCCGTGGTGAATCTGGGCACCGAAGAGGTCGACCGTGTGCTGGAGGCAGCGTCGACGGCCGAGCGCTTGGTGACCGTTGGCGTCGAGCATCCCGAGGCAAGCCTGTGGGCAAGCGATGTCCGCATGGTTGGCTTTAGCATCGAGTTCAACTTGCATGGCCTGTGTGCCGACGAGTCCGAGGCGGGGGAGAAGGTCCTGCTGGGTATCGCGGGAGACTTTAACGTGGAGAACGCGCTGGTCGCTATCGCCGCTGCGCGCGAGATCGGCATCGGTATCGATGCCATCAAGAAGGGCCTCTCCAAACTGCGTGTGCCGGGCCGTATGGAGGTCGTGGAGTCGAAGGACGGCCGCGTGATCTGCGTCGTCGACTATGCGCACAACCAGCTTTCGTTCCGTTCGCTTTTCTCGTCGGTGAAGCGCGCGTTTCCCGCCAGCCCGGTCATCGCAGTGTTTGGCGCTGCCGGCGGCAAGGCGCAGGAGCGCCGCGAGCAGCTTCCGCGCGAGGCCGCACCGTTTTCCGACCTGATGATCTTTGCCAACGAGGACCCGGCTCACGAGGACCCGATGAAGGTCTGTCTCGAGCTTGCCGAACATGTTCCCGACGATACGCCGAACAAGATCATCCTCGATCGAGAAGCCGCTGTGCATGCGGCGTTCAAGGCGGCGCGCGAGGAGTACGTCAACCCCGATGCTCCCACCATTGTCTTGCTGCTGGCAAAGGGTGACGAGGAACTCATGCACGTGGGCGACGAGTTCGTGCCTATCGAGAGCGACCTTTCACTGGCCAATCGCCTGATCGATGTTACCCAGTTTGACTAATGAACCATGATGGCGGCGGCGCCCTGAGTGCGCTGTCGCCATAAGCGTGTTCCCTCAATCAAAACATGCCGTCCAAGTCCAAACCCTTCTACGTAAACGGAGTAACCATGTCCCACAACACCCTGCCGACCGTTGCCGAGCTTTCGGGCGAGATGCGCGAGCGCTTGGCTAAGGTCAAGTACGTCTTTACCGACCTGGATGCCACGATGCTCGCGCCCGGCTCGTGTGTGCTGCGCGACAACGACGGCAACCCTTCGACCAAACTCGTCGAGGCCGTCGTGGCGCTCGCTCGCGCTGGTATTCAGGTGGTTCCTACCTCGGGCCGCAACCGCACCATGATCCACGAGGACGCGCGCGTGCTCGGCCTCAACTCCTACATTGGTGAGATGGGCGGTCTGGTTATGTACGACCTCAAAGCCAACGATTGGGAGTATCTGACCGGTGACATGCCTTACGACCCCGCCTGCGGCCTTACTCCGCACCAGGTGATCGAGCAGACCGGCGTGTGCGAGAAGATCCTCGCCCGCTGGCCGCACAAGATCGAGTATCACAACGACATGTCGACCGGCTACAAATACCGTGAGGTCACCGTCGGCATGCGCGGCGATGTGCCCGACGATGAGGTTCAGGCCATCCTGGATGAGGCCGGCTGCGGTCTGATCTGGGCTTGCAACGGCCATCTGACGCACCTGTCCAAGCCGACGACGCTCGAGCTCGATCGCGTCGAGGACGGTCGCGCATTCAACATCAACCCCGCGGGCCTCAACAAAGGCGTCGCCATTGCGCGCTTCTGTGAGCACCTGGGGATCGAGCGCGAGGAGACGCTCGCGCTCGGCGACTCCGAGTCCGACTTTTACATGGCCGATCACGTGGGCACGTTCTGTCTGGTCGAGAATGGCCTGACGAGCGCCGGCGCGCCCGAGTTCCTGGCTGCTTGCGAGAACGCTTTCGTTACGCGCGGCAAAATTGTCGACGGTTGGGCGGCGACGGCAGAGCTGCTGGTCGCGGCGCGTTCGTAGCGCGGCGTCGCTGCACTTGGACATGTCTTTTCGAGAGAGACTGGTGAGGTAATGTCCGATATCGAGAATTCGGCAGGCGACACGCGCCCGATTGGCGTGTTCGATTCTGGTTTGGGCGGTCTGACGGTTGCGCGCGCCATCGCGACGGCGCTGCCACACGAGTCCGTCTACTACTTTGGCGACACCAAGCGCTGCCCCTACGGCACGCGCACCGAGGATGAGGTGCGCTCGTTTGCGTTGCAGGCGGGTCGTTGGCTTTCGAAGCACGACGTCAAGATTATGGTCATCGCCTGCAACACGGCGACAGCTGCGGCCTTGCGTCTGGCCCAGCAGGTGCTCGACGTTCCCGTGATCGGCGTGATCGCGCCGGGTGCCCGTGCGGCAATCAACAGCACGCGTACGCGTCGCGTGGGCGTGCTCGCCACCAACCTCACCATTCGCTCGGGCGCCTACACGCGCGCCATTCAGGATCTAGATGCCGGCGTCGATGTATACGGCTGTCCTGCCTCGAGCTTTGTCGAGGTTGTCGAACACGAGCTCGCCTCGGGTGCACATCTGCAGGAACAGTGGCTTGAGAACGAGGACATCTTCGATACGCCTGCCGTGCGTGCGCTGGTGGGTGCCACGGTTGAGCCGCTGCGCGACCACGGTATCGATACCGTGGTGCTCGGCTGTACGCATTTCCCGCTGTTGGTGGGACCTATCCGCCATGCGCTGGGGCCTGGGGTGCGCGTCGTGAGTTCCGCCGAGGAGACCACGCGCGAGCTGACCGATATCCTCACGCGCCGCGAGCAGCTGGCGGGCGACGCCGCCGAGCCGCAGCATCGTTTTGCCACGACGGCCGATAACATTGCCGAGTTTGCGGTGGCGGGCAGCTTTATCTTTGGTCAGCCGCTCAAGAGCATCGAACATATCGATATCGATGAGCTGAAATAGATGTAAGGCAGCCGCCAAAGCCTTCGCCACATCTTTTGCCGAAAGGAAATTTCTATGGAGTACATGCAGGTCAACCGCGCCAACGATCGCGCCGCCAACGAGTTGCGCCCCGTTAAGCTCACCCGTGGCGTCATGAAGCACGCCCACGGCTCGTGTTTGGCCGAGTTCGGTGACACGCGCGTGCTGTGCGCCGCCACTATCGAGGAGGGCGTGCCGGGCTGGCGAAAGGGAGCTAAGGCCGGCTGGGTGACCGCGGAATACGCCATGCTGCCGGCGTCGACCGGCAAGCGCTGCAAGCGCGAGCACGCCAACCGCAAGGGTCGCTCCATGGAGATCGAGCGCCTCATTGGCCGCAGCCTGCGTACCGTCGTCAACATGAAGGCGCTCGGCGAGTACACCGTCACCGTCGACTGCGATGTGATTCAGGCCGATGGCGGCACGCGTACAGCGAGCATCACCGGCGCCTGGGTGGCGCTGCACGACGCCCTCGCCATGTGGGTCGAGGCGGGCAAGATCGAGCGCATCCCGCTTATCGGCCAGGTGGCTGCCATCTCCATGGGCGTTGTCGACGGCAATACGCTGCTTGACCTCGATTATTCCGAGGACAGTCACGCCGAGGTCGACATGAACCTCGTCGCCACCGACACCGGCGAGATGATCGAGCTCCAGGGCACCGGCGAGCAGGCGCCCTTTGACCGCAAGCGCCTCAACGCCCTGCTCGACCTGGGCGACAAGGGTATCGCCGAGCTCATCGAGCTTCAGCGCCAAGCCATCGCCTAACCTGCCAAAAAGGGACAGGTTTATTTTGGTAGGTTTTATCTGCTGAAATGCTGCGTTGAAAGGTCCGATCGCCTGAGAGGGGAGGGGTCAAGTGCCCAAACGCCCCTCACGCGGCTTGCTATAGAGACAAGGAGGCCAGTTATGGCACTTGAGAAGATTGACATCGACACCCTCGACCCGGCGGCGACCATCGTCGTGGCAACGGGCAACGCCCATAAGCTCACCGAGATCGAGGCCATTTTGGGCAAGGTCATGCCCGAGGTGCGCTTTGTGGCGCTCGGCCAGCTGGGTGATTTTGAGGATCCCGAGGAAAACGGCACGACGTTTTTGGAGAACGCCATCATCAAGGCCCAAGCCGCGGTTGAGGAGACGGGCCTTATGGCCATTGCCGACGATTCGGGCTTGGTCGTTGATGCCCTGGGCGGCGAGCCGGGCGTGTATAGCGCGCGCTATGCGGGCGTGCACGGCGACGATGCCGCCAACAACGCCAAACTCCTCGTTAACCTGGATGGCGTGGCCGACGAGGATCGCACCGCGCGCTTTATGAGCGTCGTCGCGCTCATCGACACGGACGGTTTGGTCACCTATGGCGAGGGCGCCTGCGAGGGCGTTATCGCGCACGAGGGCCGCGGCGATCACGGCTTTGGCTACGACCCGCTGTTCCTGCCGGTCGACACGCCGGGCAAGACCATGGCCGAGCTGACGGCTGACGAGAAGAACGCCATCAGCCATCGTTTCCACGCGCTCGAGCATCTGTCCGCCAAGCTGACGGGCGAGGAGTAGGCCGTGCGCGCGGTGGTGCAGCGCGTGCTCAACGCCGGCGTGACGGTCGACGGCGAGTGCGTGGGTTGCATTGGACGCGGCTACCTGGTGCTGCTGGGTGTGGGCCATGGCGATACGCGTGCCGAGGCCGACAAGCTGTGGGGCAAGCTCCGCGGGCTGCGTATCAACGAGGACGAGAACGGCAAGACCAACTTGGCACTGGCCGATGTCGACGGCGAGGTACTCGTGGTGTCGCAGTTCACGCTGTTTGCCGACTGCCGCCACGGCCGCCGTCCGTCGTTTACGGATGCCGGCGCCCCCGATGTTGCCAACGAGCTCTACGAGTACTTCTTGACGCTTGTGCGCGAGGACGTTGAGCATGTGGCGCACGGTATCTTTGGCGCTGACATGAAGGTCGACCTGGTCAACGACGGCCCATTCACCATCGTCTTGGACACCGACAACCTTTAGGTTACGCGGTTTTACCAAACCGCGTAACAACTGGTCATGCGAGATTGTCGTCTGGTACGTATTTGGGACGGAGCTTATTTAGCTACTTGCGTATGGCCACGACAGGGTGCTATAGTATTAGAGTTTTGTCTATCTTAGGGGTATTATCCCCTTTTTGAATTACACCTTCTGGAGGCCCTGTTCATGGAAGAGATGGAAGTCAATCACGTCGACGACATCCACGAGAAGCTGACCGATATGGTGGGCGATCGCGTCAAGGTTAAGGCCAACATGGGCCGCACCCGCGTTGTCGAGCGCATGGGCACCATCAAGAGCGTCCACCCCGCCGTCTTTATCGTCGAGGTCGACGAGCGCCGTGGCCGCAAGTCGCGTCAGTCCTACCAGTATATCGATGTCCTCACCGGTCAGGTCGAGCTGTTCGACCCCGAGAGCGGCGAGCATATCTTTACCCCGCTCGGCAATCAGCTCGAGGAGCACTAACGGTGACCGATCGGTCCCTGACTCTTTCCGCGCCGGCAAAGATTAACCTCTACCTGGGGGTTCATACCGAGCGCGATGACCGCGGCTACCACAGGGTCGATTCCCTGATGGCAGCCGTCGGTCTTTCCGATACCGTGACGGTCACGCCGGCGCAGGCGCTGACTGTCCAGACGGTTCCGGCATCAGATTTTCCCATGCAAAAGAATACGGCGTATCGGGCTGCGGTTGCTATGGCCGAGCATTATGATCGCGAGGCAAACATCTGCGTGACGATCGAGAAGCGCATTCCATTGTGCGCCGGCTTGGGCGGCCCCTCGACGGATGCGGCCGCGGTCATTGTCGCCTTGGCGGAGCTCTGGGGAATTGATCGCACCGACCCCGCGCTCGACGACATCGCGCGCGGCATTGGTGCTGACGTCCCGTTCTTTTTGCACGCGAGCCCTGCGTTCTACGTAGGTGGGGGAGACGTGCTGGCAACCGAGTACCCCGCACTGCCCGCAACGCCCGTCGTGCTGGTTAAGCCGCGCGAGGCAAGTGTTTCGACAATTGAAGCCTATCGACGTTTTGACGAGGCCCCGGTGCCTGCGGACAAGCCCGGCGCGATCGCATCGGCGCTTCGTTCGGGAGACGCCGAGACGGCCTACGCGCTCGTCCACAACAACCTGGGCGTTATCTCCGCGCAAATGGAACCGCAGATCCAAACCGTGCTCGACTGGCTACGCGCGCAGGACGGTACCGTTGCCGTAGACGTGTGTGGATCGGGTGCCTGCTCGTTTGCCATTTGCGATACGGCCGCCACGGCCGAAAGGCTTGCCGATGCTGCCCAGCAAAACGGCTGGTGGTCCTGCGCGACGGAGCTCATTCCCAGCACGGTTCGCATCGAAGTGCCAAAGAAGTAAAAATTTCTCTAGCACACGACGGAAATCTTTGTTACTATAGTCGAGCTAACGGGTTGTGGCTCAGTTTGGTAGAGCACTGCGTTCGGGACGCAGGGGTCGCTGGTTCAAATCCAGTCAACCCGACCAGAGCATGAGGAGGGACCGCTTCTTGCGGTCCCTTTTTTTAGCTATTGTTGTGATACCGCGATACCCGCGGTATACTCATTCGAGCTTGTCTCGCTGTATTGTGGAGGTCTACATGTTTGGACTGAGGGCTCCTGAGCTCATCATTATTCTCGTCGTTGTCCTGATTATCTTCGGGCCTAAGAACCTGCCGAAGCTCGGCAAGTCCCTCGGCTCTACCGTCAAGAATATCCGCGAGGGTATGGAAGGCGACGATAAGGCCGAGACCAAGCAGGCCGAGGAGGTCGTGGTCGAGCAGTCCGAGGAGGACAAGGAGATCGCTGAGCTCGAGGCCAAGCTCGCTGCTGCCAAGAAGAAGCAGGCAGAGGACAGCGACGCGGACGCAGAGTAGTCCCATCCCTTTGGGGTGAGCACCTGACCGGCTTGCCCGCAGGCTAGCCGGTCTTTTCGTTTTGTTGACAGTTGATTGTTTGATCAGAGTTGGGGAGATATCCGTATGGACGCAAGCCAGATCGTACTGACCGCTGAGGGCCGCCAGAAGCTCGTCGAGGAGCTCGCTTGGCGTGAGGGCGATTACGCCAAGGAGATCGTCGAGGACATCAAGGAAGCCCGCGCGTTCGGCGACCTTTCGGAGAACTCCGAGTACGATGCCGCTAAGGACAAGCAGGCCCAGAACGCCGCTCGTATTGCCGAGATCCAGGCCATCCTCGCCAACGCTCAGGTTGCTGCCACCACGGGCGATCTGACCGTCTCCATCGGTTCCACCGTTTCTCTGATTGATCCCAACGGTGAGGTCATGGAAGTCACGCTCGTCGGTACCACCGAGACCAACTCGCTCGAGCACAAGATCTCCAACGAGTCTCCGGTCGGACACGCCATCATCGGTCACGGCGAGGGCGACTCCGTCGAGGTCGTTACGCCTTCTGGCAAGACCCGCGTCTACACCATCGCCAAGATCGCACGCTAGACCACGGTCCCGCGTAAAGGTATGTTTTCGCTCCCTGGGACCGAATCCTGGGGGGCGTTTTAGTTTGAGGAGCTAACTATGGCAGAGAACCAGAACGCCGCCGATCAGGCATCGACGCTCAACGACGAGCGCGCCACCCGCCTGGCCAAGCGCGCCGCCCTGTTCGAGGCGGGCCAGAACCCCTATCCCGAGCACTCTGAGCTTGAGGACTACGTCGCCGATATCGAGACTAAGTACGCCGATCTTGCCGATGGTGAAGACACCGAGGATGTCGTGAAGATCGCCGGCCGTGTGGTCGCCAAGCGCGGTCAGGGCAAGATCATGTTCATCGTCGTGCGCGATGCGACTGCCGAGATTCAACTGTTCTGCCGCATCAACGACATGGACGAGGCTGCCTGGAATACGCTCAAAGCCCTCGACTTGGGCGACATCCTGGGCGTGACCGGCGTGGTTGTGCGCACCCAGCGCGGCCAGCTTTCCGTTGCCCCTAAGAGCGCGACCCTGCTTTCCAAGGCCGTTCGTCCGCTGCCCGAGAAGTTCCACGGTCTTTCCGACAAGGAGACCCGCTATCGCCAGCGCTATGTCGACCTGATCGCCAACGACGACGTTCGCGAGACCTTCCGTAAGCGTTCGCAGATTCTCTCCACCTTCCGTCGCTTTATGGAGTCCGACGGCTACATGGAGGTCGAGACCCCCATCCTGCAGACCATCCAGGGTGGTGCCACGGCCAAGCCGTTCATTACCCACTTCAACGCGCTCGATCAGGAGTGCTACCTGCGTATTGCCACCGAGCTGCATCTCAAGCGCTGCATCGTCGGTGGTTTTGAGCGCGTGTTCGAGATCGGCCGCATCTTCCGTAACGAGGGCATGGACCTTACCCACAATCCCGAGTTCACCACGATGGAGGCCTACCGTGCCTTCTCCGACCTCGAGGGCATGAAGGCGCTCGCCCAGGGTGTCATTAAGGCGGCTAACAAAGCCATCGGCAACCCCGAGGTCATCGAGTACCAGGGCCAGACCATCGACCTTTCTGGTGAGTGGGCCAGCCGTCCCATGACCGACATCGTCTCCGACGTGCTCGGCAAGCAGGTCACCATCGACACGCCGGTCGAGGAGCTTGCTGCCGCCGCGCGCGAGAAGGGCCTGGAGATCAAGCCCGAGTGGACTGCTGGCAAGATCATCGCCGAGATTTACGATGAGCTGGGCGAGGACACCATCGTCAACCCCACGTTCGTGTGCGATTACCCCATCGAGGTCAGCCCGCTTGCCAAGCGCTTTGAGGGCGACCCGCGCCTGACGCACCGCTTTGAGCTGGTTATTGCCGGCCACGAGTACGCCAACGCATTCTCCGAGCTCAACGACCCGGTCGACCAGGCTGAGCGCTTTGCTGCCCAGATGGCCGAGAAGGCCGGCGGCGACGATGAGGCCATGGAGTATGACGAGGACTACGTGCGCGCCCTCGAGTACGGTATGCCTCCCGCGGGCGGCATTGGCATCGGTATCGACCGCGTGGTCATGCTGCTTACCAACCAGGCTTCTATCCGCGACGTGCTGCTGTTCCCGCACATGAAGCCCGAGAAGGGTTTCCAGTCCGGTGCCGCTGCCGCCAAGGCTGCCGAGGCAGGCAACGCCGCAAGCCCGTTCGTTAAGTCGCTTAAGCCCACGCTCGATTACTCCAAGATCGCCGTTGAGCCGCTGTTTGAGGAGTTCGTCGACTTTGATACCTTCTCCAAGAGCGATTTCCGCGCTGTGAAGGTCAAGGCATGCGAGGCCGTCAAGAAGTCCAAGAAGCTGCTGAACTTTACGCTCGACGACGGTACCGGTACCGACCGCACCATCCTCTCCGGCATTCACGGTTATTATGAGCCCGAGGACCTGGTCGGCAAGACTCTGCTCGCCATCACCAACCTGCCTCCGCGCAAGATGATGGGCATTCCCAGCTGCGGCATGCTCATCAGCGCTATCCACGAGGAGGATGGTGAGGAGCGTCTCAACCTGATCCAGCTCGACGCCTCCATCCCCGCCGGCGCAAAGATGTACTAGGGGGTTACGGCGTTTTACCAAACGCCGTAACCGCTCGACGCTGCGCGCCGCCCAGAGCGACAATTTGTCATTCAAAAGGCAAGGCATGACCAGAAGGTCTATGCCTTGCCTTTTTCATGCCAACTTGTTCGCCCTGGACGTCGCTCGCTGTCCGTCCTCTATCTGCGGCGTTGACTTGGTTGACACTTAGAACATCGATGTAGTCATTGGGGACGTTATTAAACGACTACCCACGGCTATTGCGCACATGGCTCGCATGACAGCCGTCTCTTTTATGTTTCCTTTAGCCGTTGCTGCCTAGGATGGGGGTTAGTCGGCAGGAAGGGAGCGTCTATATGGACGACGCGAGCGAGCGTGCAATCGAAGAGGACATGCTCGATCAGTTCAATTACTTTGACGATGAGGATGAGGAGCTAATCGATCGTCGCGAGCCGGCATCGCTTGACTCATTTGATCTGGTCGATGAAGAGCCCGACGAGGACGAGGGCGAATTAACGGAGCCCCCACAGCCTTCGCGCCTTGACTCGCTGCTTTCGAGAGCCCCCCTACACCATGGCGTTCGTGCCGGCGCGCTCCATATGAAAACTGACTGGCACCAGATCGTGACGGCAGGCGATGAACTTGCCGTCGATGCGCCGCTCACCGATAAATCATCCATCATCTGCCGCACCGGTATGCTTATGCTTGCGAGCGGAACGGGTGCCTGGCGTGTACGCGATACCATGAATCGAGTCGCCGCCGTACTCGGTGTCACCATCCACGTCGACTTGAGTCTCCTATCGTTTGAGTGTACCTGCATCGAAGATGGCCACTGCTTTAACGAGGTTGTCAGCCTGCCCACAACGGGAGTCAATACCCATCGCATTTGGATGATGGAGAGCTTCTTAAAGGAAATCGAGACGTATGGGCGCCGGTTTACCGTGCACGAATACCACGAGATGCTCAGGACCGTTGAGAGCTCAAAGCCCGATTACTCTCCCTGGCAACAGGGCCTTGCGGCAGCCTGTGCTTGCGGCGCCTTCGTCTTTTTACTTGGTGGCGGTCCCATTGAGATGGCATGCGCGTTCGTGGGCGCGGGTGTCGGCAACTTTGCTCGCTCCCATATTCTCAAACAGGGTCTTGGCCAGTTTAGCGCGCTGACGACGGGCGTTGCGCTCGCTTGCGTTTCGTATCTGCTGGCATTGCTCGGCCTTGGCCAGGTCGTACCGGGGGCAATGTCGCACCAAGAAGGCTATATCGGCGCCATGCTCTTTGTGATTCCCGGCTTTCCCCTCATTACGGCAGGCCTCGACATCGCTAAGCTCGATATGCGAAGCGGCATTGAGCGTCTTTCGTATGCCGTGTCGATTATTGTGATGGCGACCCTCGTAGGCTGGATGGTTGCCGAATGTGTGGGACTGGCGCCGGATGACTTCGCCCCGCTTGGTCTCTCACCGTTGGCTCTTACACTTTTGCGCGTGGTGATGAGCTTCGTTGGCGTATTCGGCTTCTCGGTTATGTTCAACAGTCCGGTAAAGATGGCAGCGGCGGCAGGGCTCATCGGCGCCGTGTCTAATACCTTGCGCCTTACGCTCGTCGATGCGCCGACGCTGTTTCCCTTTCTGGGCCTGAGCGTAGGTATGCCTCCCGAGGCGGCAGCGTTTATCGGCGCGCTGGTATCGGGACTGCTGGCAAGCTTGGCCGAAGTCAAGCTCACCTACCCACGTATCGCCCTCACGGTGCCATCAATTGTCATTATGGTGCCGGGCCTGTATCTGTATCGCTCGATGTACTACATGTGCACCTTCGATACGGTCAATATGCTCGGTTGGTTTGTGCGTGCAGTGCTCATCGTGGCGTTTTTGCCCGTTGGTCTGGGTGTGGCACGTACGCTCACCGACCCTCGCTGGCGCCACACCAGCTAATTGGTGCAAGGAGGACAGGTCACTTTGCACCAAATGAGTTGCGGTGAAATAGAGACTGAATTGCTGCTTAAAGGGTCAAAACAGTCCGTATTCCACCGCAACTTATGGGGTCGGGGGATTATTGGTGCCCTGCATCTTCATAAACTCAACGCTTACGAAGCACGTGCTTTTCGTGCTAGGCTGGTTTCACCACATAAGTAGTCGCAGACGCACGTACCGCGGGCGGGCGAGATGAAGTCCCAACAGCTCCATCTCGCCCGCCCGTTTTTGTTGCGTGGTGCCGCGGCGTAACACAGAAAGGACCATGCCCTTTATGCCTATCAACAAACGAGAGAGCCTGCTGTTCACCTTTATCATGTGCTTTTGCATGGTGCTCTGGATGAGCATCTACAACGTTGCCCTGCAGCATGGGGTCATCAACGGCGAGGTTGTTGCCGCCGCGTGGCTCGGCTTCCCCGTTGCCTACGTTTTTGCCATGTGCTGCGACTGGTTTGTTGCCAGCCCCCTTGCTAAGGGCTTCGCCTTTAAATTCCTGGTCACGCCGGGCAAGAGCTCGCCGCTTGCCATGACGCTCGCCGTCAGCTCCTGCATGGTTGTTCCCATGGTTATCATCATGTCGCTCTACGGCGCGTGCGAAGGCCTGTTCCATATGCCCGGCGGCCCGCTTGCCAATTTGCAGGCGCTGCCGATGATGTGGCTCGTCAACATTCCGCGCAACTTTATCATGGCCCTGCCTTGGAACCTGCTAGTGGCTGGTCCGGTTGCTCGCTTTGCCTTCCGCCGCGCCTTCCCCATGGGAACCGTCTTTGAAGAGCAGCATATGGAGCTCGTGCGAATGCCTGGCGCTCCCGTTGCCGATGCCGTCAATGATGTTGCCGAGAGCATGGACGCCGAGCCTGCCTGCTAGGCAACAGCTTCTAACCTAGAGCGTCCGCCGCACCTGGCGATTCCTTTTTTGTAGACGTTGTCGTATGGCAGCGCGTGGAAAAGGCTCCAACGGTTAGCATATACTCCATATGGGTAAAGAGACCAAAGCGCCGCCACGAGTGGCGCTTTGCGTTTGAAAAACTAGCTCGTCTAAGAGGAACTAGCATGTTAGACCGTTTTACCGATCGCGCGCGCAAGGTCATGTCCATGGCCAAGCAAGAAGCGCTCGATCTTCACTCAAATAAGGTGGGTACCGAGCACCTGCTGCTCGCACTCGCCAAGGAGGACGAGGGCATCGCTGCCGAGGCGCTGCGCTCGCTCGACATCTCCTACGATGACATCATGGATACCCTCAAAGAGGTCCAGACCACGGTTCCCGAGCCCAGCGAGGAGACCGAGGCTGCCAAGCTCGCCTTTACGCCGCTCGTCATCAGCGTGATGGAGCGCTCCTTCCGCGTGGCACGCGAGAACAACCAGACCTACGTGTCGACCGAGCACTTGCTGATCGGCATCGTCGAAGAGGGCAACGGCATGGCCATGGACATTCTCATGCGCCTGGGCGTGTCATCCGCCTCCATCAAAAAGGCTATCGAGAAACTCACCGCCAAGGACCAGGACAAGAAGCGTCCGCTCGCCGGAGCCGGCGCCGGTCGCCCCGGTGCGGGCCTGCCGTTCTTTAGCGGCTCGGATGGCTCTCAGCAAAAGGGGAGCGGCACCGACACGCTCAAGCAGTTCGCCACCAACCTCACGCAAAAGGCGCGCAACGGCGAGCTCGATCCCGTGATTGGCCGCGAAAAGGAAGTCCAGCGCATGATGGAGATCCTTTCGCGCCGCACCAAGAACAACCCGCTTATCCTGGGCGATCCCGGCGTGGGCAAGACGGCTATCGTCGAGGGCCTGGCGCAGCAGATTGCTGCTGGCAATGTGCCCGAGAATCTTATGAACCAGAATATCTGGACGCTCGATCTGCCGGGTCTTGTCGCGGGTGCCAAGTATCGCGGTGAGTTTGAGGAGCGCCTCAAGAACGTGATCCAGGAGGCGACCGAAGCCGACGACGTCATCTTGTTTATCGACGAGATGCACACCATCATCGGTGCCGGTTCTGCCGAGGGTTCTATCGATGCGAGCTCCATGCTCAAGCCCGTGCTCGCGCGCGGTGCTTTCCAGATCATCGGTGCCACCACGGCCGAAGAGTTCCGCAAGTACCTCACCAAGGACCCGGCCTTCGAGCGTCGCTTCCAGACCATTGATGTCGAGGAGCCGAGCGTCGAGGACACGGTCAAGATCCTGACCGCGCTCAAGCCGCGCTACGAGGAGCACCACCATGTGCGCTATACGCAGGGTGCTATCGAGGCCGCCGCGAACCTTTCCAACCGCTACATCCAGGATCGCTTCCTGCCCGATAAGGCCATCGACCTCATCGACGAGGCCGGTGCCCGCGCTCGCATCGCCGCGAATCGCGCGCCCGAGCCGGTGCGCGAGGCCGAGCATCGTATAGAGGAGCTCAAGGCCGCCGCGCAGGAGGCCACCGAGAGCGATGACATGAACAAGGCCGCCGAGATCACCGAGCAGCAGAAGGCCGCTGAGATTGAACTCGCCGAAGCCAAGGCCGCCTGGACCGCCGAGCTCGACGCCAGCCCGCTCACCATCGACGTGAGTCAGATTGCCGACATCGTGTCCGTGACCTCTGGCGTGCCGGTTTCCTCGCTCACCGAGAGCGAGAGCCGTCGCCTGCTGCAGACCGAAAGCGTGCTCAAGACCCGCATTATCGGCCAGGACGAGGCCGTCGAGGCCGTGGCCAAGGCAGTGCGCCGCAGCCGTTCGCCGCTCAAGGACCCGCGTCGTCCCGGCGGTAGCTTTATCTTCCTGGGCCCTACCGGCACGGGCAAGACTGAGCTCGCCAAGACGCTCGCCGAGTACCTCTTTGGCAGCAAGGACGCGCTCATCAGCTTCGACATGTCCGAGTTCGGTAGCGAGTTCGAGGTCTCCAAGCTTATTGGTAGCCCTCCGGGTTACGTGGGTCACGACGAGGGCGGTCAGCTCACCAAAGCCGTTCGTCGTCACCCGTACTCGGTCGTGCTGTTCGACGAGATCGAGAAGGCACACCCCGACATCTTCAACATTCTGTTGCAGGTGCTGGAGGAGGGTCGTCTGACCGATAGCCAAGGCAAGACGGTCGACTTCCGCAACACCGTGATCATCATGACGTCCAACGTGGGCGCCCGCGAGATCGCACAGGATGCGAGCGTTGGCTTTGGCACTACCGGCGAGCAGGGTCTCACGTCGAGTGAGATCAAGGGCCGCGCGATGGGCGAGCTCAAGCGCCTGTTCCGCCCCGAGCTGCTCAACCGTATCGACGACATTGTGGTGTTCCAGAAGCTCTCGGGCGAGAATCTCACCAAGATCGCGCACCTGCTGGTGGACGACCTACGTCAGCGTTTGATTGCCAACGGCATGAACATCAAGCTCACCGATGCGGCCTATGACAAGATCGTGGCCGAGGGCACCGACCTCACCAACGGTGCGCGTCCGCTGCGCCGTGCTATCCAAAAGCTTATCGAGGACCCGCTGTCCGAGGAGCTTCTGGCCGGCGAATGGGGCGAGGGCGATACCGTCCTGTGCGACGTGGCCGACGGCAAGTTTGTCTTTAGCCACGGCGCGGGCGAGATCCCGGCACCGCGTCCGGCAGGTGCGCTCGGGGGCGATACCGCTCCGGCAGCGCCGCACACCGGAAACGCCGCGCCTGTGAGCAGTGGCGTGAGCTCGGGTCCCGGCGGCATGATGCAAGCCGGTTCCGGCGCGCTGTAGGGCGTGGCGACAATTTGATCTGTGCAATCGAGGCGCTCCGGAAAGGGCGCCTCGATTTGTAGAGCTGCGGAAGTTGCGACCATTACGCCATACGGTCCGCCGTTAGCCGATGATGCGAGAGCGCTCGGCGTTTTCGACTGGTTTATGCAAACAAAGTCTGGGAATATACAAGTCGCAAGTCTTACTGTCTAACCAGTTGCGCCAAGGAGGCACCATGGACTACAAGATTACCGGCTACGAGCCCGCCCAGCTGTTCCATTTCTTTGAGGAGGTCAGCGCGATTCCCCGCGGGTCTGGCAACGAGAAGGGCATCAGCGATTTCCTGGTTGCGTTTGCCAAGGAGCGCGGCCTCGATGTGTACCAGGACGAGGTCTACAACGTCATCATTCGCAAGCCCGCATCTGCCGGTGCCGAGAATGCCCCGACCGTGATGCTGCAGGGCCATATCGACATGGTGTGCGACAAGTTGGGCTCCGTCGAGCACGACTTTACGACCGACGGTATCGACCTGGTCGTCAAGGACGGCGTCCTCACCGCTAACGGCACCACCCTGGGCGCCGACAACGGTATCGCCGTCGCGCTTATGCTTACCGTGCTCAACGACGATTCGATTGCCCATCCGGCCCTCGAGTGCGTATTCACCACCGACGAGGAGACTGGCCTGGTCGGCGCCGAGACGCTCGACAAGTCCCAGATTAGCGCCCGCACCATGATTAACCTCGATTCCGAGGAAGAGGGCGTTGCCACCGTCAGCTGCGCCGGCGGTGTCGTCGTTACCTACACCTGCCCGATCGCGCGCGAGCACAAGACCGGTAGCACCCTCACGCTCGACATCTCCGGCCTGCTGGGCGGTCACTCCGGCAGCGATATCCACCTGGAGCGCGGCAACGGCAACCTCATCATGGCCCGCATCATCGACCGCCTGATGGTTGCCGGCGAGCCCGCCATCGTCAGCTTCAACGGCGGCACCAAGGACAACGCCATCAACCGTGAGTGCAAGGCTGTTCTGGTCTACGCCGACCACGCTGCCGCCGAGGCCGCGGCCCAGATCGCAAAGGGCATCATCGCCGACGTCACTGCCGAGCTCGAGGTCTTCGACCCCGGCTTTACCTGCACCGTCGAGATTGCCGACGACGCCGAGGTCGAGGCCATGGACCAGAAGTCCGCGCTTGCCCTCATCCGCGCCCTGCGTCTTGCCCCTAACGGCGTGATTCGCCGCAACGTCGCCACCGACGGCTCCGTCGAGGTTTCCTCCAACATCGGTGTGGTTGCCACCTCTGACGACGAGGTCAAGATCATGCTGTCCCCGCGCTCCTCGATCACCTCGCTGCAGAACGAGTTTAAGGACCGCCTGCAGACGCTGGCCGATGTCCTGGGCTTCGACGCCAAGTTCGAGTTCGAGTATCCCGGCTGGAGCTATGCCGAGCATTCGCCGGTCCGCGACGTCTTCGTCGAGAGCTATCGCGAGCTCTTTGGCTCCGAGCTGCGCATCGAGTCCATTCACGCCGGCCTTGAGTGCGGTCTGTTTGCCGAGGCCCTGCACGGCCTGGACGCCATCGCCGTGGGCCCGACGCTCTCCGATGTCCACACCCCGGACGAGAGCATGGAGCTCGCTTCCGCCGAGCGCTTCTACGAGCTGCTCATCGATGTCCTCAAGCGCCTCGCTGCGTAAAGGTCGCCTGTGAAGCCGCTCTAAAACGGCTGGCTATGAAAACGGCCGCCTGGCGTAATGCCGGGCGGCCGTTATTCGTTACAGTGCGAGAATCCCCAGATGCTCAAGTAAGATCTTAAGCCCGATGAGGATGAGCGCGACGCCACCCACGATGGTGGCGGGTTTTTCGTAGCGCGCGCCAAAGGTGTGGCCGATCGCTACGCCGGCGACGGAGAAGATAAACGTTGTGATGCCAATGAGCGATACGGCGGGAACGATGTCGACCGAAAGCGCGGCGAACGAGATGCCCACGGCCAGGGCGTCGATTGAGGTGGCGATGGCGAGGATCAGGTACTCGCCCAGGTCAATCTTTTCGGCATCCTTGCCGTCGCCTTCATCCTCGTCCTCGGTAAAGGCCTCCCACAGCATTTTGCCGCCGATGAAGGCCAAAAGGATAAAGGCGATCCAATGGTCGATGGGTCCGATGAAGCCCATGAATTGACTGCCGAGCGCCCATCCGATTACGGGCATGCCGGCCTGAAAGCCGCCAAAGAACAGGCCGAGCACCACGGCGACTTTAAGGTTGATCTTTTTCATGCCGAGACCCTTGCAGATGGAAACGGCAAAGGCGTCCATCGAAAGGCCAACGGCGAGCAACGCGAGCTCTGCGAGTCCCATAGTCTGGCTCCCTCTCTGCGGGCGAGCCCGATTACGCGACTACTCCCTCATTAATATGAGACCCGATGCTACCACATGAGCAGTCAAGAGAGCCTCGTCCCAAATGAGCTACCTAAGCTGTGTTCGCTCATTCTGTAAGCATCGGATTTCGCAAGCGCCGCAGGGACAAACCGTGAGAAACTATTTAGCGTTTATGGAGCGTATACGATGGGAGCGATGCCTTGGATAAGAACGAGCTGCAAAAGCGTATGGAACAGGCTATTCGCCTGACTGCCCCCGGCCAGCCGATCCGCACCGCCCTCGACATGATCATTGCCGGTCACCTGGGCGCCCTTATCTGCGTTGGCGACACCGAAAACGTGCTCGCTGCCGGTAACGACGGCTTCCCGCTCAACATTTCGTTTACCTCGAACCGTCTGTTCGAGCTCTCCAAGATGGACGGTGCCATCGTCATCGATGGCGACCTCACCCAGATCCTGCGCGCCAACTTCCACCTCAATCCCGATCCCTCGCTTGCCACGAGCGAGACGGGCATGCGTCACCGCACCGCCGCTCGCATGTCGGTGCTCACCGACGCCATCGTGATCTCGGTTTCGGCTCGTCGCGCCGTCGTCAACGTGTACGTCCACGGCAAGAGTTACGAGATCCAGCCCGTCACCACCATCATGAGCTCGGTCAACCAGCTCGTCGCCACGCTTCAGACCACCCGTCAGTCGCTCGACCGCTCCTTGCTGCGCCTGACGGCCCTTGAGCTCGACGACTACGTCACGCTCGCCGACATCACCGGCATCTTCTCGAGCTTCGAGATCATGCAGCAGGCAAAGACCGAGCTTAAGGATTGCATTGTCAAGCTGGGTAACCAGGGCAAGCTCGTGCAGATGCAGCTCGAGCAGCTCGCGGGCTCCAGCATGGATACCGAATACGACCTGATGATCCGCGACTACGCAAGCGATTCCTCTGAGGCCAACGCCGAGAAGATCCGCGCCGAGCTGAGCCGCATGACGCCTAAGGACCTGTCCGACCCACAGCATGTGGCGGCGGTTCTGGGTTACGACGACTTGGACGAGGACTCCGTCATGACACCGCTGGGCCTGCGCACGCTTTCGCGTGTGTCCGTCGTGCGCGACGGCGTGGCCGAGAAGATCGTCGACGAGTACGGCTCGTTGCAGGAGCTCATGGATGACATCAGCGAGGACCCGGAGCGCCTGGGCGACTTTGGCGTCAACAACCCTGCCATTCTTGCGGACTCGCTGTACCGCATGAAGGGCACCAAACAGGGGAACGCATAATGGCGCCCGTGTGCGCCGTGGTCGTTGCCGGTGGCAGCGGTCAGCGCTTTGGAAATCCCGGCGGCAAGCAGCTCGTCAATGTAGCAGGCCGTCCGCTTATGAGCTGGTCCATCCGCGCGTTCGATCGTAGCGACAAGGTCGGCCACATTGTGGTGGTGTGTCCTGCCGAGCGCCGTGCCGAGATGCGCCGCCTGGCCATCGACCCGTTTGACTATGACACGCCCATCAGTTTTGCCGATGCCGGCGATACCCGTCAGGATTCCACCCGTGCCGGCGTGCACGCGGTGCCGGCGGGCTTTGAATACGTCGCCATTCACGATGGCGCTCGTCCGCTCATCACGACCGAGGCCATCGATCATGCGATCGACGTGCTTGTGGGCGACCGCTCGCTCGACGGTGTCGTGTGCGGTCAGCCCGCGATCGACACGCTCAAGATCGTCGATGGCGACAACATCGTCGAGACGCCGCCGCGCGAGCTGTATTGGGCCGCGCAGACGCCGCAGATCTTTAGTGTCGACGCCATGAAGCGCGCCCATGCCGCGGCGATTGCCGAGGGCTTTATCGGTACCGATGATTCGTCGCTGGTCGAGCGCATGGGCGGACGCGTCCGCTGCGTCCAGAGCCCGCGCGACAACCTTAAGGTGACGGTGCCCGAGGACCTGCGTCCTGTAACCGCGATTCTGCTTGGCCGCATGGCTGAGGGAGAGGACCTTCCCCATGTTCAGTAACCTGCGCATTGGCCATGGCTACGACGTTCACCGTCTGGTGGAGGGGCGTCGATGTATCATCGGCGGGGTTGACATTCCCTACGAGCGCGGCCTGCTGGGCCACTCGGATGCCGATGTGCTCGCGCACGCCTTGGCCGACGCCATTCTGGGCGCCTGCCGCGGGGGAGACATCGGCAAGCTATTCCCCGACACCGATCCCGCCTATGAGGGCGCCGACTCGATGGTGCTGCTCGCTCGCGTGATGGACTATGCGCGCGAGCTGGGCTTTGAGTTTGTCGATGCCGACTGTACCATTGCCTGCCAGCAGCCCAAGATCACCCCGCACCGCGATGCCATGCGCGCCAACCTCGCCCATGCTCTGGGCGTTGACGTCGAAAACGTGGGCGTCGCCGCCACTACGACCGAAAAGCTCGGCTGGGAAGGCCAAGGCGAGGGAATTGGCGCCTGGGCCGTCTGCCTGCTACAGAAAACTGTTAAGGAGTAACGAATGCGTATCTACAACAGCGCTACCCATAAAAAGGAAGAGTTCCAGCCCATCGAGTCCGGCAAGGTCCGCATGTACGTGTGCGGTCCCACGGTCTACGACAACATCCACATCGGCAACGCCCGCACGTTCATCAGCTTCGATGTGATTCGTCGCTGGCTCATCGCAAGCGGTTACGAGGTCACGTTCGCCCAGAACCTCACCGATGTCGATGACAAGATCATCAAGCGCGCCAACGAGCAAGGCCGTACGGCTGCCGAGGTCGCGACGGAGTTCTCCGACAAGTTCATCGGCGTCATGCGCGCCGCCAACGTGCTCGATCCCGATGTGCGCCCCCGCGCCACCAAGGAGATCGGCCCCATGATCGCCATGATCAAGACGCTTATCGAGCAGGGCCACGCTTACGCAGCCGATAATGGCGATGTGTACTTTGCCGTGCGCAGCGATCCCAACTATGGTCAGGTCTCGGGCCGCAACATCGACGACCTTATGGTAGGTGCGCGCATCGAGGAGAACGAGGACAAGAACGACCCGCTCGACTTTGCCCTGTGGAAGGCCGCCAAGCCCGGCGAGCCCAGCTGGCCGAGCCCCTGGGGCGAGGGCCGTCCCGGCTGGCACACCGAGTGCGCCGCCATGGTGCACCGCTACCTGGGCACCCCGATCGACATTCACGGCGGTGGCTCCGACCTTGCCTTCCCGCATCACGAGAACGAGTGCGCCCAGGCCACCTGCGCCTGGCACCAGGGCTTCTCCAACACCTGGATGCACACGGGCATGCTGCTGGTTGACGGCGAGAAGATGTCCAAGTCGCTCGGTAACTTCTTTACGCTGGCCGAGGTGCTCGAGCAGCACTCTGCCGCGGCTCTGCGCTTGCTGATGCTGCAGACGAGCTATCGCTCGCCGCTCGACTTCTCTTGGGAGCGCCTGGAGGGTGCCGAGAACTCGCTCACGCGTATCGCCGGTACGGTCGAGAACCTGCGCTGGGCCGCGAACCATGCGACGGCCGATGCCGAGGAGGCAGCATCTGAGGCGTTTGTCGCCAAGGCCGCCGAGACTCGTACTGCCTTTAAGGAGTGCATGGACGACGACTTTAACACCGCCGGTGCCATGGGTGCCGTCTTTGGCTTTGTGACCGAGTGCAACCAGTACCTGGAGCAGGCGGGCGACGCTGCCGACAAGGCCGCCGCGCTTGCCGCCGCCGACACGCTGGCCGAGTTGCTCGATACGTTTGGCGTTGAGCTTCCCGAGCCCAAGGTCGAGCTGCCGCTGGGCCTGCTGGGCGTTGCCGCCGGTTTGGTTGCCTACACGGGTGACGACGTGGACGAGGCCGCTGCCAAGATTCTCGAGGCCCGCGCCGAGGCCCGCGCCGCCAAGAACTGGGATCTGGCAGACGCCATCCGCGATCAGCTCAAGGACCTCGGGCTGACGATCGAGGATACCGCCGCCGGCACCCGTATTAAGAGTCTCTAGTATTTGTCGACCGTTCGAGGTGCGGCAGATTGCCTTGAAAGAGGAGGGCATAGACCTGGTGGTCATGCCCGACGATTGAAAGGCAAGGTGCCGTGGCTCGGACGGTCGATTCTTGTTCGTTATCTATTTAAGGAGGTCGCTTAATGGCCGACAATCGCAAGCGTGCGCCTCGTGGCGGCAAGCAGGCCGCTTCTGGCTCGCGTCCGATTCGCCGCAACGATCGCGCTGCCGCTCCCAAGGGCCAGCGCGATCGCACCCAGGCCGCACGTCCGCAGCGCGACCGCAACCGCGACGCTGTCCAGGCTCCCAAGGGCGAGTTTATCGAAGGTCGCCGTGCTGCCGCCGAGGCGCTGCGCACCGGTTTTCCCATCAAATGCGCGCTCATCGCTGAGGGCGGGGAGCGCGATGCCGCCCTGTCGCGTCTGGTCGATGACCTCAACGCCGCGGGCGTCCGCATTAAGTATGTACCGCGCGCGCAGCTCGATGCGCTGTCGAGCCATGGCGCTCACCAGGGCATTGCGCTCGAGGTTGGCAACTTCCCCTATGCCGATGTCGTCGATATCCTCGACCGCGCGGGCGAGGGCCCGGCGCTCGTCGTGGTACTCGACCACGTGACCGACGACGGCAACTTTGGCGCCATCGTGCGCTCCGCCGAGGTTGTGGGCGCGGCCGGTGTCATCATCGCCAACAAGCGCGCCGCCGGCGTGACCGTGGGCAGCTACAAGACCTCTGCCGGCGCCGTCATGCACCTGCCCATTGCGCAGGTTCCCAATATCGCCCGTACACTCGACGATCTTAAGGCCGCTGGCTTTTGGGTGGGCGGCGCCTCCGAGCACGCCGAGGGCAGCTGTTGGGATGCTCCCTTCGAGGGCCGTGTGGCGCTCGTCATGGGCTCCGAGGGCGACGGCATCTCGCGCCTGGTGCTCGAGAAATGCGACTTTTTGACCAAGCTTCCCCAGCGTGGCATGACCGAGAGCCTCAATGTTGCTCAGGCGACCACGGCGCTGTGCTTTGAGTGGCTGCGCCGCAACGCCGGCGAGCTCGTGGGGGAGGAGTAACACATGTCCAAGAAGAACCGCGCCAAGTCCAAGGCCAAGCGCTTTGGCGAAGGCTCGGCCAAGCCGATTGTCTCGGCCGCGACCTACGGCGTGGGCGGCAATGCGTTTGCGCAGGCCATCGCCGATCCGGTCTCGACGGTGCACTCCAATAAGCCCGAGCTTTTAGTGGTCGACGGCTACAACGTGATCCACTGCACGCCGCGCTACGAAAAGCTCGTATACGACCATTCCGACGATCCGTATTCCAGCGACGTTCACGATATGGCGCGCACCGCCCTCATCAACGATGTCGCCGCGTTTGCCCAGGGCCGCTACGAGGCTGTGATCGTGTTCGACGGCGCGGGCAATATCTCCAGTGAGCGCCCCAACCTGCCGGCCCGCGGCGTGCGCATCGAGTTTTCGCCGACGGGCGTCTCTGCCGATACCGTGGTGCAGAAGCTCTGCATCGAGGCGCGTGAGGAGGGCCGCGCGTGCTCCGTGGTGTCGAGTGACGGCACAATCCAGGCCGTCGTCATGGGCAAGGGTGTCACGCGTATTTCGAGCCGCATGCTGGTGGACGAGATCAAGCAGATCGATAACGACGTTCACGAGGCAGAGGAAGCTCCGCAGATCAAGATGACCCTGGGCAGCCGCCTGAGCCCCGATGCCCTGGCCAAGCTAAAGGCCCTGCGCGGGAGGTAGGGGAGTTGGCGGGGCGATGCTGTCTCGCTAACTCCATTCAGCGATGTCGATCATTCTTTCGAGGCGCCATGTTAGCGCCTCTTTTAGATAAGGCAGTCTCGCTGTAAGAGCGTCGTTTTTGGATAGGATTTCGATTGCCTCGTCAACGAAACCCTCGAGCTTGTCGTCGTCAAACCAGCTCATATCCTCAACAAGCAGCATTTGTTTTGCGGGGCTTGAATGAAACTGCGCGCTGGTAAAACTGTGCTCTCTTGCCTTAAGCTCCTCTAGAGAAATGTTGCACCAGAGCGATGAGCCCGAATCGAAGATGGGGGCAGGTCTGCAAGCTAGCGTGTTGACGTTTCGCACAATGCCAAAGTTACGCCAATGACGGTCATAGTTGGCGATGATGTCGTCGCACACGATCATGCGGTCAAGGGCGTCCTTGACGCCTGTTACCCCGAGTTTCTCGCAGTTTGCTACATATCGCTCGTAGTCGGTTAGTCTTTCATCTGCGTTTGCGTACTGATTTACATAGAACGCAGGGACATACTCTTCTTCATCAGTTAAGAAGACATCGCATATGCTCAGGGCGGAAGTGCCCGTGCCCTCGAGCGAGTAAGGCACATAATCGCAGGCGTTTAGGATGCGACGGTGGAGCGCGGTCGCCACCAGCTCGTTATAAGGTTCCTGGTTCAGGTGCGCTCCTGCCTTATGCAGAATTCGACGCCCGCCCTCGCACGTCCAGTACTTTTGAAGATTGCCGTCCGACGTGTTATCGGGCTTTGCGGCAGCCGCTTTTCCCTCTGGGGCAAAGGGCGCAATGGACAGCGAGACGTCATCAAAGGCGTTATTGAAGAAGTTAATATCTTCCCACGCGAGACCGGAACCTTGGGGTCTAATCCAATACTGGTCGGATAGGGAGAGGCCAAGATTTCGCTGTACGAGTTCATCGGGAACATCGACTGCGGCTTCTGCAAGCAGGGAGGCTAGCCCAATGCGTGCGAGCGGAATACCGCGGCCGCGCCACCAGATGCGGAAGGAGTCGAGCGATATGGGGCTATTAGGGCCAAATACTCCAATAGGGGCGTGGGCGTAATCGATGTCGGCGCCGATGTGGGTAAAGTCTTTTCGCGATGTGCTGTAGACCAGCTGAGCGACTTCGTGCGTGCGGTTCATGAGGGTGAACGCGATCTCGTTCTTACCGTGGCCGCGGCGGGGACGTCCCCCTGTTTTTGTCACGGAGCGGAGTCGCGTGTCGACGCTGTCTTTGTCGATGAGCCATACACCAGAAGCCTTGCGGGCCTCAAGTGCTCCGTTTTTTATGAGCTCCTGCACCCTGCGCGGAGTGATGCCGAGCAGCTCGGCGGCTTCCTTGGTAGTAAGCATCGCGAAACCCTTCGTTAGAACGAATAGTTTTATATATAACAATTGTAATTAAAACTATTCGTTTTAGCGAATAGTTTTGAGATGTGGTCGGGTGAAGGGCCTGTTGCGCCCCGTCCTCATTTCCTTTATTCTTAACTGGCTTCGCGCGAAAGCGCCAAGTGTGCCAGTGTGGCGCAACGGTAGCGCAACTGATTTGTAATCAGTGGGTTGCAGGTTCGATTCCTGTCACTGGCTCCATGAGAGTTTCGGGCTCTGTCTCTATATGGGACAGAGCCCGTTTCTATTTAGGTGGCGCGCCATCAGGTTAGCGCCCATCCCGTTTTTGGTTTGTCTCGTCCTCCAGTTTGTCTAAATCTGTAACACCAAGACCGATATTTGGCATCTAACTGTTACAGATTGAGATGAAACTTAGGGTGTTTTAGGAATATCTTGATCTGTAACATGTAGAAGCGGAATAGGCCTCTTGCTGTTACAGATCGAGACAAGGGCGGGTGCGGACCTGGATGTTCTGCTCGAGCGTGGATTTCTGGACACGCGAGCGAAGAAAATCTTCCGACCGGAGAACGAGCGTGGATAATTAACTTGGATAGGGAGCTAAGGTAAACACCGATTGTCTATCGAAGGCTTTAGAAACGACGACCCCGATTTCATTGTGGAATCGGGGTCGTTTGTGCCTGAGGAATCCGAATGGATTAATCGAGCTCCTAAGGGACTTCTTGGGTTCTTGCTAATGGTCTGCCGAGGATGTCCCCAATGCAAGCAGCGGGCATCTACTCAATATAGTTGGGATTCTTCTTGATGATCACGCGTGCAGCGATGAACGAGACGACGATGGCGATGACGGCGACAACGCACGCCAGTACGAAGTTGCCCATGGATCCATCGGGAGCGATAAAGATCAGCGCAGAAAGAAGACCGGGGCATGCTCCCGCAACATACTCCTTCAGGACGAAGATACCTGCAGGGAGTCCCGCGCAGAGGGCGCCGATTGCCGTGCCGACAAGCAGGCGGGGACGCTCGATGAGGCAGCCATAAAATGCGGGCTCAGTTACGCCACAGAGTGCGGTGACGGCAACCGTGGTGACCATACCTCTCTTCTCCTTGTTGCCTTTCATTGCAGTTGCCAAGGCGAGACTCGTGCCGCCAATGCAGAGGTTTGAGATGAAGCCAAAGATGATGGGCGCCCAGCCGAGCTGCGCCAAGCTCGTAACTTCGATCGCGATGTAGGCCTTATCAAGACCGAGCATGACAAAATAGGGGTTAAGGGCTGCAAGGATTGGAGTAGCGATAAATGCCACGTTATCCATGAGCCACGTGGCGGCATCACTCAGCGCGTAGCCCATCATGCTGCCGGCGGGGCCGAGGATAATCAGCTCAACAGGCACGACGATGAACATGGTGAGCAGCGGCTTCAAGAACAGTTTGGTAATGTCGGGGATGATTTTCTGAAGACCGCGATCAACAAAGTACATGAACACAACGCCCAGTACGATTGGCACCACCGTGCTCGAGTAGTCATTCGTCGGGATGGGGATGCCAAGAAAGTCGAGACCCTCAGCACCGCTAATAGACGAGCTAATCATGATTGCGCCCAGCAGTGCGCCCATGATAGGCTGCATCTTCATGACGGCGGCGAGCTGATAGCCGAGGTAAACGGGCAGGAAGCTAAATGAGGCGCTGAAGATCGCCAGCAGAACCTGGGCGGTTCCGCTATCGGTGCTCAATCCACAATAATTGACCAGGAGATTCTTGATCGAAAGAATGAGTCCGCCAACGATGAGCGCCGGGACGATGGGCATGAATACCTGTGCAGAGACGTTCCCGAATTTCTCAATCAAGCCCATGGCGGTGTTACCGCTTTTAATGCCTTCTGCAAGGTCTTTGGCGGTTTGGGCATCGTCGGCAACCGTGCCACCGCCGACTTCGATTCCCGCGAAGTCGAGGAAGTCGTTGTAAGCCTCGGTGACGTTGGGGCCGATGATCACCTGAAGCTGGCCACCGCTGACTACTGCCCCGAGCGCCTGGTCGGCCGATTTGGCGAGCTGGAGATCGATGATCGAGGTGTCTCGTGCGTCGATGCGAAGGCGCGTCGCACAATGAGTTACCGATGTAATGTTCTCTTTGCCGCCAACAGCCTTTAGGACTGTTTCGGACATTGCCTGATATTTCATCTCTTTCTCCTAACCTTCCTGCTCCTGATACTTCGAGATAAGGTCTCGGTACCAATACCAGCTCTTTTTGGGGGTGCGCTCCAGATTGTTCTCGAAGTCGATATGGACAAGTCCGTATCGTTTTTCGTAGCCGTTGATCCAGCTATACAGATCCATCGTCGACCAGAGGTAGTAGCCCTCAACGCGCGCGCCGTCGCGCTTAGCCCTCATCATGTGCTCGATGAACTGGCCCAGAAGCTCGATGCGGTCATCATCGTGGATCATTCCGTCTGCGTCTGGTTGCTCATAGGCGCCATGTCCGTTTTCCGTAATAAAGATGCGGGGCGCGTCATAGCGCTCATGGACATCCATGATGGTTGAATACATGCAACTTGGGAGTATTTCGCGGCCCCATTTATTGCGGGGAACATTGCTGTCGCGGGCGCTTTCAAACAAGGGCGCAATGCATTTTCCTTCGACCTTTTTGCTCGAACCGCCCTTATTGTTCGCCGAAACGGCAAGCTCTCCACCGTGCCAGTCGGTTACATACTCTCGGCAATACACGTTGAGTCCAATAAAATCGACTTTACCGTCGCTGAATTCTTCTACGTCATTTGGGGATCGATAGAGCGAGACGCCAAGTTTTTCAAGGATTTCGTCCATTTCTGGCGGCAGTTGACCCTGAAGCGCTGGTGCCAGAATCATGCGATTGGCGAAAAAGTCTGCGTATCGAAATACGTCATCGGGGTGCTCGGTTGCCGGGTCGAGTTCGACAACGCCGCCATCGTGGACGGCGCCGATGATGCCGTCGTAGCCCATTTGACGATATGCTCGGACTGCGAGTGCGCTTGCGCGCATCAGGTTGTACTGAAACTGCATGTACGACTGAACATCGAGCGATCGATTGGGGGGATAGTTGCCCAACATGTTTACGCAGTAGCTGTAGAAATGCGGCTCGTTAACGGTAGCCCAGATTTTGACGCGGTCTCCAAAGCGCTCAAAGCAAATCTTGGCGTATTTGCAGAACCACTCTGCCATGTCGTTGTTCAGCCATCCGCCTTTGCAAGCAAGCGTGAATGGCAGATCGTAATGGAACAGCGTAACGTTGGGCTCTATGCCATTTTCGAGGCAGCAATCAATGACCCGATTATAAAAATCGATACCCTCTTCATTCACTTTGCCGATACCGGTGGGGATGATTCGACTCCATGAAAGAGAGAAGCGATAGGTGTTTTGTCCGCCTTCTTTCATCATGCGGATATCTTCTTCATAGCGATGGTAGAAGTCGCAAGATACATCACCGTCAACATGGTTGATGTTCTTATTGCTTGTGTGGCTAAAGAAATCCCACTCACCAAGGCCTTTGCCGTCTTCGTTCCAGGCACCCTCGCACTGATAAGACGCCGTGGCGGAACCCCAGAGAAACGGCATGTTGTTCACGTTGCCCATGAATCCCCTTTCCATCATTCAACACGGTGGATACGTGTGGCGGAATTATGATTAAGATGACGTCAACTGATTTGAATCATAGGAGAACGACCAAAGCTGTTTGATTCAATAAATGAATCATGATTTCGAGGAGAGCGGAAAGAGGGATCACGTGAATATCAATGACTTCGATGTGCTCAATCGCATTAGCTCCATCATCAACAGCGAGTTTGGGTCAAACGATGCCGCCATCGCTCGATATCTCATCGCTCACATTAGGCGTTCGAGCGAAATCAATGTTGCCGCAATAACCCGCGATGCATTCGTGACCCGTTCCGCTGTTCGTCGTTTCTGCAATCGATTGGGCTACCAGTCTCTTAGCGATTTGAAAGAATCATTTACTCAGTCAGTCTTTCCAAGCGACTTAAGCCATCGAGAGGAGGAATTTGGCTACGAGGAGTACAGGGCAGAGCTCGACGTTCGCATGATCGAGATGTTCGCTGAGGTTGAAAGCGGCGTGTCCGATATCGCTATTAAGCATCTTGTCGACGAAATTGATGGCCATAAAAACGTTGAAATCTGGTGCACCAATAATGTGAGCGCCAATCTCGTACGATTTCAGCAGGAAATGTTTTATGCGGGCAAGATAGTTCGCATAGTTGCTGGGGCTAACGTCGCGGAATTGAAAAACATGGGAGACGCTTCGCAGTCATTGATAATTCTCGTATCGGTCTCCGGGCTATTTGCGTCACAGGCGCGTGAGTATCTTGATTGCCGTTCGGGCAGGAAGATTCTAATTACTGCGTTTAGCAACGATGACAAATCGAGGTCTTTTGACCGTGTATATCGTCTTGGTAATGCGGGAAACGGAATTGACCGACTCGGCGTTTATTCGAAATACGCCATGACTTATTTTTTCGACTTGCTATCGTCGTGTTACTTGAGTCGCTACCCCTGCACCAAGGGGGAGCCGCTCTATGGGTCTACTTTGGCCTGGCCCGAGTAGTTGCGGCTTTACAGTTCTCTCGCCTGGAGAATGAACGTGGATAATCTGCCACTTTGGCCTTAGAGCCGCGCTAAAAGTGGGAGATAATCCACGCTCGATCGTGGCGTGGAAGCCCGATCTCGACCTATATATAGGTGCAAATAAGCCGTTATCGAAGTTCGATCCTGAAGGTGTACTCCACTACACCAAAGTGTTACCTCGGGAAACGTCACCTCAGTATCCAAAACCACCGTCCTTCATATCCAAACTCAACAAAACCGCAGGTCACAGCTATATAGATACGCCCGGCACCGTGTATCTAGAGGTTTTCGTTGACAGCCCCCAAGGTTGCATCGTATTATCTTTTTCGTTCGCGGGGGCGGCGGTCCAAAAGACCAAAGGACCTGCGGATACTTGAACGATTGGGAGTTTGCCCGAGTGGTTAATGGGGACGGGCTGTAAACCCGTTGGCTCTGCCTACATAGGTTCGAATCCTATAGCTCCCACCCGTCAAGTGCCTGTATAGCTCAGTCGGTAGAGCACTTCGTTGGTAACGAAGAGGTCACCAGTTCAAGTCTGGTTGCAGGCTCCATCCGGCGGTGTAGCTCAGTTGGTTAGAGCACACGGTTCATACCCGTGGCGTCACTGGTTCGAATCCAGTCACCGCTACCATAGGTAACACGGTGGCTTCTCAATAGTATGTTGAGAGGCCACTATGGTATAAAGGCAAAGTCCCGTCCGGGGACGACCTGTTTAGAGGAGGGCTTTATGGCCAAAGAGAAGTTTGAGCGCACTAAGCCGCATGTTAACATCGGCACCATTGGTCACGTCGACCACGGCAAGACCACGCTGACCGCTGCCATCACCAAGGTTCTCTCCGAGACCGAGGGCTGCAAGGCTGACTTCACTGCGTTCGAGAACATCGACAAGGCTCCCGAGGAGCGCGAGCGCGGCATTACGATCTCCGTCTCCCACGTCGAGTACGAGACTGCTGCCCGTCACTACGCTCACGTTGACTGCCCGGGCCACGCTGACTACGTCAAGAACATGATCTCCGGCGCTGCTCAGATGGACGGCGCTATCCTGGTCATCGCTGCTACCGACGGCCCCATGGCTCAGACCCGCGAGCACATCCTGCTCGCCCGTCAGGTCGGCGTTCCCTACATCGTCGTCTTCCTGAACAAGTGCGACATGGTCGACGATGACGAGCTCATCGACCTCGTCGAGATGGAAACCCGTGAGCTCCTCTCCGAGTACGATTTCCCCGGCGACGACATCCCCGTCATCCGTGGCTCCGCTCTGGGCGCTCTCGAGGGCGACGCCAAGTGGATGGACGCCATTCGCGAGCTCATGAAGGCCGTCGACGAGTACATCCCGACGCCTGCTCGTAACAACGACCTCCCGTTCCTGATGGCCGTTGAGGACGTTATGACCATCTCCGGCCGTGGTACCGTTGCTACTGGCCGTGTCGAGCGCGGTGAGCTCAAGCTCAACGAGCCCGTCGAGATCGTCGGCATCAAGGATACCCAGAACACCGTCGTTACCGGTATCGAGATGTTCCGTAAGTCCATGGACTTCTGCGAGGCTGGCGACAACGTCGGTCTGCTGCTCCGCGGCATCAAGCGTGAGGACATCGAGCGCGGCCAGGTTCTCTGCAAGCCCGGTTCGGTTACCCCGCACACCAAGTTCACCGGCGAGATCTACGTTCTGACCAAGGAGGAGGGCGGCCGTCACACCCCGTTCTTCGATGGTTATCGTCCTCAGTTCTACTTCCGTACCACCGACGTTACCGGTACGGTCAAGCTCCCCGAGGGCACCGAGATGGCTATGCCTGGTGACCACATCACCATCGAGGGCGACCTCATCCACCCGATCGCCATGGAGGAGGGCCTGCGCTTCGCTATCCGCGAGGGTGGCCACACCGTCGGTTCTGGCATCGTCTCCACGATCATTGAGTAAATTAGCTCTTTGATATAGCTGACTTAGAGAACCCGGCACTTATATGGGTGCCGGGTTCTTTTCTGCAATGGATATTGAGCCGTTGCTGGTGTCGAGAGGATCGATAATGGTCCTGGATGCACCGTCGATTAGCTCTCGATGGCTTCATTGATGTGTTCCAAATATGAATGGATCCACCGAGAACCAATTGACTCGAGGTTTTCATTGACAGCACTTACGTGGAGCTGATAAAGTAACAACTCGTGCCCGTACGGGGCGGAAATGAAAGGTTCAGGATACATGCGTACTCTAGTTACTCTTGCTTGCACTGAGTGCAAGCGCCGCAACTATACGACCACCAAGAACAAGTCGACCATGCCTGATCGTATGGAGATCAAGAAGTATTGCCCCTGGTGCCGTCACCACACGCTGCACAAAGAGACTCGCTAGTCTCTAGTCACATACGCCAGTAGTTCAATTGGTAGAGCATCGGTCTCCAAAACCGAGTGTTGAGGGTTCGAGTCCTTCCTGGCGTGCCAGTCATTATTCCGTAAGCTCCCACTTGGGGGCTTACGGTTTACTCATGTATAAGCGCATTGCGCGGAGGTAACCCAAATGGCCAACAAGAAGAACAAGAAGAAGGCTCAGCAGCCGGCACCTGCCAACAAAGCTGCCGCCAACTCCAAGGTTGAGGCCAAGAAGGCCGTTGCCAAGAAGAACGAGAAGGCTGCGAAGTCCAAGAAGAACGAGAAGCCTGGTTTCTTCGCCCGCACCAAGAAGTATTTCGCTTCGGTCAAGTCCGAGATGAAGCGTGTCACGTGGCCCGATAAGAAGGAGCTCGTGAACTACTCGGTTGTTGTTTGCGCTTCTCTGATCGTCGTCGGCGTCGTCATCGCTCTGCTCGATGCTGGCTTTGGCGAGGCTCTTGCTCTGTTCTCTGGATTGAGGGGCTAAACCATGTCTAAGCGTTGGTACGTCGTTCACACTTACTCTGGATACGAGAACCGCGTTAAGTCCGATCTCGAGCATCGCATCGAGACTATGGGCATGCAGGACCGTATCTTTGATATCGAGATTCCTATGGAGCGCGTCACCGAGATTAAAGAGGGTGGCAAGCGTGAGACCAAGGATTCCAAGATCTTCCCGGGTTATGTCCTGGTCCGCATGGAGATGGATGACGATGCTTGGACGTGTGTTCGTAACACGCCTGGCGTCACCGGTTTCCTAGGCGGCAACGGCAAGCCCGCTCCGCTTTCCCGCGACGAGTACAACAAGATGACTCGTCGTCCCGGTAAGGGCGATTCGCCCAAGCGCACCTCGGTTGATATTGAGGTCGGTACGTCCGTCCGCGTCACCGATGGCCCGCTTACCGACTTTGATGGCAAGGTCTCCGAGGTTAACACCGAGGCTGGCAAGCTCAAGGTCACGCTGATGATCTTTGGCCGCGAGACGCCGGTCGAGCTCGACTTTAACCAGGTCGCTGTCATCGCTTAAGTTTTCGTCCGTTCGCGCGAGCGTGCTTCTTCTGTGACTGCTCATCTCAGGAGTGCTTCTAACACGTGCGTGCTTACGATATAGCAAGTACTTCACACTCGTGATTCGAAAGGAATGACCATGGCTGAGAAGAAGGTTGCCAACGTCATTAAGCTCCAGATTCCTGCTGGTGCAGCAAACCCCGCTCCTCCCGTCGGCCCCGCCCTGGGCGCTGCTGGCGTGAACATCATGCAGTTCTGCCAGGCCTTTAACGCCGAGACGCAGGACAAGAAGGGTGACATCATCCCCGTTGAGATCTCTGTCTACGAGGACAAGTCCTTCTCCTTCATCACCAAGACCCCGCCGGCGGCTCACCTTATCAAGAAGGAGCTGAACCTCAAGTCTGGTTCCGCTAAGCCCCAGGCTGACAAGGTTGGTCAGCTCTCCCAGGAGCAGCTCACCAAGATCGCCGAGATCAAGATGCCGGACCTCAATGCCAACGACATTGACGCCGCCAAGAAGATCATCGCCGGTACCGCCCGTTCCATGGGCGTCACCATCGCTGAGTAGCGATTTCTTATGGTAACGGCGGGTGCTCCGACCGGGGCGCCCGTTAAATGTGTGCAATAGGGCACACGATACGATGTGGGAGGGCTCACGCCCGTTTAACCACAGGAGGTAATGCACATGGCTAAGCATGGTAAGAGCTATAACGCCGCTGCCGAGAAGATCGACCGCGCCACGCTCTACACCCCCCTTCAGGCTGCCAAGCTCATCAAGGAGCTCGACACTGCAAAGTTCGACGAGACCGTCGAGGCTCACTTCCGTCTGGGCATCGATACTCGTAAGGCTGACCAGAACATCCGTGGTTCCATCTCCCTGCCCCACGGCACCGGCAAGACCGTTCGTGTTGCCGTCTTCGCCGAGGGCGAGAAGGCCCGTGAGGCTGAGGCTGCCGGCGCCGACATCATCGGTTCCGACGAGCTCGTCGCCCAGATTCAGAAGGGCGAGATCAACTTCGACGCCGCTATCGCTACGCCGAACATGATGGCCAAGGTTGGCCGCATCGGTAAGATCCTTGGTCCCCGTGGCCTCATGCCGAACCCCAAGCTCGGCACCGTGACCATGGACGTCGCCAAGATGGTCTCCGAGCTCAAGGCTGGCCGCGTTGAGTACCGCGCCGACCGCTACGGCATCTGCCACGTGCCCCTGGGCAAGAAGTCCTTCTCTGAGCAGCAGCTCGTCGAGAACTACGCTGCCCTGTACACCGAGATTCTGCGCGTCAAGCCCTCTTCTGCTAAGGGCAAGTACGTCAAGTCCATCTCCGTGTCTTCCACCATGGGCCCTGGCGTCAAGGTCGATCCCGCTGTCCAGCGTGACTTCCTGGCTGAGTAACTGCTAGTTACTGCCTGAGTACAGCAAGCATTGCTAAAGAAACCCGGTTCTGCCTTGTGCAGGACCGGGTTTCTTGCTATCGCGTCAAAAGCACCATAAAGGGGACAGTGTCCCCTTTATGGTGGTTACCAGGGTGTTCTGGCTGTTGAGGACTCGATGGCTTCGTGGCGTTTGAGCTCGCGGCGCATGGTTTGTGAGTTGAGCCAAGCTGCTTGCCAGCCGCGGATGGGGTAGTGCGTCTGGTCGAGCTCAAACTGCGTATAGCCGCAGGCGTTGATGATCGTCGTTCCACACACATGCTGACGCTCGCGCTGAAAATCGCAACCGTAGCTTTGGTGCACATGCCCGTGCACCATGTAGTCGGGATTCCAGGATTCGAGTGCTGTGTTAAAACACTCGAATCCTCGATGCGGCAGATCGTCCAGATCACCCATACCGGCGGCGGGTGCATGGGTAAGCAGAATGTCGCACCCGCCGACCATCCTAACCTTACGCGACAGCTTACGCATGCGCTTGGACATCTCGCGTTCGGTGTACATGTTGGCGCCGTCGCGATAACGCATGGACCCGCCAAGGCCCGCAATGCGAATCCCTCGGTACGTGTACACGCTGTCCTCTACGCAGATACATCCACCCGGTGCATGACGTGCGTAGCGGTCATCGTGATTGCCGCGCACGTAGATGAGCGGTTTGTTGATGACCGTAACCAAAAACTCAAGATAGTCCGGGTCCAGATCGCCGGCGGACAAAATCAGGTCGACTCCCTCAAAGCGTTCCTTGCGAAAGCACTCCCAAAGGCATCGTTCTTCGGTATCGGCTATGGCAAGGATTTTCATAGGGCAGGGACTTTCGGCTCATCGTCGAGCTGCGGAATGGTGCCTACCACGTTGTCCGCCAGCCAATTCATCTCGACAATCTGCGTGCTCGGCAGCGGAGGGAAGCCTTCGATCTGTACCACGCCGTTCTGGCTGTGGAGCTCGCCGCCAAAGGGGTTGATGGATCCCACAACAATGCCGTTGCGGAGCAACTGCACGAGTTTGCGCGTTTGGTAGGGTAGGCCCGGAGCGTAACGGATGTCGATAACGCCGGAGCTCATGCCATACCAGTAGTTGACAGCGCGCACTTGGTTGTCGTCGCTGGTCTCGTCCCACGTGCCGTGAAGAAGGCTGCGAACGATGAGCTCGTAGTAACGGCCCCAGTTCCATACCGGCATGGCGATGCCGGTAACCTTGCCATCGACCAGGCGGTGAAGTCCGTAGGCCGTGGGGTCTTCGAGCGACTTTGACATGTCGGCGCCGGTCATGACGCTTACACCTTCGCGGCACATGGCCTCGGCAAGGCCTCCGGCGGGCACATCGCCCCAAGTCAGGATAATTTGCGCACGGGGGTCGAGCAGCGAGGCGCCAATCGCAAAGGCGTTGATCTCGCTGAGCGCGCCCGAGGCGAAGACCGACGCGTGGTAGCCGATGCGGTGGTTGTCCGCCATGCTGGCGGAAAGGGCGCCCAGGAGGAACTTGGCCTCGTACATCTTGCCAAAGTACGAACGGACGCTTTGATGGGGAAGGCCGATAGAGCAGTTGAGGAACCGAACCTGGGGATACTCAACGGCAGCCCTGAGCGTGTATTCCATCAGGCGGTGCGAGGTCGAGAAGATGACGTTTGCCCCATGTTTGACAGCCGTTTCCACGGCGGCGTAGAACACATCCGGATCGTGACAGTCCTCGAACGCCTCGGTGCGCACGATACCGCCAAAGTGCTCATCGAGATACTGACGCCCTTGGTCGTGCAGGCTGTCCCAGCTCGACGTCGCACAGGGGAACTCATGGATAAAGGCGATGCGCAGGGGGTTGGTCGCCGAATAGACGGTCTTGCCCATAAAGAAGTTGAGCACGCCGGAGGTGGACTTGGCGGGCGACTCCTCCTCGTCGACGCTCGGCGCTTCAACAAGATCGACCTTGTCCTCGTCATTTTTGCCGGCAATGACCAGCTCGCGCCAAATCTTGCACAGGCGGTTTACGACGATATCCGTTGGCGTATCCAGCAGGCGGTCCTGGTTGTACACATTGAGGTACACGAGCATGGCGTCGGCGGGCGTAATGTCCAGGTGGTCGCCGCCTGCGCGAAGGTAGGCGCGCTTAAAGAGCAGGAAGGTGTGGCGCAGGTAGTCGACCTTTTTCTGCGGCCATTTTTCGATAAGATTCTGACCGAGCATCTTGGCGAGCGTCTCGTAGCTTCCCTCACGCGAGAACTCGATCTCGTATAGGGGGCAGACGCGCCAAAACGCGCAGAATTCACCGTACAGGCGGCTTTCGACGGAATCCCATGTGCCGGGGTAGAGACGGGTGACCCTGGCCGAAACCGTTGGAGCGTCCAAGAATTTGAGGACACTGACGCGTTTATTGCCTTCCTGGACATAGAACCGATGCATGAACTCGGTGACGATGATGGGGTCGCGATAGCCCTCGGTTACCTGGATGTCGTAGAGGTTGGACCACTTGCGGGCGAACTCGGTGTTAAACGGCAGCAGGGGCATAAAGTTGCATGAAAAGGCGGACTGACGGCCCTTGGTGACAGTGCCGACGACCATTTCGATCGGAATATCCCGCAGGCCGACACTCACTCGCTGACCTAAGGGGAGCTGAGCAATCAAACTGTCGAGGTCCGTAAGGTATGGATGCTCGCTTTGGCTAATGGCGCGTCGACGTCCTTGCTCGCCGCGCTTGCGTGCTTGACGATAGGCCTCTTCCATGATGTTGCTCCCTTAGTCGTTTAAACAACTACATAAACCATGGTACCACGAATGAAAACCACCACAAAGGTGCCTGTCCCTTTTTGGCGGGTTAGGCGATGATGGGGGCGATGGCGCGGATGCAGGCGTCGGCTGCCGTGAAAGTAGTGCTGTCGTCGCTGACGATAAAGATGATCTTTCCTTTGATGCCAAAGTCGCCGATTTCGCTAAAGAGTACGTAGGGCTCCTTGTCAAAGCCCGAGATGGGAAGCACGGCGGCTTTGGTGGCGCTGGTCAGCTCGTCTGCCAGTGCGTCCAGTGAAGCCCACTTGGACGTGTCCTTGACCGCGACGGGCACGGCAACGCGCCCAAAGGGCATGAGGTGCACGAGCGTGTTCTTGGAGATGTTGGAGTTGGGGACGATGATGGTCTGCCCACAGGCATCCTCAATCGTTGTATGGCGCCAAGTGATGTCTTGGACCACGCCGGATACGCCGCCGACCTCGATATTGTCGCCGGGCTTGATGATGCCCATAAAGGTCACCTGCATGCCGCCGATAAGGTTTGACAGCGTGTCCTGAAAGCCGAGCGAGATGGCGATGCCGCCGACGCCAAGGGCGGCGACGAGCGCGTTTGCGTTAATGCCAAAGCAGTTATCGAGGATAAAGCTGCCGCCAATCATCCAGATGACGGCGCGCGCGATGTTGATGAAGATACTCGATGCCGGAAGCGGGTTATCGTCTCGGTTAAGCAGATGGTTCAGGGTCTTGGATACGACCTTGGCGGCGACGGCGGTGCCTATCGCCAAGATGACGGCCCAGATGATGTTGTGGACCCACCGTTGCTCAAAGAAATGAAGAATCGGCTCAAACAATTCCATGTAGGGAAAACCTCCTAATGATCGTTCAACCATGATACCCACCAAGAAGCCCGTCCGATCAAATTCGGACGGGCTTCTGTGCTCGATATAAGGTTTACGCGGCGGGGCTGTAAGGCCCGGCGGTGTAGCTTAGCGTCGACGCTTCCAGATAATGCCGAGCATGATGACGATGATGCCGCCGATAAGGCACGCGCCAACTACTGCCAGCGTGCGGTCTCCCGTTGCGGCGAGCTTACCGGTCGTCTTCTTGGTGATGACCTTCGTGGTCGTCGTGTCCGTCTTAGGCGAGGGCTTAGGCGTCGGGGCCGGTGTGGGCGTGGGGTCCACGGCAGCGGAGCCAAAGCTGATGGTGCCCGCGAGCGAGGTCATCTTGCTCTCCCAGCTGTCCTGCCCGATCAGCGCCCTTAGCGCTGACTCGCAGGTACCCCACTCGGTGTGCTTGGTGGCGTTTGCGAAGGTGGGGAAGTCGGTCGTGTTGGTGATGATGTAGTTGTTGGTGGCGACGGTATAGGTCTTGGCGGGGTCGAGCGTGCTGCCGTCTTTGGTGAGTGTGGCGCTCACAATGCGCTTGCCTTCGGGCTGCGTCCAATCAATCGTCACGTTGATGCCGCCAAAGGAGAGAACGCTGCCAGAGTCATCGCGCCACTTGTACTTGTCTTGCGCCTCCTGCTCGCTGTGACCGGCCGCCACATAAGCCTGCTGAAGCTCGTAGCTGTCGTTGCAATCGTCGCTGATTTGTAGCGAGTGCTCGAGCGCTGCGAGGAAGTCCGCGCCGGTCATGGTCCAGGTCTCCACAGTGTTGCCGTAGGGCGAGATGGCGATGACGTTGCCGGCGGTCACGTTGCCCGCCGCGATGCCGCCGCGGATGCCGCCAGCGTTTTCGATAGCGAAGTCCGCGCCCGTCAGGGCAAGATAGGAGCCGCAAATCACGTGGCCGATGGTCTGGGCCTTGGTGGTGTCGCCCTCCTTGCCGGGGCGGAAATCGGTGGTGCGCACCATTTCCCAACCATGCGTGCCTGCGGCGTCCTCGCCGTAGAAATAGTTGGTGGTGGATGTGCCGAGCACCTTGTTCGATTCGTTTTCAAAGTCCTCGTCGAGCGGCTTGATCTTGTTGCGGACGGCTTCAAGGCGGCTTTGGTAGTCGGAGCCCTTGTCGGGGTCTGTCAAAAGGTCGTTGACGTTCTTGGCGGTGTAGAGCTTCT
Organism: uncultured bacterium; assembly: GCA_905216145.1. GTDB lineage: Bacteria > Actinomycetota > Coriobacteriia > Coriobacteriales > Coriobacteriaceae > Collinsella. Next base: position 166,435 of record CAJMST010000001.1, on the reverse strand, counting down.
CGTCGCTGCCGTCTGCAGGGACCGTGACCGTGTCATCGTCGGTCGTCTCGGTGCCATTCGTGTCGTATTTGTACGGAATGGAAAGCAGCCCCACCTCGGCAAAGGCGCTGCCTGCCTCGACAACGTGGATCGTCTTGCCGTCGGCTCCCGTCACCTTCTCGTTAAGGTTGATGTGCTCGTGGCCTGCGATAAGGGCATCGACGCCACGGAGCCGCGTGGCAAAGGTCTTTGCGTCGAGCGTGTGCGCGATACACACAACAACATCGCAGCCCTCCTTGCGCAGCTGCTCTGCCTCGGCATTGATGGCGTTCGCGGCACTCGAGAAGCTGGTGCCCGCGACCAGGTCCGCGCGCAGCGAGGAACCTAGCGACTCATCCATGGCTCCGACGACGCCGACCTTGATTTTGTAGTCGAATGTGGAGTGATCCTCGCTATCCTCCCAGGTGCGATCGAGCGTCTTCGTGATGCTCGAGCTCCATGCGCCGTTCGAGGACGTTGCATTCGCGCAGAGCATGGCGAAGGGCGTGCCGGTGGTGCTGTAGCCGGTCATGGTGCGGAGTTTGTCCGCGCCGTAGCTCCAGTCGTGGTTGCCTGGCGTGGTTGCGTCGTAGCCGTCGGCGTAGAAGGTGTCCATGAGCTCGGCGATGCTCTTGCCCTCGCTCATGGTGGCGAAGGACTGTCCGTGGAAGGTGTCGCCCGCATCGAGCAAAAGATCGGGGACGCTGCTTTGGGCGCTATAGAGAACCGCCAGTCCGTCAAAGCCCACAGTGCCGGTGCCCTTGCTTGCGTTGTAGCTGTACTTGTAGCTGCCGTGGATATCGTTGGTGTGCATGACGGCCACGGAGCCGTCAATAGCGGCGGGCAGGTTTCCCGCGAAAGCGAGGCTTGGGATGCCTGCGAGCGCGCCGGCAAACAACGCGGCGGCCAACGCAAAGCGGGGGAGTCTTTTCATGGCAGTTTCCTTAGTCCTTAGCCAGAATGTCTGGTTGAATATCGGATTATCGACATAATATGCGAAAACCGCCGCAAGGGCGTCTGTCCCTTTGCGGCGGTTTTGACGTTTGCGCAGATAAAACCCACCAAAATAAACCTGTCCCTTTTTGGCAGGTTTTAGCTCAGCAGCATGCGGTCGTTGGCGAGCTCGCCTCCCGAGACCTCCTCGAACTTCTGCAGCAGGTCGGCTACGGTGAGCGACTTCTTCTCATCGCCCGCCACGTCGTAGATCACGTGGCCTTCGTGCATCATGATCAGACGGTTGCCCAGACGGATGGCGTCGTTCATGTTGTGCGTGACCATGAGCGTGGTCAGGTGGTTCTCGTCGACGATCTCCTCGGTCAGGTTAAGCACCTTAGAGGCCGTCTTGGGGTCGAGGGCCGCGGTGTGCTCGTCGAGCAGCAGCAGGCGCGGCCTGGTGAGCGTGGCCATCAGCAGGGTGAGTGCCTGGCGCTGGCCACCCGAGAGCAGGCCGACCTTGGCGTTGAGACGCGTGTCCAGACCAAGGTCCAGGCGCTTGAGCAGCTCGACGTACTCATCTTTCTCGGCCTTGGTGACGCCCCACGAAAGGCCGCGACGCTGGCCGCGACGCTTGGCGAGGGCCAGGTTCTCGGCGATCTGCATGTCGGCAGCGGTACCGCGCATGGGGTCCTGAAACACGCGGCCCAGGTACTTGGCGCGCTGCGACTCGCTCAGGCGCGAGATGTCGGTGCCGTCGAGCTCAATAACGCCCGAATCGAGCGGGTACACGCCGGCGATCATGTTGAGCAGCGTGGACTTGCCGGCGCCGTTGCCGCCGATCACGGTTACAAAGTCGCCGTCATTCAGGGTGAGGTCGACGCCGGTGAGCGCGCGCTTCTCGGTGACGGTGCCCTTGTTAAAGGTCTTCTTGACGTGCGAGAGCTTAAGCATCTGCCTCATCCCCCTTCGTGTAGGAGCTGCGGAGCTTATAGCGCTCCCAAACCACGGGCACGCACAGGGCCACAGCGACAATTACGGCGGAGAGCAGCTTCATGTCGTTGGCGTCCATGCCCAACTGCAGCACGATGGCGCGGATAAGGAAGTACACCACGGAGCCAAAGACGGCGGAGGCAAGACGGACGCTAAACTGCGTGAGGCCGCCGGGCAGCAGACGGCCGAGCACCTCACCGATAACAATGGCGGCAAGACCGATAACGATGGCACCGGTGCCCATGCCAATGTCGGCATACTTTTGGCTCTGGCAGATGAGCGCGCCCGAAAGGCCGATGAGGGCGTTGGAGAGCACGAGGGCGATCATCTTGGTGGAGTTGGTGTTGACGCCCAGAGCGCGGATCATGTACTCGTTGTTGCCGGTGGCGCGCAGCGCCGAGCCGATCTCGGTGCCAAAGAACCAATACAGGATGGCAACGATAGCCACGGCGAGCAGGATGCCCAAGATGATGGCAACGGTGGACTGCGGCAGACCGGTCATATTGCTGACGGCCGAGAACACGGTGCCCTTGGCAAGAATTGGCGTATTGGACTTGCCCATGATGCGCAGGTTGATGGACCACAGGCTGATCTGGGTGAGGATTCCGGCGAGGATCGCGGGAATCTCGAAGACGGTGGTCAAAATGCCCGTGACGGCACCCGCGATGGCGCCGGCGCACATACCGGCCAGCACGGCGAGCAGCGGGTCGACGTTGTTATTGACGATGAGCACAGCGCAGACGCAGCCGCCGAGGGCAAAGCTGCCGTCGCAGGTCATATCGGGAATGTCGAGCAGGCGGAACGTGATAAACACGCCAAGCACCATAATGCCCCAGAGGACGCCCTGCGAAACGGCGCCCTGCAATGCAATGAGCATGCTTCATACCTCCTAGGATAGGGTGGACACGTGATTCACCATAATAGCGGTAACAATGCATAGAAGAGCTGCGGACAGACGTTTTGTTTTACCTGAAACAAGCAGGGCGGACGCCGGTCTACAGCGCCCGCCCCTGTGGCTCAGATATTGAATAACGCAGCTAAAGCGCGAGCACGGGCTCTAGACGCATGCCGCGTATAGCATTACGCGTCCAGAGCGGAAAGGTCGATGCCCAGGGCCTCGGCCATTTCGTCGTTCTTGACGACGACCAGGTCCTTGCTCGAGAGGTGCTTGATCGGCATATCCTCGGGCTTGGCCTCGCCCTTCAGAATCTTGACGGCCATCTCGCCCGCGGCGTAGCCCAGATCCTCGTAATTGATGGAGAGGGTGAACAGGCCGCCGGCCATGCACATGCCCTCCTCGCCAGTCACGAAGGGAAGCTTGTTCTCCTTGCAGATCTGGCCCACCTGCGAGGCGCCCGCGGCGATGGTGTTGTCGGTGGGGGAGTACAGCGCGTCGACCTTGCCCACGGCAGACTCGACGACGGACTGAATCTCGTTGGAGCTCGAGACGGTGAAATCGGTGTACTCGAGGCCCAGCTTGTCGAGCTCCTTCTTGGCGGCCTTGATCTGGACGTCGGAGTTGGACTCGGCGGTGCAGTAGAGCAGGCCGACCTTTTTAACGTCGGGCAGGACCTTCTGCATCATCTCGAGCTGCTCGGCGACCGGGGTGAGGTCGGAAGCGCCCGTGACGTTGGTGCCGGGCTTGTCGTTGTCCTGGACCAGGCCGGAGGCGGCGTAGTCGGTGATGGCGCAGCCCACGATGGGGATATCGGCCGTGGCGCCGGCGGCAGCCTGCGCGGCGGGCGTGGCGATGGCATAAATCAGGTTGACGTTGTCGCCCACAAACTTGTCGGCAATGGACTTACACGTGGACTGGTCGTTCTGGGCGTTCTTCTGGTCGATTTTGACCTTAAGGCCGCTCTCCTTGATGGCCTTGACAAAGCCGTCGTTGGCGGCATCGAGTGCGGAGTGCTCGGTGAGCTGCAGAACGCCGATGGTGTAGTCGGAACCGGCGGCAGCAGAGCCGGAACCAGAGTTGCCGCCGCACCCGGCGAGCGGGGCGAGCGCGAGCAGGCCGGCGGAGACCAGAAGGCTCCTGCGGCTGATGGTGATGTCCTTCATATCATTACCCCCAGTATAAAAATGGCTGGAAACACTGCACTGGGACAAAGTGCAAGTGGAACTATAGTAGCGCTGATGTCCATTTTTACAACAGCCTGGCGGGTTTTTTAATACAGAATCGGATGGGCGGTGCGGGTAGTCGAATGGGCGGCGGAGGGTCTTATGCGGCGGAGGAGGCGTCGTCCTCGTCTAGGGCGGCGAAGAGCTTCTTGCCGTCGAGGAGACGTGTGGTGACGTTTCTCATTCGGCCAATCTCTACGGTACGCAACGTGTCATCGGCGCCTCGGGCGTCGTAGACCGTTCCCAGCAGATACGAGATGCCATCGCGCTGCCTGATGGCAAAGGGACGCAGCGTCATCCGTGCTGCTTCGGTTTCGCCACGCGTCGTAACGCTCGAAATATCAAAACTCACCGTGGTTCCGTGGTCGATGGCCTGCTCGACGAGCTCGCACGTGTCGATGCGCTTGATGGGCGTGCGTGTTGCCTTGGTAGCCTTGCTGCCTGCGCTCGGAACGGGTTCGGGTGTATCGAGGTAGCCGCGAACGTCGGCACTCGCCATGGCAACTAAGTGCTGCGCCATGCTCTTGCGGATAGCGATAGGCGTGGAGCGGTTGCGCATGACCATACCGTGGAGCCGGATGATCTCTTCATCGGTGAGCGGGCGGGTAAGAAGTTTGTAGCCCACGCCGCGTTTGTACTCAATTTCGTATCCGGCATGGCGAAGCGCGGAGATGGCGGTGTAGATGCTGCGCCGCGCCGCCGAGATGGGCATGCGGGCGGGGTCGTCGGGATGGGCGAGGCGCCGGATCAGCTCATCGGAAAGCATGGCCTTGTCTTCGCCGGTGTTTTCGCTTAATAGTTGCAGGATGCGAACGGCGCGATAGGCCGCCATCGAGGCGGCGCCTCTAGTCGTGGTGTCGTAGGTTTCAACAGCGGCTTCGGTCATCGTGCCCACGTCCTTTCCGTTTTGGGTGGCGACGGTATGGAGCCTAGGACGTGGGGCTTTCCCAGGGGCGCAGGGCGCTCTGGGCGGTCGGTAGTCGTCGGCAAACGGCGGGTCGAGTTTTCAACAGCCCTGCTCAACTGACCAAAAACTTGCCAAAAGCTTGACGGATGCTGTTGAAAAAAGCGCCTCTCGACCGATGTCGAGAGGCGCTTGTGCGATGAGCGTTGGCGTGTGGCGACGCGAGCTAGCGTCCGACGATTAGAAGTCGGCGTTGCCCACGGTGCGCGGGTGCGGCAGGACGTCGCGGATGTTGCCCACGCCGGTCAGATACATGACCAAGCGCTCGAAGCCCAGACCATAGCCGGCGTGCTTGCAGGAACCGTAGCGGCGCAGGTCAAGGTAGTACTTGTACTGCTCGGGATTCATACCCAGGTCCTTGATGCGGGCCTCGAGCAGATCCAGGCGCTCCTCGCGCTGGGAGCCACCGATGATCTCGCCGATGCCCGGCACCAGGCAGTCGGCGGCGGCGACGGTCTTGCCGTCCTCGTTCATGCGCATGTAGAACGCCTTGATCTCGGCCGGGTAGTCGGTCACGAAGGTTGGGCGCTTAAAGTGTTCCTCGGTCAGGAAACGCTCGTGCTCGGTTTGCAGGTCGATGCCCCAGCTCACGGGATAGTCAAACTTGTGACCAGCGGCGACGGCCTGCTCCAGGATTTCGACGGCCTCGGTGTAGGTAACGCGGGCAAAGTCGGAGTTGGCGACATGGTCCAGGCGCTCGAGCAGACCCTTGTCCACAAACTTGTTGAGCATATTGAGCTCGTCGGGGCAGGTGGCCATAACGTCCTTGAGGACGTACTTGAGCATGGCCTCGGCGTTGTCCATGTAGTCGTTGAGGTCGGCGAAGGCCATCTCGGGCTCGATCATCCAAAACTCGGCGGCGTGGCGCGTGGTGTTGGAGTTTTCGGCGCGGAAGGTGGGGCCAAAGGTGTACACGTCGCCAAAGGCCATGGCAAAGTTCTCGGCATTGAGCTGGCCGGACACGGTGAGGCTTGCATGCTTGCCAAAGAAGTCCTGGCTCCAGTCGACCTCGCCGGACTCGGTGAGGGGCGGATTTTTGGGGTCGAGCGTGGTCACGCGGAACATCTCGCCGGCGCCTTCGCAGTCGCTCGTGGTGATGATGGGGGTGTTGACGTAGACAAAACCCTGCTCCTGGAAGAAGCGGTGGATGGCGGCGGCCGCGACAGAGCGGATGCGGAACACGGCGCGGAACAGGTTGGTGCGCGGGCGCAGGTGCTGCTGGGTGCGCAGGAACTCGACGGTTGCGCGCTTCTTCTGCAGCGGGTAATCCGGGGCGCTCGTGCCCTCGACCTCGATGGAAGTGGCAGAAAGCTCGAAAGGCTGGGGTGCATCGGGGGTCAGTTTGACGGTGCCGGTGCAAATGAGTGCGGCCGAGACGTTTTGATGTGCGATCTCGTCGTAGTTGTCGAGTGCCTCGCGGTTCATGACGACCTGCAGGTCGCGGAAGCAGCTGCCGTCGTTGAGCGTAACAAAGCCAAAGTTCTTCATGTCGCGGACGGACTTGACCCAGCCGGCGACGGTGACGGTCTGGCCGCCGAGCGACTCGGCATCGGCATAGAGCTGCGCGATTTTGGTGCGGTTCACGTATCCTCCCATAACGGTTGAATGATAGTTATCCATACAGTTCGATATTCTAGCAGCTCGGCTCATTTGGGCTATACAGATAAGGCATTGGCGGGATGGTTTTTCAAACGAAAAGCGCCCGCGGCCAAATGGTCGCGGGCGCTTGACGAGGCGCCTTTTGGCTGTGTGGCGCGGGGCCTGGCTACTTGGTCTTGGCAACCAGCAGCGGATCGCCAAGCTTGACGAGCGGATTGCCGCCGATAAGCGTGCCAGACTCGCCGACGTGGTCGATGCTCTTGAGGCGGTCGAGCTCAGAGATGATGACGGTCACGATGTCCTCGTGACCGGCGGCCTTGATAGCGTCGCGGTCGAAGCTGATGAGCGGCTGGCCGGCCTTGACCGTGTCGCCCATCTCGACAAAGCGGGCAAAACCCTTACCGTTCATTTCCACGGTGCCCAGGCCAACATGGATGAACACGCGAAGACCGTCCTCGGTGATCATGCCGATGGAGTGGTTGGTGACGGTGGTGGCGCCGATACGGCCGTTAGCGGGGGCGTAAATGGTGCCGGTAATGGGCTCGATGCCGTAGCCCTGGCCGAGCATGCCCGAGGCGATGGTCTCGTCGGGAACCTCACTCAGATTGACGAGCACGCCGTTGACAGGAGCGTAGATGACGCCTTCGCGGGTGGCGAAGCTTGCTGCGGGCGGAACGGACGCCTCGCCCGACGAAGTGAACGTGGACTTGAGCGAATCGAGCAGACCCATAGATGCCTCCAACGTATCAGGCGCGCATGTTGCACGCGTGTGGTTTGCCGGAAACGTTTCGTACGTGTTTCCCAGCACGGTCAGCGCTCCTATTTTACGCTGTCCAACGATACCTCTGAACAGCGATTTTGTGATATATCAGTTGAAGGCCAACTTATTGCGGGGGTGTTTCTGCGCCGCGGGCTCAAGTGGGGTACGCTAAGGTGCGAAAAACGAGTGCGCACGAATCGCACGGAGGGAGCACCTATGATTATTGAGAACCATGCGCTGTGGGGCGAGGAGCCGACCGAGGATTATCCGGCGACGTTTACGTATCTGGGTGCCGAGCCGCTGCCCGACAAGCCCAATGGCCGCCGCCCCGCGGTGATCATCTGCGGCGGAGGCGGGTTTACGCATATCGCTCCGCACGAGCAGGACCCGGTGGCGTTTGCGTTTTTGGACCGCGGCTACCAGGCCTTTGTGCTCAACTATGTGACGAGCGCCACGGGCGACGTGAGCTTTCCGCACCCGCAGGCGGACCTCGCCAAGATGGTCGCTACCGTGCGCGCCAACGCCGACGAGTGGCATGTCGATCCCAAGCGCGTGTGCATCGTGGGTTTCTCGGCGGGCGGCATGATCTGCGCCTCGTTGGCAACGCAGTGGAAGACCGGACCTTTCGCGGGCCTTGCCGGGGCTCGTCCGGAGGATATTCGTCCCGACGCCGTGGTGCTGGGCTATCCGTTGCTCGACCTTGCCTATGTGCGCGATATGCAGACGCGTGACCCGCGCATCGACCTGCGCGTGCCCAAGACGGGTGGCAAGACAGGGCGCGATTTGCTCAACGACTATCTGTCGATGGTGACGGGCGGCGAGGCGACCGATGAGCACCTGGCCGACATTTGCCCTACCACGCACGTTTCGCGCCAGATGCCCCCGACCTTTGTGTGGGGCGTTTCGGACGACAAGACGGCGCCGGTCGCGCAGGTCTACCCGTTTGCGCAGCGCATGGCCGAGGAGGGCGTTGCATGCGAGATGCACGTCTTCGACCAGGGTGGTCACGGCCTTTCGCTCGGCAACGCCAACACCGCGGTCGACAACGAGGACAAGCAGGTGGCGGTCCGTCCATGGATTCGCTTGGCCTTCCGCTTCCTGGAGCGCCACGGTTTCTAGTTACGCGGTTTTACCAAACCGCGTAACAGCTCGACGCTGCAAGCCCGCCAGAGCGGCAATCTGCCTTTCAACTTCGGCGGCATGACCAGAAGGTCAATGCCGCCTCGTTTCAAGGCACCTTGCTCGCTCTGGCGGGCTTTCGCTGTCCGCGCCAAAGCGTCGGCGTTGTCTTGGCTGCCAGAAGAATGATCCCTCGGGGACGGAGGAAAGCGGATTAGTTTGGGCGGTGCTGTCGCCAAGGTTTAAGACCGACGTCGTCTCTTGTTGCTTTCCTACCAGACGGTGAACTGGGCGTTTTCTGTGTTCCAATGGACATCGCGAACGTAGTCGCGCACGCCCGTCGCATCTCGTGCTTCGAACAACTCAAGAATATGAGCATGTTCGTTGTTGGCTTTATTGAGCAGTTCGCACGCCGTCTCCTGGTCGACAGTCTCGTAATCGCGTTTGATAAAGCAGCGCTCGAGTTGCGAAATCATGTCGCGCAGACGGTCGTTGCCGCAGCGGTTGAAGTACGTGAGGTGAAAGTCCCGCTGAATGTCGTCGTACTTTCGGATAAGACCGCCTTGGATCGCAAGGTCCATGGACCCAACCAAAAACTTCAGCTGCATGATGTCCTCGTCGGTTAGGAGAGGGCAGGCGAGGTATGCCGCCTGCCCGTCGAGAGGCCCCATAATCTCAAAGACTTCAACGGCGTTTTGCTGATCGAACCCTCGGACGCGGAATCCGCGGCGGGGGAGATTGTCCAGATAGCCGTCGCTTGCCAGCTGGATGAGCGCCTCGCGAACTGGCGTGCGCGACACGCCCATGGCATCGCAGATCGCCTGCTCGCTCACGCGGTCGCCGGCCGAAAGCTCGCCGGCGTCTATGCGACTCGAAATATAGTCGTATACATGATCCTTCAAGGGTCTTCGGAGCGTTTCCATGAGCTTATATTCCTCAACTGTATATTTTCAAAATTTAATACGTTTCGCCTCAATAGGCTAATTGAATTATAGAACGACCAGTTAAATCGCGCTACCAAACCAGAAGAAGCAATAATACGCTTACCGACAAATATCTACCGTTCAGGATTGTATACAATATACAAAACAGTAAAGACACCCTAAGATAAAGCCATCGGAAGGAAGGCGGACGCAAGGAAGTCCGCTCAGTACTATGAGATCCAAGGAGGATCATCATGACTAAGTTCAGCCACGTCATCATCCGTCGTCCCGGCAAGTCCCTGAGCAATGGCATCACGAGCGCTCCCGAGCTTGGCCAGCCCATCTACGAGCGCGCTATCGAGGAGCACTACGATTACGAGCATGCACTCGAGCAGTGTGGCGTTGACGTGTCGGTGCTGCCGGCGCTTGAGCAGTATCCCGACAGCTGCTTTGTCGAGGATCCGGCCGTTATCACTCGCTGCGGCGCCATCATTACCAACCCCGGCGCCGACAGTCGTAATGGCGAGAAGGACGAAATCGAGCCGGTCGTCCGTCGCTTCTTTGACGACGAGCATGTCAAGCACATCGTTTCCCCCGGCACGCTCGACGGCGGCGACGTCATGATGGTCGGCGACCACTTCTACGTCGGTCGCTCTGCTCGCACCAACGAAGAGGGTATCCGCCAGTTCTGCGAGATTCTCGAGGGCTGGGGCCTCGAGGGCTCCGAGGTGCCTCTGGAGGAGGTCCTGCACCTCAAGACGGGCGTCAACTACATCGAGGACAACAACATGCTCGTCTCCGGTGAGTTCATCGATAAGCCCGACTTTGCCCAGTACAACAAGATCGTCGTGCCCGAGGACGAGGCTTACGGCGCCAACTGCATCTGGGTCAACGGTACGGTCATCGTTGCCGAGGGCTATCCGACCGTGCTCAAGGCCGTGCAGGATCTGGGCTACAAGACGCTCGTTGTCGACACCTCCGAGTATCGCAAGGTCGACGGAGGCCTCTCCTGCCTGTCACTGCGCTTCTAATGCGGCCGCTTTACTAGCTTAATGATCGCTTGACCGATGGCCCGGCACCCGATTCGGGACGTCCGGGCCATCTTCATACGGTCGCTTGACTGAGGGGGTGCACATATATGGCCTCTAAAACTTGCAACGACGAGATAATCGACCCCAATGGTCTGGATCTCTTTCGTCTGACCATGATGGTCATCACTGCGAGCATTTGCGGCGGTATCTTCTCTCTTGCCGGCGATATGGCGGCGGGCGGAGCCAATACCGGCGCGGTTATCGTCTCGTGGGGAATTTGCTTTATTGGCGTCTTTGCGCTGATGATGGTGTTCAACGGTTTGTCTCAGGCTCGTCCCGACCTGACCGGCGGTATCTATGCATACGCCGCCGCCGGTTTTGGCGATTATGTTGGATTCAACTCCGCTTGGGGCTACTGGATCAGCGCATGCCTTTCCAACGTGAGCTTTGCACTTTTGCTGTTTAGCGCGCTCGGCTATTTCTTCCCTGCATTCGGCACGGGCAACAATCTGCTTTCCATCATCTGTGCCAGCGTGTTTCTGTGGTTCCTTACCGCTCTCGTGCTTCGTGGCGTTAAGGAAGCTGCGGGCATTAACACGATCGTCACCTTGGCGAAGTTGGTGCCGCTGGGACTCTTTGTGCTGAGCATTGTGCTCCTGGGTAAGTTCGACGTCGATATCTTTATGGACAACTTCTGGGGAGAACCGGCTGGTCCCGGCTTTGGCGAGCAGGTTGTCTCGACCATGATTGCCCTTGTCTGGGTCTTCACGGGCATCGAGGGCGCTGTCGTCATCTCGGGCCGTGCAAAGTATGTGCGCGATGTCGGTCGCTCGACGGCGCTTGGATTTGCAGCCGTGTTCACGCTGTATCTGATCATCTCGATGCTGTCGCTCGGCATTATGCCGCGTGAGGAAATGGCACAGCTCGCAACGCCCTCCATGGCGGGAATTCTCGAGTGCGCAATCGGTCCGGTAGGAGCTGCCATCGTAAACCTTGGCGTTATTCTCTCGCTGGTCGGCGCGATGCTGGGCTACGTCATCATTGCATCCGAGACGCCGTTTGAGGCGGCGCGTCAGGGCTCCTTCCCGCTGGCGTTTGCTAAGACGAACAAGCACGATGCCCCGGTGGTAACGGTTCTCGTGAGCTCCGGCATCACGCAACTCTTCTTGATTGTGTCGTATGTGGCGGCGAGCACCTACCAGTTCTTCTATAGCTGCGCGGTCAACACGATTCTGGTTCCGTATGTCTGCTCGGCTGCCTATTACATGGTGATCGGCTGGAAGAACGAGCATTTGGACGGGCCGCACGCGCCGAGTGTCGGCAAAGCACGCTTCTTTGGTACGCTCGGCTTTATCTACACGCTGTTCCTGGTGTGGTCGACGGGCCTCCAGGGCGTCATGATCACGACGATCCTTTTTGCCCCAGCCATCCCCGTCTATATTCTGGGCGAGCGCGGCCGCGGCAAGCAGGTGCTTCCGCATCTGCACGACAAGCTGATCGCAGCAGTGGTCATTGTCGTGGCAGTTATCTCGCTGTATCTGCACTTTGCCGGCATCGCGCCGATCGTCTAAGACTGCGGCAGGCTTCATCGCTTGGTAGGCCGGCGGGCATCGCGTATCGATGCTGCTTGGCATTCCATAACTGATGTGGGTCTCTATTACGTGCCTTTGTGAGCGCCCACCAAGCCTGCGCAGGTGACATTTGTTGCCAGCGCGGGCTTTTGCAGTTGCGGTGGAATAGTTCCTGTTTTACTGGTTAAAGCATCAAGCGGGAACTATTCCACCGCAACTTGTTTTGATTCGCTGGGGGACGGAGGAAGCGACGATCCGGAATCCACCTGCACGGTCGTCGCTCCGCATCCCGTCCGTTGGCGCAAATGGTGCCAAATGTAACTTGTCCCCCTTGCACGCTTGTCCCCCTTGCACCAATCTGTTGATTGAACGTCGTTGCGTGTTCACGGTTTCTGGGCAAGCCGTCTCGCAGCAAAGTAGACTAGATGGCCATTTCAAAAAGTCTGCTTAGAGGAGGAGCCATGCTTGAGGGTACGTATGTGGTTTCGGCCCAGACGCCGGTGGGGAGTAAACGCGGCGAGGTGACGTTTTCACATGGGGTGAACGGCGTGCTCAGGGCAGTACTAAACGTCAGGGGTCTCAATATCGCTCTCTCGAGTGCCCGCGCTGAGGGCGATTTCTTTGAACTCTCGGGTACTATCTCCCACGTCTTGACGGGCAAGGCGCCCTTTACATGCACGGGGTCAGTCGAGGGTGATCGACTCACTGCTACCGCGCGGTCGGGTTCCGTTTCGATCTCGCTGAGCGGTATGCGCAAAGAGCTTTCGGGGCGCACCGCATAAAGTTTGCGCAGGTAAACATCGGTATTTGACTTTATAAAATAGTTCAGAGCGCTATCATTTGTCGTTACGAGTTGGTTAGCCCCGGTAAACGGTTAACCGCGTCTAACGAAAGGATGAGCGCGTGAAGCTCGATACACTCGAGATTGGAAAGGACGCCGTTGTCGCATCGGTGGCATCGGACGATCAGGCACTCCGACAGCATATTTTGGACATGGGTCTAACGCCGGGCACCGAAGTCACCATGATGAAGTACGCCCCCATGGGTGACCCGCTCGAGATCCGCCTACGTGGCTACGAGTTGACGCTGCGCAAGGACGATGCCGCTCGCATCGAGCTCGTGGGTATTCACGACACCGATACGGGTCCGCGCGCTAACGCCGCAATCGGCACGACGGAGCATCCGGCCCTGGGCGAGGGGACGTATTCGCCCCGTGCGGCAAAGACGGCCGTGCCCGAGGGCGCGCCGCTGCACTTTGCCCTCGCCGGCAACCAAAACTGCGGCAAGACCACGTTATTCAACCAGCTGACGGGCTCCAACCAGCACGTCGGTAACTTTCCCGGCGTGACGGTCGACCGCAAAGATGGCACCATCCGTAACCATCCCGAGGCGAGCGTTACCGACCTGCCTGGCATTTACTCCCTGTCGCCGTACACAGGCGAAGAGGTCGTGAGCCGTCAGTTCATCCTTGACGAGCGCCCGGACGCCATCATCGACATCATTGACGCCACCAACATCGAGCGTAACCTGTACCTGACACTGCAGCTCATGGAGCTTGACCGTCCTATGGTCATCGCGCTCAACATGATGGACGAGGTGACCGCCAACGGCGGCGCCGTGGACGTCAACCTGCTCGAGAGCCTGTTGGGCGTGCCCGTTGTCCCCATTAGCGCTGCCCGCAACGAGGGCATCGGCGAGTTGGTGGACCACGCCCTGCACGTGGCACGGTTCCGCGAGCGCCCTGGTCGCCTGGACTTTTGTGCGCCCGACGGCCCGGACGGCGGTGCGCTGCATCGCTGCATCCACGGTATTGCTAACCTGATCGAGGACCATGCCGTGACGGCGCACATTCCGGTGCGCTTTGCGGCGACCAAGCTGGTCGAGGGCGATGAGCTGGTAACCGAGGCGCTTCACCTGGATCGCAATGAGCTCGACGCTATCGAGCACATCATTACCCAGATGGAGGGCGAGGCCGGCACCGACCGCCTATCTGCGCTGGCCGATATGCGTTTTAGCTTTATCGGCGACGTGTGCGGGCGTTGCGTCGTCAAGCCGCACGAGAGCCGCGAGCACGTGCGCTCCGTCAAGATTGACCGCATCCTGACAGGTCGTTACACAGCCATTCCGGCGTTTCTGGTGATCATGGGCCTCGTCTTTTGGCTGACGTTTGGCGTGATTGGCGCGGCGTTGCAGGGACTCATGGAGGACGGTATCGCTGCCATCATCGCCTCGGCCGATGCGGGCCTCAAGGCATTCGGAACCAACGACGTGGTGCGCTCACTGGCTGTCGACGGCGTGCTTACGGGTGTGGGCAGCGTGCTGACCTTCCTGCCGATTATCGTCGTGCTCTTCTTGTTCCTCTCCATTCTGGAAGACTCCGGATACATGGCGCGCGTGGCCTTTGTCATGGATAAGGTGCTGCGTCGCTTTGGCCTGTCAGGCCGCAGCTTTGTGCCCATGCTCGTCGGTTTTGGCTGCACCGTGCCGGCTATCATGTCGACCCGTACGCTCCCATCCGAGCACGACCGCAAGATGACGGTCATGCTCACGCCGTTTATGAGCTGCTCGGCCAAGTTGCCGGTCTACGGACTGCTGTGCGGGGCGTTTTTCCCGCAAGCGACGGTCCCCGCCATGGTCTCGCTCTATCTGATCGGTATCGTGGTCGGCTGCATTGCCGCCCTGGTGCTCAACCGCACGGTATTTAAGGGCGACCCGGTGCCGTTTATCATGGAGCTTCCCAATTACCGCCTGCCGAGCGTCAAGACGACGGTGATGCTGGCATGGGATAAGGCCAAAGACTTTATTACCAAGGCCTTTACCATTATCTTTGCTGCTACCGTGGTCATCTGGTTCCTTCAGACGTTCGACATTCGCTTTAATGTGGTCGCCGATCAGTCGCAGAGTCTGCTTGCCGGTCTGGGTAGCATTATCGCGCCGGCGCTGGCGCCGCTCGGTTTTGGCGACTGGCGTGCATCCACGGCGCTCGTCACCGGACTTATCGCCAAGGAGAGCGTCATCTCGACCCTCACCGTGCTTTTGGGCGCAACGTCGCCCGCGGCACTGTCGACCATGTTTTCGCCGTTTACCGCTTACGTGTTCCTGGTCTTTACGCTGCTGTACCCGCCCTGCGTAGCGGCAATCGGCGCCGTCAAGAGTGAGCTGGGCGCGCGCTATGCCGTGGCCGTGTTCGCGTTTCAAGTGACGGTCACCTGGATCGTGGCGTTTGTCGTGCATTCGGCGGGCATATTGCTGGGGTTGGCTTAGTTATTTATTGACGGCGCAACCTCTGTGTATCGAATTGTTTTCGGCCCCGCATCTGTTACTGACGGATGCGGGACCGTTGCTATATAATCGCCTCCGCTCAAAATGATTGGAGACGTTATATATGAGTCAGGCAAGGCAAGACGGCATCACACTCAAGCAGTGGCTCCCGCTCATCGGGCTCACCTGCTGCGCGTTCGTGTTCAACACGTCGGAGTTCATGCCCATCGGCCTGCTGACCGATATCGCCGCATCGTTTTCGCTCACCGAGGCCCAAGCTGGCATCATGATTTCGGTCTATGCCTGGGGCGTCATGCTGCTGTCGTTGCCGCTCATGGTGTTCGCTTCGCGCTTTGAGTTTAAGCGGATGTTGCTGGGCGTGCTGGCCGTGTTCTCGCTTGGCCAGTTCCTGTCCGCCTTGGCGCCGACCTATCCCATCTTGGTCTGCGCGCGCCTGGTGGTTGCCTGCGCGCACGCCGTGTTCTGGTCGGTCGCTTCGATTATGGCCTCGCGCCTGGTCGACACACGCCATGGGGCGCTCGCCATCAGCATGATCGCCACGGGCTCGTCCATCGCACAGATCTTCGGTCTGCCCCTCGGCCGCGCTATTGGCCTTGCCGTGGGTTGGCGCATGACGTTTGCCGTGGTCGGGGCCTTCTCTGCCGCCGCGGTGGTGTATCAGGCCACGGTGTTCCCCACCATGCCGGCGGGCGAGCGCTTTACGCTCGAGCAGCTGCCCGAGCTGCTCAAGAACCCGTTCCTCATCGCGCTCTATGTGGTCACGGTGTTCATGGCGACCGGCTATTACGCGGGCTACAGCTATATCGAGCCCTTCCTGGCCCAGGTCGCGCACGTCGATGCGAGCGCCATTACTATGACGCTGACGGCGTTCGGCTGCTCTGGCCTGCTGGGCAGCTGGCTGTTCGGCCGCCTGTTCGACGGGCATCGCTTCCCGTTCCTTGCGATCACGCTCTCCGGCGTGCCGGTTGCCCTGCTGCTTATGGGTCCTGCCGCGTCGTCGCTCGCCGCGGTTCTTGGCGTTTGCGCGCTGTGGGGTTGCTGCGCCACAGCCTTTAACGTGGCGTTTCAGGCCGAGCTCATCAAGTACACGCCGGCGGATTCGTCGGCTGTCGCCATGTCGATCTTCTCGGGTTTGTTCAACCTCGGCATTGGTACGGGCACCGCGATTGGCGGCGCCGTGGTCTCGGGTCCCGGTATTGCCTGGATCGGCTACGCAGGCGGCGCAATTGCCGTCATGGGTGTCATCCTCGCCATCACGGTAATGTTCCCGGCCATTCGCCGCGCCAAACCCGTCGCCTAACCATATCCCTCTATCAGTTGCGGTGAAATACGGACTGTTTAGCCCAATAAACCTGGCAAACAGTCCGTATTTCACCGCAACTTATTTTGGGGGACGGGACGTACGCCGGGCATACAATGGATGTCGTTGTGTTGAGCTTACCGGGAGGTTGCTATGTGGGCATACGAGACGACGTTCTATCAGATCTATCCGCTGGGCTTTTGCGGAGCTCCGCGCGAAAACGCCGCGCCCGTTGCCGAGGACGAACTCTCCCAAGCTGCCGGCACTGCACCCAACCCCGATGCCCCCATCATGAAAATCGCCCAATGGGCCGACTACCTGCAGGGACTCGGTATTGGCGCTGTGCTCATCAACCCGCCGCTCGAGTCTGATAGCCACGGCTACGATACACGCAGCCTGCGCCATATCGACCGTCGCCTGGGTGGGGACGCCGACTTTGCCGCCGTATGCGACACGCTGCATGCCCATGGCATCCGCGTGGTGCTCGATGCCGTCTTCAACCACGTCGGCCGCGGTTTTTGGGCCTTCCGCGATGTGCAGGAGCGCAAGTGGGACTCGCCGTACAAGGACTGGTTCCACATTAGCTTTGACGGCGATTCCTGCTATGGCGATGGCTTTTGGTACGAGGGCTGGGAAGGCCATTTTGAGCTTGTGAAGCTCAACCTGCAAAACCCCGCCGTGGTCGACTACCTGCTCGAGTCCGTGCGCCGCTGGGCCGAGGTCTTTGGCGTCGACGGCCTGCGCCTGGACGTTGCCTATATGCTCGACCGCGACTTTATGCGCCGCCTGCACGCCTTTACCCGTGAGCTCAAGCCCGACTTTGTGCTGATCGGCGAGACGCTCCACGGCGACTACAACCAAATCGTCAACGACGAGATGCTCGATTCCTGCACTAATTACGAGTGCTACAAGGGCCTGTACTCCAGCTTTAACTCGGTCAACATGTTCGAGATCGCCCATTCGCTGCACCGTCAGTTTGGCGGCGACCCCTGGTGCATCTACCGCGGCAAACATCTGCTGTCGTTTGTCGACAACCACGATGTGCCGCGCCTGGCGAGCATCCTCACCGACAAGTCCTGTCTGCGTCCCGCCTACGGCATGCTCTTTGGCATGCCGGGCATCCCGTGCGTCTACTATGGCAGCGAGTGGGGAATTGCTGGCGAAAAGGGCGGCCCCGATGGCGACTGGGCGCTGCGCCCTGCGCTCGATGAGCCTGCGCCCAACGAGCTGACGGCGTTCATCACGCAACTCGCACACCTTCGCTCGGCCGACGACGCGGCTGCCCGTGCTCTCAACTACGGTGCCTATCGCAACGTGGTGATCCAGAACAAGCAGCTGCTGTTCGAGCGCGCCTGTGACGGCGCGACGGTACTCGTGGCGGTGAATGCCGTGGGTGAGCCTTACGCCTTTGGCGCTGGCGAACTCAACGGCTCCTTCGTCGACCTGCTTGCCGACGATGCGCCCACGGTCGAGCTGACGGGCACCCTTGAGCTTGCACCCTACGAGGTGCGCTATCTGTTGAGAGCCTAGCCCATGGCCGCGTCTGACGAGGGCTATCAACATATTGAGCATGGGTTTGAGCCCGTGTTCGACCAGCGCTCGCGCGTTTTGGTGCTGGGGTCGTTTCCCTCGGTGCTCTCGCGTGCCAATGCCTTCTACTATGGCAATCCGCAGAACCGCTTTTGGCGTGTGATGGCCGCGTGCCTCGGTGTATCCGTGCCGTCCAACGAGGGCGATCCTTTGGCAAACGGTGAGCCCGCGACGCTCGATGCTTCCATTGCCGCCAAGCGGGCCATGCTGCTGAACGGCGGCGTGGCCCTGTGGGATGTGATCGAGAGCTGCGACATTAAGGGCTCGAGCGATGCGAGCATTCGTAACGTTGTGCCGGCACATATCGAGCGCATTACCGATGCCGCGCCGATCGAGGTCGTTGTCTGTAACGGCGGTACGGCAGGGCGACTCTACAAACGCTATCTACAAGAGCGGACGGAGCTACCCGCCATCGTGCTGCCGTCGACGAGCCCTGCCAACGCGGCGTGGCGTTTGGAGCGGCTTGTCGAGCGTTGGAGTGAAGTCATTGACTGGGCAGCTCATTAATTTAGATTATTGATTGAGTGTGGCGCCGAGGTGTTTCAGAACGCCTCGCCAGACCGGCGCGGGCACGGCTGGCTCGGCGCAAACCATGCCGTCGGCGTCGACGTTGGCGGCATTGCCGCCGCCAAGTCGCTGTGCATGCTCGACGGAGCAGCCCATGCGCACAGCACCCACAAGCTTATCTATCGCTTCCGAAAATGGTCGGCGCAAGAGGCCCATGCGTGGGGAATGGCGAAGCGCTGCGATGCCGCTGCCGGCGCAGATGGCAACGCCGCCACACCACAATTGGTCATGGCGCTCACATGCCTTGTGCAAGCGAACGGCGGTCCCACGCGCCTGCTCAGCGTCCTGTTGTGCGGCTCGAATCACGGCATAGACACGCGTTCCCGTACTGCCAAAGCGCTCAA
This sequence comes from uncultured bacterium, assembly GCA_905216145.1. Taxonomy (GTDB): domain Bacteria; phylum Actinomycetota; class Coriobacteriia; order Coriobacteriales; family Coriobacteriaceae; genus Collinsella. The sequence goes on along the minus strand of CAJMST010000001.1, from coordinate 147,320 downwards.
GCGCCTGCTCGATGGCTGTCAACGTCTCATCGTCAGCCATATCTTCAATGGCCAGCACGATGCCATCGGCAACGCTGCCGGCGTCATTTGCCTTCAAGTCGACCGGGCGGGGGAGTGCGGTGTCGGAAAGTTGAGCATAGGCGGCGATGGCATCCTGCAGGTCCCAGAGCAAAAACTCAAGATCGGCGCTATTGGGAATACTGATATACGCAATAGTTTGCAGCGTTTTGGGCTTATCGCCGCGCGCGATCGTCTCCATGCCATCTCCTTTCCGGCTCGTTTCCGTTTAGGTTACACCGTCTGGCGGCGCCTCGCCGCGCTATCCTAGTGCAACCCTTACGAAAGGAACGCCATGCGTCTGCCCATGAATACCTCGCTTGCCACGCTCAAGCCCTCCGGTATCCGCCGGATCAATGCGCTCGCCGCCCAGCACCCGGGGTGCATCGCGCTCGCGCTCGGCGAGCCCGATTTTCCCACGCCCGATGTGATTAGCGCCGAGGTGACTGCTTCGTTGGGCCGCGGTGACACGCACTATCCGCCCAACAACGGTCGCCCCGCCCTGCGTGAGGCGTTATCTGCCTACATGGGGGACGCGGACCTGGCGTTTTCCGCCGATGAGGTCATCCTGACCGACGGTGCGACCGAGGCACTGTCGGCAACATTCATGGCTATGCTCAACCCCGGCGACGAGGTCATTATCCCCACGCCGGCCTTTGGCCTGTACGAAAGCATCGTCGTGACCAACCACGCCAAGGCGGTCTTTTTGGATACGGAGCCTGCGCAATTTCAGATTGACGAGGATGCGCTTCGTGCTTGCGTGACGCCGGCGACCAAGGCCATCGTCATCTGCTCGCCCAACAATCCTACGGGCTGTATCCTCAACGCGGCTTCGCTCGACGCCGTGGCGCACGTGGCGGAGGAGGCGGGCATCTACGTGGTCTGCGACGACGTATATAACCGCCTGGTTTATGTGGATGGCTACGAGCGCTTTGCCCAGCGTCACTCGGAGCTGCGTGAGCAGACGGTCGTCATCGAGAGCTTCTCCAAGCCCTGGGCTATGACCGGCTGGCGCCTGGGCTGGCTCGCAGCGGCAACCCCCGTCATCGCCGAGATCGCAAAGGCTCACCAATACCTAGTATCGAGCGCCGTCTCCTTCGAGATGGACGCCGCAGCGCGAGCCCTGACCGTCGACCCAACCCCCATGCTCAAAGTCTACCGAGCCCGTCGCGAACGCGTGCTCGTAGCCTTAAACGCCATGGGCCTCGACATAGTAGAGCCCGCAGGAGCCTTCTACACTTTCCCGAGCATCAAACAGTACGGCCTAACCAGCGAAGACTTCTGTATCAAAGCCATCAAAGAAGCCAACGTAGCCCTAGTCCCCGGAAACTGCTTCGGCACCGAAGGCCACATCCGCCTCAGCTACTGCGTCTCCGACAAAGACCTAGACGAAGGCCTCCACCGCCTGTCCACCTTCATTTCAACCTTGTAGCCATCAGGGACGCAACGCATCAGCCCACCGACTTAAGGATTGTGAGTGGGGCGCGTCGCTCAACGGGCACGAGGATTCGCAGCAAAGTTACCGCAGCTCCGGTCCGAGGGGCCGGGTTGAGATTTTCGTAGATTCCGCACGAGCCGAAGGCCACTTAATGTGGCCTTCGTGCGAGCCAGGACTTGACCGAGCGAAAATCTCAACCCGGCCCCTCGGACCGGAGCGTATGCAGGGTTTGTGTACGAATCCTCGTGCCCGTTGACCGACGCCGGGGTCCCCGCCATAATACTTTCGGTTCACGCACGAATCCGCTGCCAGAGACAGCCGGCGCAAACGGGTCTTACCCGCGAGCTTAATGGGATATCCCGCCAGCCGAGGTGGTCGAGTAGATATGTCTTCTCGCCCCCGTCGCTCATGCAGCGCGGGGGCTTTCTTTTTGGACATGCCCCCGTCACGTCCTTGTGGCGGACCGTGCCCGGAAAGAATTCGAGGAGGTGTAATTCATGCCCCAGCAGTACAAAATCGACAAGGTTGCAGAGATCGAGTCCCGTATCGCCGAGAACGCCGGTCTGTTCGTCGTCAACTACAACGGTCTGACGGTTAAGCAGGCTCAGGAGCTGCGTCATCAGCTTCGCGAGTGCGGCGCCGAGATGAAGGTCTACAAGAACAACCTGGTCAAGATCGCCCTCAAGAACCAGGAGCAGCCCGAGATCGACGAGATTCTCGCCGGCCCCGTCGCTTATGTGTTCTACGAGACCGAGCCGGTCGAGGCCGCTAAGGCCCTTAAGGACTTCTCCGCTAAGTCCAAGGGCGTCCTTGAGATCAAGGGCGGTATCTCCGACGGCAAGGCCGTTTCCGCTGATGATGTTAAGGCTATCGCCGAGCTGCCCACCAAGGATCAGCTTCTCGGCCAGATCGCCGGTCTCATCTCCGGTTTCGCTCGCGACATCGCTGTCTGCGTCAACGGCGTTTCCTCTGGTCTCGCTCGTTCGATCCAGCAGGTCTCCGAGCAGAAGGCAGCCTAGTCGCTGTTTTCACCCGCGGCGGCAACGCCGCACCCCTGGCGCTTTCGCGCCGTGTTTTAACTGATCTCCGTGCACAGACACGGAAACCGAAAGGACTTAGAAATGGCTAAGCTTACCACCGATGAGATCATCGATGCTCTTAAGGAAATGACCCTTCTCGAGGCTTCCGAGCTCGTTAAGGCTATCGAGGACACCTTCGGCGTTTCCGCCGCTGCTCCTGCCGCCGTTGTCGCCGCTCCCGCTGCTGGCGCTGCTGAGGCCGAGGAGAAGACCGAGTTTGACGTCGTGCTCGAGGGCTTCGGCGACAACAAGATCCAGGTCATCAAGGCCGTCCGTGAGCTCACCAACCTTGGCCTGAAGGAGGCCAAGGAGGTCGTCGAGGGCGCTCCCAAGGCTGTTCTCGAGGGTGCCAAGAAGGAGGACGCCGAGGCTGCCAAGGAGAAGCTCGAGGCTGCTGGCGCTGCTGTCACCCTCAAGTAATCAGGCTTTCTCGCCAGATTTCTTTGCAGACGGGGTTCGCATTGCGAGCCCCGTCTTTTTTGTTTTTCGGTCCCTCGACATCGGTAGCTCAAGCTGCTGTGTTCTGTGATTTGCGTCGTATCGGGCACCCTGCCGTTGGGCAATAAAATTGCACCATTCGAGCAATAATTTGCGTTGACCTGCTGAAGAATTGTCTCTGCCTTGTAGCGACATATAGTTCCAGCGGTAAGATGCTTAGGTATCGCAATTTGGTCTGCGGCTGTGTGCCGCACGCATGGGGCGCTTTTGCGCCTGCGAAAGGATCTTTGAATAACATGAAGGCAATCATCCCCGCCGCCGGTCTTGGCACGCGTTTTCTGCCTGGCACCAAGTGCACGCCCAAAGAGATGCTGCCGGTGCTCGACAAGCCCGTCATTCAGTATGTCGTCGAGGAGGCGCTCGACCCCGAGGAGGTCGACGATGCCATCATCGTTACTTCTCCCGGCAAGCCCGAGCTGCTGAACTACTTCCAGCCCGATCGCTCGCTCGAGAACCTGCTGCGCGAGCGCGGCAAGAACGCCTATGCCGATGCCGTCGCCCACGCTGGCGGTATGCCGGTCGACTTCCGTTATCAGTACGAGCCCAAGGGCCTCGGCCATGCTATCCGCTCTGCTGCCGACGCCGTGGCAGGGGAGAACTTCTTGGTTCTTCTGGGCGACTACGTTGTGCCTAACCGCGACATCTGCGACAAGATGCTCGCCGTTTCCAAGGAGCACGGTGGCGCTTCGGTTATCGCCGTCGCTGCTTGCTCGCCCGAGGAAGTCAGCCGCTACGGTGTTATCGCCGGCGAGCGCGTCGGTTCGCTCGAGGGCGCCGAGGGCGTTGCCGATGCAGAGCCGGGCGCTGTCTGGCGCATCGGCGGTCTGGTTGAGAAGCCTGCTCCCGAGGCGGCTCCGTCTAACCTGTACATTGTCGGTCGCTACCTGCTGAGCCCGCTGGTCATGGACCTGCTGGCAGATCAGCAGGCCGGCAAGGGCGGCGAGATCCAGCTCACCGACGCCATGGCCCGTTCGCTCGACCGCGAGGCCATGTATGCCGTCGTCATCGACCCGCTGTCGGGCTACGATACCGGCACTCCCTCTGGCTGGATGGCCACCAACGCCCTCATGGCTGCAAGCGACCCTCGCTTTGCCGATGCCTTCTGGGACGCCATCGACGAGCGCGGCGGCTTGATGCGCAAATAAGCCTTCGGGCATCGACATTTACGGGCGCGGACCTCGGTCCGCGCCCGTTTTTTATAAGAGCTGCGATTGCCGCCCCTCTGTTCACAGAAAATATATGAACAGATGTTCGATACACATACATCTACCTGCGTGTTTTCTGTCGAAAAACTTTGCTACTCCAAAAACTCAATCGCGTCAAGGCTTTTCTTGCCCAACGGTCGGTACCTGATAAACTATTAGGTTGCGATAACTGGCGAAGCTATGCCTCGCCAACCCACCGAGCATTTCCGTGAAGGAGGAAAAACCTGGTGACCTACGCATACACTGCCACTGAGCGCAAGCGCGTCAGCTTCGGGAAAATCCCGGAGGCCATGGAGCTCCCCAACCTTATCTCTGTTCAAAGGGAATCCTTTGAGCGTTTTAAGGACGAGGGCCTTCGTGAGGCGTTCAAGGAATCCAGCCCCATCCAGAGCCAGAACCATGTTCTCGAGGTTACCTTCGGCGAGCATCAGTTCGGCGACCCCGCGCACACCGTCGAGGAGTGCCGCGAGAAGGACATGACCTATCAGGCCCCGCTTCTGACCGACGTCCGTCTCACCAACAAGGAGACCGGCGAGATCAAGGAGCAGCTCGTCTTCATGGGCGACTTCCCCATGATGACCGATCAGGGCACCTTCATCATCAACGGTACCGAGCGTATCGTTGTCTCGCAGCTCGTCCGCTCCCCGGGCGTGTACTACAGCTCCGAGATGGATTCGGGCAAGCAGATTTACAAGGCCCAGATCATCCCGTCCCGCGGTGCTTGGCTTGAGTTTGAGGTCGACAAGCGCGACCAGCTCATGGTCTCCATCGACCGTAAGCGCAAGCAGAGCGCCACGATGTTCCTGCGCGCCCTTGGCATTGCCGTCACCAACGACGACATCATCGAGCTGCTCGGCAACTCCGATGTGATCAAGCGCACCCTGGAGCGCGACACCGCCCTCACCCGCGAGGATGCCCTTATCGAGATCTACCGTCGCCTGCGCCCGGGCGAGCCTCCCACCGTGGACGCTTCCCGCAGCCTGCTCGAGGGCCTGCTCTTTAACCCGCAGCGCTACGATCTGGCCCGCGTCGGTCGTTACAAGGTCAACAAGAAGCTCAACCTCACCACCGAGGAAGAGGTCACGGTGCTCACCGACGAGGATATCGTCGCGACGCTGCGCTACCTGCTGTCCCTCGCTGCCGGCGAGCAGGGCTTCAAGGTCGACGACATCGACCACTTTGGCAACCGCCGCATCCGTACCGTCGGCGAGCTCGTCGCCAACCAGTTCCGTATCGGCATGAGCCGTATGGAGCGCGTCGTCCGTGAGCGCATGAGCTCCCAGGACATCGACGAGATCACCCCGCAGTCGCTCATCAACATCCGCCCGATCGTGGCCTCCATCAAGGAGTTCTTCGGTTCCTCGCAGCTCTCGCAGTTCATGGACCAGGCGAACCCCCTGACCGGTCTGACCCACAAGCGCCGCCTGTCCGCACTCGGCCCTGGCGGTCTTGCCGGCCACAAGTCCGGCTCCAGCCGCCGCACCAACGTGCCGACGGCCGTCCGCGACGTTCACAACTCGCACTACAGCCGCATGTGCCCGATCGAGACCCCCGAAGGCCCCAACATCGGCCTGATCGGCTCGCTCGCCCTCTACGCCCGCGTCAACGAGTACGGCTTCATCGAGGCTCCGTTCCGCCGCGTCGAGAACGGCGTTGCCACCGACCAGATCGACTGGATGACCGCTGACGAGGAAGAGAAGCACGTCATCGCGCCGGCCAACACGCCGCTCGATCCCAAGACCAACGAGTTCATCACGACCGATGCCGAGGGCAAGCTTGTCCGTCCGCACACCGTGATCGCCCGTACCCGCGACTTCGACGGCTCCTTCGGCGCTCCCGCCGACGTGCCTGTCGAGGACGTCGACTACATGGACGTCTCGCCGCGTCAGATGCTCTCCGTCGCAGCCACGCTGATCCCGTTCCTCGAGCACGACGACGCCAAGCGTACGCTGATGGGCGCTAACATGCAGCGTCAGGCCGTGCCGCTGGTTCACCCTGCCGCTCCCTATGTCGGTACCGGCATGGAGCGTCGCGCCGCTCTGGACTCCGGCGAGGTCACCCTGGCCAAGAACGCCGGCGAGGTCATCTTTGCCGACGCTGCCAAGATCATCGTCAAGCATGCCGGCGGCATGGACGAGTATCACCTGGCCAAGTACCAGCGCTCCAACCAGTCCACCTGCATCAACCACCGTCCGCTCGTGCGCGTCGGTGACACCGTTGAGCAGGGCGAGCCCCTGGCTGACGGTCCTTCGACCGATCATGGCGAGCTCGCACTGGGCCAGAACCTCACCGTGGCCTACATGCCGTGGGAAGGCTTCAACTACGAGGACGGTATCGTCGTGTCCGAGCGCCTGGTGGCCGAGGACCTGCTGACGACCATCAACATCACCCGTCACGAGATCGATGCCCGCGACACCAAGCTCGGCCCCGAGGAGATCACCCGCGAGATCCCGAACCTCTCCGAGGACATGCTTGCCAACCTCGACGAGGACGGCATCATCCGCATCGGCGCCGAGGTCGGTCCTGGCGACATCCTGGTCGGCAAGGTTACGCCTAAGGGCGAGAGCGCTCTGACCGCCGAGGAGCGCCTGCTGCGTGCCATCTTCGGTGCAAAGGCCCACGACGTCCGCGACACCTCCCTTAAGATGCCTCACGGCGCTTACGGCCGCGTCATCGACGTTGTCCGCTTTAGCCGCGAGAACGGCGACGATCTGGCCCCCGGCGTCAACGAGCAGGTGCGCGTCTACGTCGCCCAGCGTCGTAAGATCCAGCAGGGCGATAAGATCGCCGGTCGCCACGGCAACAAGGGTGTTATCTGTAACGTTCTGCCGGTCGAGGACATGCCCTACATGGCTGACGGTACCCCGATCGACGTTATCCTCAACCCGCTGGGCGTTCCTTCGCGTATGAACGTCGGCCAGCTGCTCGAGTGCCACCTTGGCTGGGCTGCTGCCTGCGGTTGGGATACTGAGCAGGCCGACTCCGATAAGTACGTCCCCGGTCCGTTCTTCACCGCCACGCCTGTCTTCGACGGCGCCAAGGAGGACGAGATCGCCGAGGTCATTCGTCGTGCTAACAAGAACATGCTCAACAAGGCCACCGCTGCCTTTGGCGATCACATGCGTCCCGAGTTCGTCACCCAGCTTGACGAGCGCGGCAAGACCCGCCTGTTCGACGGCCGCACCGGCGAGGAGTTCCGCGAGCCCATTACCGTGGGTACGTCCTACATCCTCAAGCTCGGCCACATGGTCGACGACAAGATCCACGCCCGTTCGACCGGCCCTTACAGCCTGGTTACCCAGCAGCCTCTGGGCGGCAAGGCCCAGTTCGGCGGCCAGCGCTTCGGCGAGATGGAAGTTTGGGCACTGTACGCTTACGGTGCTTCCAACGTCCTGCAGGAGATCCTGACCGTCAAGTCCGACGATACCGTGGGCCGCGTCAAGACCTACGAGTCCATCGTCAAGGGCGAGAACGTTCCTGTCCCGGGTATCCCCGAGTCCTTCAAGGTTCTCGTCAAGGAGATCCGTTCCCTCGCACTGGACATCGAGCCCATGCACGATGCCGACGAGGACGCCTCCGCCCCTGTGACCGCCGAGGAGACCTCTGCTCTCGACGACTTGGCTGCGCTCGCCGGCGTTGACGCCGACGTCGAGGCCGGGGATGCCGAGACCGCCGAGGCACCCGAGGCTGTCGCCGCCACGACCACTGATAAGGAGTAGTTGACTGTGGCAGATTTCGAAGCTACTGATTTTGACTCGGTAAAGATCTCCCTTGCCTCCGCCGACCAGATCCGTTCCTGGTCGCACGGTGAGGTCAAGAAGCCGGAGACCATCAATTACCGTACCCTCAAGCCCGAGAAGGACGGCCTGTTCTGCGAGAAGATCTTCGGTCCCGCCAAGGACTGGGAGTGCTCCTGCGGCAAGTACAAGGGCATCCGCTTTAAGGGCATCGTCTGCGAGCGCTGCGGCGTCGAGGTCACCTCGGCCAAGGTGCGTCGCGACCGCATGGGCCACATCGAGCTCGCCGCTCCCGTGTCCCACATCTGGTACTTCAAGAGCCCCACGAGCTTCCCGATGAGCCGTATGCTCGACATCAAGTCCAAGGACCTCGAGAAGGTTCTGTACTTTGCCAGCTACATCATCACCGAGGTTGACTACGAGGCTCGCGAGGCCGACGCCGACGACCTGCGCGAGGAGCTCGCCGCCGATCTGGAAGAGATCGATGCCGAGTGCGCCCGCCAGATCGAGTCCCTCAAGGAGCAGGGCGACCCCGAGAACTTTGACGAGTTCTCCGACGAGGAGCCGCTGACCCCCGAGGAGATCGCCTCTGGCATCGTTGACATCGAGGAAGAGTGCAAGGACGAGAAGCAGCTCCGCACGGACGCCTTCAACGCCTTCATGAAGCTCACCGAGCGCGACCTCATCTCCGATGAGCCGCTATTCCGCGAGATGACCCGTTACTACTCCATGTACTTCAAGGGTGGCATGGGTGCCGAGGCCGTCCGCGACCTGCTCGCTGCCATCGACCTTCCTTCCGAGGCCGAGAAGCTCAAGGCCATCATCGCCGACGAGGACTCCCAGAAGCAGAAGCGCGAGAAGGCCGTCAAGCGCCTCGAGGTCGTTGACGCCTTCCTGAAGGGCGGCAACAGCCCCGCGAACATGATCCTGGACGTCATCCCGGTCATTCCGCCCGATCTGCGCCCGATGGTCCAGCTCGACGGCGGCCGCTTCGCCGCGTCCGACCTCAACGACCTGTACCGTCGCGTGATCAACCGTAACAACCGACTCAAGCGCCTGCTCGACCTGGACGCCCCTGCGATCATCGTGAACAACGAGAAGCGCATGCTCCAGGAGTCCGTGGACGCCCTGTTCGACAACGGCCGTCGTGGTCGCCCGGTCTCTGGCCGTGGCGGTCGCCCGCTCAAGTCGCTCGCCGAGGCCCTCAAGGGCAAGCAGGGTCGTTTCCGTCAGAACCTGCTGGGTAAGCGTGTCGACTACTCCGGCCGTTCGGTTATCGTTACCGACCCCAAGCTGCTGCTGCACCAGTGCGGTCTGCCCAAGACCATGGCGCTGGAGCTCTTCAAGCCCTTCGTCATGAAGCGCCTGGTCGAGCTTGGCAAGGTCGAGAACATCAAGGGCGCCAAGCGCGCTATCGACCGCGGTGCCACCTTTGTGTGGGACATCCTCGAAGAGGTCATCGACGGCCGCGTCGTGCTGCTCAACCGTGCACCGACCCTGCACCGTCTGTCCATCCAGGCCTTTGAGCCGGTGCTGGTCGAGGGCAAGGCTATCCACCTGCACCCGCTGGTCTGCTCGCCCTTCAACGCCGACTTCGACGGCGACCAGATGTCTGTCCACGTGCCGCTGTCCAGCCAGGCTCAGGCCGAGGCCCGCGTGCTCATGCTCTCTGCGAACAACCTGCGCTCGCCGGCATCCGGCAAGCCGGTCAACATCCCCTCGCAGGACATGATCATCGGTGTGTACTACCTCACCCAGGTCCGCGACGGTCTGCCGGGCGAGAACCACGTGTTCGCCAGCTTCGACGACGCGCTGCACGCCTATGACTGCCGCTCCGAGGTCGACATGCAGGCCAAGATCCAGGTCCGCGTGTCCGCTGCCGACGCCAACGTCATCAACGAGGACGGCACCCGTATCTTCCGCGTCAAGAACGGCAAGAACGAGTTTGTCGACTACGACGTCACCGGCAACAAGACCGCGCGCTTCGAGACCTCCATCGGCCGCATCATCTTCAACCGCCAGTGCCTGCCCGAAGACTACGAGTTCATGAACTACAAGATGGTCAAGGGCGATGTGGCCAAGCTGGTTGCGGACTGCTGCGATCGTTACCCCGAGGCCAAGGTCGGTCCGATCCTCGACGCCATCAAGTACTCCGGCTTCCACTACGCTACCCGCGCCGGCCTCACCATCTCGGTGTGGGACGCTCTCATCCCTGCCGAGAAGCAGGAGCTGCTCGATCGCGCCCAGGCCAACGTCGACCAGATCAACGAGTACTTCGAGGAGGGCTTCATCAACGAGACGGAGCGCCACATCGAAGTCGTTAACGAGTGGACCGCTTGTACCGATAAGGTTGCAGCGCTCATGCTCGACATGTTCGACGAGGAGAACCCGCTGTACATGATGGCCGACTCCGGCGCCCGTGGTTCTAAGACCCAGCTGCGTCAGCTCGGCGGCATGCGTGGCCTGATGGCAGACATGTCCGGCGAGACGATCGACCTTCCCATTAAGGCGAACTTCCGCGAGGGCCTGCTGCCGCTCGAGTACTTCATTTCGACCTACGGCGCCCGTAAGGGCCTGGTCGATACCGCATCCCACACCTCGGACTCTGGTTACCTGACCCGTCGTCTGGTCGACGTGGCCCAGGACGTCATCGTCCGCGAGGAGGACTGCGGTACGCACGAGGGCGTCACCTACAACCTCATCATCCCCGGCACCACCGACCTCAACACCGACCTCGTCGGCCGTTGCTTCATTGAGGACGTCGTGGCTCCCGATGGCACCGTGCTCTTTGAGCAGGACGGCTACATCGAGAAGGTCGCCGACATCCAGAAGATGGTCGATGCCGGCCTTAAGAAGGTCAAGCTTCGCGCGCTGCTCACCTGCCGCTCCAAGTACGGCGTGTGCCAGAAGTGCTACGGCTGGGATCTTTCCACCCGTCGTCCGGTCGCCATCGGTACCGCGGTCGGCATTATTGCCGCCCAGTCCATCGGCGAGCCCGGTACGCAGCTTACGATGCGTACCATTCACTCCGGCGGCGTCGCTGGCGTCGACGATATTACGCAGGGTCTGCCTACGGTCAGCCGTATGTTCGATATCGTCGGCAACGTCAACGAGAAGATCCTGGGTCGCGAGGCCGAGCTGGCTCCGTACTCCGGCCACCTCTCGATTAAGCCCGAGAAGTCCGAGTACGTGCTGACGCTCACTGACTCCGAGGATCACACCCGTGTCCTCGACGAGCGTCGCGTCCCCGCTTCGGTGCGCTTTATGCCCGAGATCGAGGACGGCTGCGAGGTTCGCGCCGGCGACCAGATCACCAAGGGCTTCGTCAACTTCCGCAACCTGCGCAAGCTGACCGACATCGAGTCGACGATGCACACCTTCGTCGAGAGCGTCAAGGACGTCTACACCAGCCAGGGCGTCGACCTGAACGACAAACACATCGAGGTGCTCGCACGTCAGATGCTGCGTCGCGTTCAGATCACCAACCCCGGCGACTCCAAGTACCTGCTTGGTCAGTACGTCGACCGCTACGAGTTCGCCGACGAGGTCGAGCGCGTTGCCCGTCTGGGCGGTCAGGCTCCCGTGGCCGAGCCCGTCATCCTGGGTACGCTCAAGGTCGCGTCCAACATCGACTCCTGGCTGTCGAGCGCTTCGTTCATCCGTACCGCCGGCGTCCTTACCGAGGCTGCCATCGAGGGCAAGGTCGACCACCTGCTCGACCTTAAGTCCAACGTCATCGTCGGTAAGAAGATCCCGGCCGGTACCGGCCTCAAGCCGTACGCCAACGCCAAGCTGACGTATCGCACGGCCGACGGGTACGTGGACATCGACGGCCCGGCTTCGCCCAACGCCAAGTCGCTGCCCGAGTGGGCTCCTGTGGAGCTCAAGGACCTGGACGAGCAGCTCCCGCAGCAGCTCGACTGGGCCGGCTACGACGAGTTCGGTGGTGCTGACGGTTCGTTCACCCGCAACGGCCACACCATCTCCGCCGAGAAGGCTCGCCTGTACCTGTTCGACGACCTGGGCGTGTCGCAGCGCTGGACCAACAAGTTCAGCGAGGTCGGCATCGAGACGGTCGGCGACCTGGTCGGCAAGTCCGAGGAGGATCTGCTGCGCATCGATGGTATCGGTGCCAAGGCGATCGAGGAGCTCCGTGACGGCCTGGAGGCCCACGACCTGCTCTACATCCTCGAGAACAACGACGACGTTGCCGACGAGGAAGACCTCTCGCAGCTGCTGCAGATGGTCTTTAGCCCCGACGGTCCGGACGATATCCTGCTGGGTACCTCCGCTCCGACGCATCACGCCGACGCCGACGAGGAGCTCCTGGGCGCCCCGATCGACGACAAGAAGGCTCCCGCCAACGGCGCGATCAACGAGGACATGGCTTCCCTCGACGAGCTGCTCAACCAGCTCGTTGACACCGACGACGCCGAAGAGGCCAAGGACAACGACGAGGAGTAACTAGTTCCGCCGTTCTAACGAACGGCGGCGATCTCCGTCGCTGCGCGGCCCCCAGAGCTACAATCTGTCATTCAAAAGGCAGGGCATGACCAAAAGGTCAATGCCCTGCCTTTTTCATGCCACCTTGTACGCTCTGGGGGCCGCTCGCTTGCGTATGCTCAACCTGTTGCGTTCCGTCGATCCCTTGCCAATAAGGGGCAGAGTTTTTTTTGGTAGGTTATTCCTGCTTGAATTTGAAACATTTCGTTCGGTCAAAGCGTATCTATGGTGAGGGCCTCAGCAAGAAACATCAGCATCACCGGGAGGTGATTATGGAAGAACAAGCATTTAGACAGGCGGTCGAAGATTACCGGGATGTCGTGTTTCGGATCGCATTGACGTACCTACGCGATCGTGCCGATGCCGACGATGTTGCCCAAGATGTCTTTCTTAAGTTGCTCAAAAGCGATGGACACTTTGAAAGTTGGGAGCATCTTCGTCGCTGGCTTATTCGGGTTACGATCAATGAATGCAAATCGCTCTTTCGAAAGCCATGGAGGCGCATAGAGGATATTGAGAACTTGGCTGATTCACTCTCGGCAGCGCAGGATGAGACCAAGGTGGTCCTGTCAGACGTTATGCGACTTCCGGAACGATTCCGTGTTCCCATCGTGCTCTATTACTATCTAGGCTTTTCGACCTCAGAGATTGCCGAGTTGTTGCATGTACCAGCCGCGACCGTTCGAACGCGTTTAGCTCGCGGTCGATCGAAGCTCAAATTCATCCTAGAGGAGGGCGACCGTGAAATCCAATCAAATCAAGCAGGCCTTCGAGTCCATCCAAGCCGATAGCAATCTTGCAGATCGCGTTCTTAATGCAGCTGAAGGCGAGCCGCTTCGCAAAAGGGGTCATGCTAAGCCCCTCTATGTTGCGGTTATCGGATGTCTTGCCGGAGTGTTGGCGACCGGAGGGGTCGCCTACGCCGTTGTCAATTCCAGCTATTTTGCCTCAGCCTGGGGAAACCACGGCAACGGGGATTCCATTACCTGGACCAACGGCGGCTCATCGGGAACTAAATATACCTACACCAGAGAGTTTGGCGATGGCATCGCGCCCCAAAGCCTGGAGGGCACAGTCCAGAAGGTTAATCTGTCCGTCGAGGGTAACGGCTATACGCTTGATATCCATGAGATGGCAATCGACCAAAACGGCTGCGGAGCCGTGACGTTTACGTTGTCCAATCCAAATGGAGTTAACTACTACAAGCCAGCAGCAGAGATTGGCGAACTTGTTCTCTATGGTGAAGAAGAACAGGGCATCGGCACGCCCGATATGAAGTTCGGCGAGGAATGGCCTGACACACGCAGCACAATTGATAAGGACACATCAAGCGATACTGTCATTAATGGCACGATGTACTTTGCCGCTATGGATCGCGAGCGAGATTTGCAACATGCGGTCACCTGGAATATCCACTGGACCGAGGGTGAAGGTGAGAGTGCGAGGCGGTTTGAGGCGTCGACACCCGAGTTCAATATTGGAGCGTACGTCGATACAAAGGAACTCCGCTCCGGTGACTCGCCTCTTGAGATTAGCCCGTTTTCCATCCAGACGCACATCGATGATTTGGGCTATGAAGCAGTTGATAATAAGCTGACCGTCAGCTACAAGGATGGATCGGAGCAGATTATCGAAGATGACGACGCAGGGGTGTTCAACTTATATTTTTCTTATGGGCGCAATAGCGGAGAGAACATCTGGGTGCCAACGAAGTTGATTGATGTCGAACAAGTGGTCTCAGTAACGCTTGAGGGCACGAGGTGCACGTCAACAGGGGAGACCGAAACAAAAGTACCCTTTACCATCGTCTATTCGTAAGGTCTGAGGCCGCTTCCTACTAGGGGAAGCGGCCTCTTTTGCGTTAAATGGAAACGCCGCCGATTTCCATGCGTCAGATGAGAGCAGATTACCGCTGGAGCGCGACGTTTCACCAGATAAAACCGAACAAAATAAACCTGTCCCTTTTTGGCGGGTAGCGTTGCCCCGCCGAGCACGTCGGATTCCCGGCCCGGGCGGCCGGCGGCTTAAGTTTGTCGCGAGTTCCGCACGAGCCGGAGAGCACTTAATGTGCTCTCCGTGCGAGTCAGGACTGTAGAGCAGCAAACTTAACCCCCGCGCCGCCCGGTCCGGGAATCCACCCCCGCGCACAGAAAGGGATTCCTTTTGTGTAGGCTTTGCGGAAATGTGCCAATTTTGGGATACGCCCGGCGGCGTGGTCTGTTGACGGCACAGCTAACGCCACGTATCCTATCGAACTGCGTGTTTCGTAGGGGGATGCTGACCCCTCGATTCAAGCCGTTGCACTTTACAGAAAGCTGGAATCATTCGAGAAGGAGTACGCTTTGCCTACTATTAACCAGCTGGTTCGCCAGGGCCGTCGTTCCGTGCCCAAGAAGTCCAAGAACGCTGCTCTGCAGCACAACTCCCAGAAGCGCGGCGTGTGCACCCGCGTCTTCACCACGAGCCCCAAGAAGCCGAACTCGGCTCTTCGTAAGGTTGCCCGTGTTCGCCTTGTCAACGGCATCGAAGTTACTGCTTACATCCCGGGTGAGGGCCACAACCTGCAGGAGCACTCCATCGTGCTCGTCCGCGGCGGTCGTGTCCGTGACCTCCCTGGTGTCCGTTATCACGTCATCCGTGGCGCCTACGACGCTGCTCCGGTCCAGAACCGTATGCAGGCCCGTTCCAAGTACGGTGCTAAGCGCCCCAAGGCCAAATAAGCCAGATAACGTTTTGATACTTTCGCCGTGTGCCGCCTAAGCGCCGCACGGTAGACACTTAAGGAGATTTCACATGCCGCGTCGTGCAGCAGCTAATCGTCGTGAGGTTCAGCCTGACGCCGTTTACAACAACCGCCTGGTGACTCAGCTCATCAACAAGGTCCTTCTTGACGGCAAGAAGGCCACCGCTGAGCGCATCGTTTACACCGCTTTCGAGATCGTTGCCGAGAAGTCTGAGGGTGGCGACGCTCTCGCTACCTTCAAGAAGGCTATGGACAACGTCAAGCCCACGCTCGAGGTTAAGCCCAAGCGTGTCGGTGGCGCTACCTATCAGGTCCCGATGGAGGTCAACTCCCGTCGTTCCACCGCTCTGGGTATCCGCTGGATCGTCAACTTCTCCCGCGCTCGCAAGGAGAAGACCATGGCCGAGCGTCTCGCCAACGAGATCCTCGACGCTTCCAACGGCCTGGGCGCTTCCGTCAAGAAGCGTGAGGACGTCTTCAAGATGGCCGAGGCCAACCGCGCGTTCTCTCACTATCGTTGGTAAGTTAAGGTAAGGAACTAACATGGCTAAGCCTAAGTACAAGCTTTCCGATACCCGTAACATCGGCATCATGGCCCACATCGATGCCGGTAAGACCACCACGACCGAGCGTATTCTTTACTACACCGGTAAGACCCACAAGATCGGTG
The DNA here is from genome assembly GCA_905216145.1 of uncultured bacterium. Lineage (GTDB taxonomy): Bacteria > Actinomycetota > Coriobacteriia > Coriobacteriales > Coriobacteriaceae > Collinsella. Next base: position 131,390 of record CAJMST010000001.1, on the reverse strand, counting down.
AGGTCCATGAGGGCGCTGCCACCATGGACTGGATGGTTCAGGAGCAGGAGCGCGGCGTAACCATTACCTCCGCTGCTACCACGTGCTTCTGGAACAAGGACGGTAAGGACTACCGCATCCAGATCATCGACACCCCGGGCCACGTTGACTTCACCGCCGAGGTCGAGCGCTGCCTGCGCGTCCTCGATGGCGCTGTCGCCGTCTTCGACGCCGTTGCCGGCGTTCAGCCCCAGTCTGAGACCGTTTGGCGTCAGGCTTCTACCTTCAACGTCCCCCGCATCGCCTTCATCAATAAGTATGACCGCGTGGGCGCTGACTTCTTCAACGCTATCGAGACCATGAAGGATCGTCTCGACGCTAACGCCGTGGCCGCTCAGGTCCCGATGGGCGCCGAGGACAACTTCTGGGGCGTCATCGACCTGGTCACCATGACTGCATGGGACTTCAAGGCCGACGAGAAGGGTATGACCTACCCCGAGCCGATGGACGAGATCCCGGCTGAGTTCGCCGACATCGCTGCCACCAAGCGCGAGGAGCTCCTTGACGCTGCTGCCAGCTTTGACGACGAGCTCATGGAGAAGATCCTCATGGAGGAGGACTTCACCGTCGAGGAGCTTAAGGCCGCTCTGCGTAAGGGCGTTCTGGCCAACGAGCTCAACCTCGTCTTCGTGGGCTCCGCCTACAAGAACAAGGGCGTTCAGGAGCTGCTCGACGCTGTCGTCGACTACCTGCCCAGCCCGCTCGACGTTGAGGCCGTCACCGGTACCGATCCGGACACCGGCGAGGAGATCCAGCGTCATCCTTCCTTCGACGAGCCCTTCTCCGGCCTGGTCTTCAAGATCATGACCGACCCGTTCGTCGGTAAGCTCACCTACGTCCGCGTTTACTCCGGCCGCGCCGAGTCCGGCTCCTACGTTGTCAACGCTTCCAACGGTCAGCGCGAGCGCCTCGGCCGCATCCTCGAGATGAACGCCGCCGAGCGTATCGACCGTGACGACGCTGCCGCCGGCGACATCGTCGCTTGCGTCGGCTTCAAGAACTCCACCACCGGCGACACCCTGTGCGCCGAGGGCAAGGAGATCGTCCTCGAGAAGATCGAGTTCGCTAAGCCCGTTATCGACGTTGCCATCGAGCCCAAGACCAAGGCCGAGCAGGACAAGATGTCCCTGGCTCTGACCAAGCTCGCCGAGGAGGACCCGACCTTCCAGGTGTCCACCAACCACGAGACCGGCCAGACCATCATCGCCGGCATGGGCGAGCTGCACCTCGAGATCATCGTCGACCGTCTGCTCCGTGAGTTCAAGGTTGACGCTAACGTTGGTAAGCCCCAGGTTGCCTACCGCGAGACCGCTGGTCACGACGTCGAGAAGGCTGAGGGCAAGTTCGTCCGTCAGTCCGGCGGTCGCGGTCAGTACGGCCATGCCGTCATCAAGCTCGAGAAGATGGAGGAGGGCTTCGGCTACGAGTTCGTCAACGCTATCGTCGGCGGCGTCGTGCCCAAGGAGTACATCCCGTCCATCGACAAGGGCATCCAGGAGGCCCTGAACACCGGTGTTATCGCCGGCTTCCCGGTCCTCGACGTTAAGGTCACCCTGTTCGACGGTTCTTACCACGAGGTCGACTCCTCCGAGGCCGCCTTCAAGATCGCCGGTTCCATGGCTATCAAGGACGCCCTCAAGAAGTCCGATCCGCAGCTGCTCGAGCCGATCATGGCTGTCGAGGTCGAGACCCCCGAGCAGTACATGGGCGACGTTATGGGCAACCTCTCCGGTCGCCGCGGCAAGATCGAGGGCATGGAGGATCGCAAGAACACCAAGCTCATCCGTGCCAAGGTGCCGCTGGGCGAGATGTTCGGTTACGCTACCGACCTTCGCTCCCAGACCCAGGGCCGTGCATCCTACACGATGCAGTTCGACTCTTATGAGCCCGCGCCCAAGTCCATCGTGGACGAGGTCATGAGCAAGAACGCCTAAGTTCGAGCTCCCTGTTACGTAATCCGCGAGAACATCTCTCGCACTCTTTGGAGGTTTAAGTTGGCTACCCAGAAGATCCGCATTCGCCTCAAGGGCTATGATCACGAGGTCGTCGATCAGTCCGCGAAGCTCATCGTCGAGACCGCTCAGAAGACCGGCGCTCGCGTTTCCGGTCCTGTCCCCCTGCCCACCGAGCGCAACCTGTACACGGTTATCCGCTCGCCGCACGTGAACAAGGACTCCCGTGAGCAGTTCGAGATGCGCACTCACAAGCGCCTCATCGACATCCTCGACCCCACCTCGGGCACCGTTGATTCGCTCATGCGTCTCGACCTCCCCGCTGGCGTCGACATCGACATCAAGCTCTAAGCGATATCGCTCATAGCTTAAAGGGCCCCGCTGCCGTTACGGTAGCGGGGCCCTTTTGTTTAGCATGATGGGATTGGACCGCCGGATAAGGCTGCCGAGCGGCTGGCTGTGGCGCCCTATTCGCTCGCGGGACGCAGCGATGCCTCCTCAAAATGGAAGGATCGCAAACCGCCTTCCGTTTCGATACACGCGCGACCAAAGCCATCGACGGTTTTAAAGATGCCGCGTGCCAGCTCGTCGCCGGCAGGGGAACGGGCGATAACGTGCTCCCCAATCCAATTGAGGTGGGCGATATATTCGTCGTGGACGGGCGCGAGCGGACCGGCATCTTCTTCCTTGGCGTTGAGGCGCTCTGCCCAGGCATCTGCAGCGTCTATAACTGCGTGATAGACCTCATCGAGGAGCATGTCGACGGCAGGTACGCTCTCGTTGAGATCCGAGAGACCGATTGCCGGCAGGCCGCCATCGGGCACCTCTTGGGGCGCATAGTTCACATTGACGCCAATGCCGCAGACGGCGAAAGGTTTGCCTTCGTTATCGCGTGCGGCCTCGACCAGAATGCCGCCGAGCTTGCGTCCTCGCGCGACAAGGTCGTTGGGCCATTTAAGGCGAATCTCGTTTGCAAGACCCTTCTTTTCGAGTGCTTCAAGCACCGCTAGGCCGCTGACGGCGGCAAGACCAGAGAACTTTGCAGGATTAACGCATGGGCGCAGGACAATCGAAAGCAATAAGTTGCCGACGGTTGAGTCCCACTTGTGCCCGCGCCGGCCGCGTCCTGCTGTTTGAGCCCGGGCGGCAAGTCCTGTGCCGTGCGGCGCTCCCTGTTTTCCTGCTTCGAGCAGGTCATCGTTGGTCGATCCGGTTACGTCGACTATCGTTAATTTGGCATCCATAACGGTTGCTACCTCCTAAGTTAATAAGGCAATCGCGTAATGGTGTCGAGAGATAGACACAATGTGAAGCCTTTGTCGCATTTGGACAATTTAATGTTAACACGTCAACAACGACTAAAATGCGCTATCCTCTCTTGGTCGATGTAAACACGTCAACAACTCAAAGGAGGCTAGTGATGGGTTTCACGATTCTTGGAACAGGCTCGGCGCTTCCTGAGCGCAGTGTTTCCAATGACGAGCTGTCTGAGTTCCTCGATACCTCGGATGAGTGGATTTTTACCCGCACAGGTATCAAGAGCCGCCACGTCTGTACCACCGAGTCACTTGACGACCTTGCCGTAGCGGCGAGCGAGCGGGCACTCCAGGTGTCCGGAATCGACGCGAGCCAGCTGGATCTGATCGTCTGCTCGACGACGACGGGTGACCACCTTGTTCCCGCTGAGGCGTGTGCCGTTGCTGAGCGACTAGGAGCGGCGTGCCCTGCCTTCGATGTCTCGGCGGCCTGTGCCGGCTTCGTGTTTGCGCTCGATGTCGCCGAGGGCTATATCGAGCGCGGTCGTGCCGAGCGCGTGCTTATCGTTGCTGCTGAGCAGATGACGCGCGCGCTCGACTGGACCGACCGCGCCACCTGCGTGCTCTTTGGCGATGGGGCAGGCGCCGCAGTGATTGGGGCTGGGGGAGACAGTCCCCTTGCCGTTGAGCTTTCGACGGCGCCCGACGTCGAGACGTTACACGTTCCCGGTCTGGTCGGCACCTCGCCGTTTAAGGCTTCCGCAGATAGCAAGAGCGTGCTGTCCATGAATGGCCGCCGCGTGTTCAAGTTCGGCGTCAACGCCATCTGCGACACGGTCCATAAGCTTGCGGGCGATGCGGGCATTTCGGTCGAAGACATCGACCATTTTGTATTCCATCAGGCTAACGAACGAATCCTGAGTCAGGCGGTCAAGCGCCTCGGCGTGCCAGATGAGCGCGTGGTTCGAACGCTGCGCGAGACCGGCAACATTTCGAGCGCCTGCATTCCCTTTGCGTTTGACCGTCTGGCACGCACCGACGCACTGAATGCGGGCGACACCATCGCCCTCGTTGGATTTGGCGCCGGCCTGGATATAGGTGGCTATCTGCTTCGTTGGAAGTAGTTGCACATAGGAAAAAACGCCCCTAGGGCACAAACAAAGGAGAACTACCATGGCAGATCAGAAGACCTTCGAGCGCGTTTGCGACGTTATCCGCGAGACCGCCGGTCTTGACGATGTCGAGATGAAGCCCGAGTCCACGCTCGAGGAGATTGGTCTCGACAGCCTGGGCACCGTCGAGATCCTCGTCGCCGTCGAGGACGAGTTTGGCATCCAGCTCGATACCGAGGAGAACCCCAAGACGGTCGGCGAGTTCGCCGATACGGTCGAGGCGGCATTGGAGAAGTAGAGATGCTCAAGACTCCTCTCTGCGATCTGCTCGGCATCGAAAAGCCCGTGTTCCAGGGCGGTATGGCCTGGATTGCCGATGCCTCGCTGGCGTCCGCAGTGTCCGAGGCGGGTGGCTTAGGCATCATCGCGGCCATGAACGCCGACGCCAACTGGCTTCGCGACCAGATTCATGAGCTGCGCGCCAAGACGGATAAGCCCTTTGGCGTCAACGTCATGCTCATGAGCCCGTTTGCCGACGAGGTCGCGCAGGTCGTGATTGACGAGCGAGTGCCGGTCGTCGTGACGGGCGCCGGCAATCCCGCCAAGTACATGAAGGCGTGGAACGAGGCGGGCATCAAGGTCATCCCGGTCGTTGCCTCGGTGGCGCTGGCGCGTCTCGTGGCGCGTCGCGGGGCCACGGCGGTTGTTGCCGAGGGTACCGAATCGGGCGGCCATATTGGCGAGACCTCGACGATGGCACTGGTGCCGCAGGTCGTCGATGCGGTCGACATTCCCGTTGTGGCCGCCGGCGGTATTGCCGACGGCCGCGGCGTGGCGGCCGCCTTTATGCTGGGCGCCGAAGGCGTGCAAGTGGGTACGCGCTTTCTGGTCGCAGACGAGTGCACCGTCTCGGAGCAGTACAAAGAGATGGTCCTGAAGGCCAACGACACTTCGACGCGTGCGACCGGTCGCTCGACGGGACATCCAGTGCGCGCCCTCAAGAGCCCCTTCACCAACGCCTATGCCAAGAGCGAGGGTTCCGGCGCGAGTGCCGAGGAGCTCGGTGCTATGGGAACCGGTGCGCTGCGTAAGGCCGCCAAGGACGGCAACTACGAAGAGGGTTCGTTTTTGTGTGGACAGATTGCCGGCATGGTCAACGAGCGCCAGAGCGCACGCGAAATCGTTGACGACCTGGTCGATGGCGCCGAGCACGTCCTGAAGGGTGCGTGCGCATGGGTGGCGTAGCGTTTTTGTTTGCCGGCCAGGGTGCCCAGCACCCCGCGATGGGCGTCGACTTGATCGAGACATCGCCGGCGGCTGCCGAGGTGTTCGCCATTGCCGATGAGGTGCGCCCGGGGACGAGCGAGCAGTGCCGGAGCGCCTCCAAGGAGGAGCTCTCGCAGACCGAGAACACGCAGCCTTGCGTGTTCGTGCACGACCTGGCAGCGGCTGCCGCCCTGCGTGAGCGCGGCGTGGTACCTGCCGCCTGTGCGGGATTCTCGCTGGGCGAGGTCGCCACGCTCACCTTTGCGGGGGCGTTCGATACGCGAGCGGGCTTTGAGCTCGTGTGCGAGCGCGCGGCGCTGATGGCCGCGGCTGCCGAGCGCCATCCGGGCGGCATGCGCGCCGTCATCAAGCTCGATGCGGCGCAAGTCGAGGGCCTGGCAAAACAGGCCGGCGAGGACTGCTGGCCAGTCAACTACAACAGCCCACAGCAGACGGTTGTGGCCGGAGCGCCCGAGGCGCTGCAGGAGCTCGACGTCCTAGTAAAAGAGGCTGGCGGCCGCGCCATGAAGGTCGCGGTGTCGGGTGCATTTCATAGCCCCTATATGGCCGAGGCGACCTGTGGCCTTGCCGCATATATTGAGGCCGGTCACGCGCCGTCCCCGTTGCTCATTCCTGTTTTGGCAAATATGACAGCGGCGCCCTATCCGGCGGATCCCCAGACGGCATCGGATGTCTTGGCCAATCAGGTGAGCCATGCCGTACGCTGGGTCGATACGCTGCATGCTCTGCAGGATCAAGGCATCGACACATTTATTGAGGTCGGCCCCGGCAAAACGCTGTCCGGCCTGGTCAAGCGTACGCTGAGCGACGTTCGTGTGTATTCGTGCGAGACGGCCGAGCAGGTCGCAGCTATTGCCGACGAGCTCGCATAGTCCACAGGGCTGTAACCCGAAAGGAATGACATGGGCAACTTGAACAATGGCGCGCTCGAGCGCAACGACTCACGTCGCGTGGCACTGGTCACGGGCGGCTCGCGGGGTATCGGCCGCGCCTGCGCTATCGGTCTGGCGGAGGATGGCTACGATATCGCCGTCGTCTATGCCGGCAGCGTCGATGCGGCGCGCGAGACGTGCGACGCCTGCGAGGCGGCTGGCGCCACGGCGCGCTCATATCAATGCGACGTGGCCGACCCCGCTGCCGTCAACGCGTGCGTGGAAGCGGTCCTCAACGACTTTGACTCCATTTGGGCGCTCGTCAACAACGCTGGCATCACCCGCGATGGCCTGCTCATGCGCATGGGCGATGACGCCTTCGATCGCGTGCTCGATGTCAACCTTAAAGGAACGTTTAACACGACGCGCGCGCTCACCAAGACCTTTATGCGCCAGCGCGGCGGCTGCGTCGTCAACATGAGCTCGGTTGTGGGCCTGATGGGCAATGCCGGGCAGGCCAACTACGCTGCCTCCAAGGCGGGCCTGATCGGCCTGACCAAGGCGGTGGCGCGCGAGCTTGCGCCCCGCGGTGTACGAGTGAACGCGGTCGCCCCCGGGTTTGTCGAGACAGATATGACGGCAAAGCTTTCGGAAAAGGTTCGTGCGGCAACCGAGGAGCAGATTCCCCTTAAGCGCATGGCGCGCCCCGAGGAAGTGGCCGGCGTGGTGCGCTTTTTGGCGAGCGATGCGGCTTCCTACATTACGGGCGAGGTTGTACGCGTTGACGGCGGAATGGCGATGTAGAAATCAGGGCCGAAGAACGGCTTGGATGAGGAGACCATGATGGAACAGAGAGTTGCAATCACCGGCATAGGTGCCGTATCGCCGCTCGGCAACACCGCGCTTGCCACCTGGGCGGCAATGTGCGCTGGCACGTGCGGCATCGGCCCGATTACGCACTTCGATACCGATGCATTTGCCGTCAAGGTGGCGGCCGAGGTCAAGGGCTTTGACGGCAACGAGTACTTTGGCAAGCGTGACGCCAAGCATCTGGACCCCTGCGTTCAGTTTGCGATGGCGGCTTCGGACGAGGCAATGCACGATGCGGGCTTTGATGTCGAAGGCGCCATCGATCGCGAGCGCCTGGGCGTCTACGTGGGCTCGGGCGTGGGCGGCATGACGACGCTCGTCGATAACGTCCATACGATTGCCGACCGTGGGCCCCGCCGCGCATCGCCTTACATGATCGCGATGATGATCCCCAACATGGCATCGGGCAACATCGCAATCCGTCACAAAGCAAAGGGGCCGACCCTGCCCGTGGTGACCGCGTGCGCCACCTCGGCCCATGCGGTGGGCGAGGCGTTCCGCGCCATCAAGCACGGCTATGCCGACGCGATCCTCGCGGGCGGCGCCGAGGCTGCAATTATCCCCGATGCCGTTGCGGGCTTTACGTCCTGCCGCGCATTGACCACCAACCCCGATCCCGCGACGGCCTGCCGTCCGTTCGATGCAGACCGCGACGGCTTTGTGATGGGCGAGGGCGCCTGCGTGCTCGTGCTCGAGAGCATGGAACATGCGCAGACGCGCGGTGCGCACATTTATGCCGAGGTCGTGGGCTACGGCAACACCGATGATGCCTATCACATCACGAGCCCTGATCCCGAGGCTGCCGGCATTGCCCGCGCGATATCGCTGGCGGTGACCGAGGGCGACGTCAAGCCATCCGAGGGTCTCTACATCAATGCCCACGGCACATCGACCAAGCTCAACGATTCGTCCGAGACGGCGGGCATTAAGCGTGCGCTCGGCGAGGACGCGGCGCGCGCCGCGCACGTCTCGTCGACTAAGTCGATGACCGGCCACATGATCGGTGCCACGGGCGCCATCGAGGTCATGGCCTGCGCCATGGCGCTCGAGCAGGGCGTGGTGCCGCCGACCATTAACTACCGCACGCCCGATCCCGCCTGCGATCTTGACTACACGCCCAATCGCGCAGTTCGCGCCGACCTTACCTGGGCGCTTTCGACCAACCTAGGCTTTGGCGGGCACAACGCCGCCATCGCGCTGCGTAGATATACGAGGAGCTAGAGCATGGATTCCAAAAGACTTGCCGAGATAGCCGATGTTATGGAGGACCGCGGCCTCACGCGCGTACGCGTTGAGGAGCCCGATGGCACCGCGGTCGAACTCGAGCGCGCGAGCGCCGCACAGCCGGTTGCCGTGCCCATGCCCATGCCGAGCGCTATGGCCGCTCCAGTTGCAGCTCCCACAGTCGCGCCTGCCGCACCGGAGCCCGCCGCGCAGACACCTGCCGCCGCACCGGAGCCCAAGGGCACCGAGGTGACCGCTCCCATGGTCGGTGTTTTCTATGCTGCCCCGGCGCCGGGCGACGAGCCGTTTGTGCACGTGGGCTCTAAGGTCAAGGCCGGCGAGACCCTCTGCATCATCGAGGCCATGAAGGTTCTCAACGAGGTGACGGCCGAGGCAGACGGCGAGGTGCTCGAGATCTGCGTGGCCGACGGCGACCTCGTGGAGTTTGGCAGCTGCCTCATGAGAATCGGATAGGTGATATCCATGAACAAAGAAGAGCTCAAGAAGCTGTTGCCGCATCGCGAGCCGATGCTTTTGCTCGACGAAGCCGAGCTGGTGGGCGACGAGGCCCACGGCAAGATCACGATTACGGGTGACGAGTACTTTTTGCAGGGGCATTTTCCGGGAAACCCGGTGGTCCCCGGCGTGATTCAGTGCGAGATGCTCGCCCAAAACTGTTGCGTGCTGCTGATGGGCGATGAGGAAGCGCGCGGCGCGACGCCGTTCTACACGAGTCTGGACAAGGTGCGCTTTAAGCGTCCGGTGCGCCCGGGCGACACGGTTGATCTGGTGTGCACCATCACGCGTGCGCGCGGGCCGTTCCGCTTTGCGACGGGTACTGCGAGCGTCAACGGTGAGGTTTGCTGCCGCGCCGATATGTCTTTTGCACTCATGCACGAAAGTTAAGGAAGGCTTCATGTTCGACAAAGTGCTCATCGCCAACCGCGGCGAAGTCGCGGTCCGTGTTATCCGCGCGTGCCGCGATATGGGCATCAAGACCGTCGCCGTCTACTCCACGGCCGATGCGGACGCGCTGCACGTGCAGCTTGCCGACGAGGCGTATTGCATCGGCGGCCCGCGTCTTGCCGAGAGCTACCTCAACGACGATGCTGTGCTCACCTGTGCCGTGAAGTCGGGAGCTAAGGCAATTCATCCCGGCTATGGCTTTTTCTCCGAGAAGGCGAGCTTCGTGCGCGACTGCGACAAGTATGGCCTGGCGTTTGTTGGTCCTTCGGCCAAGGTGATCGACAGCATGGGCGACAAGGACGCCGCACGTCGAACGGCTGCCGCGGCGGGCGTGCCCATCGTGCCGGGCTGCGATTTGCTCAAAAGTCCCGAGGAGGCAACGGCCGAGGCTGAGCGCATTGGCTGCCCCGTGCTTATTAAGGCGCGTGCGGGCGGCGGCGGTCGCGGTATTCGTAAGGTCGAGCGCGTGGAAGATGCGGCAAAGGCCTTTATTGAAGCACGAGCCGAGGGCGAGGCCGTTTTTGGCGACGGCGAGTGCTACATGGAGAAGTTCGTCGCGCCGGCGCATCACGTTGAGGTACAGATTATGGCCGATAAGCAGGGCCATGTGTTTTCGCTCGGCGAGCGCGAGTGCTCGGTGCAGCGGCGCAACCAAAAGCTAATCGAGGAGAGCCCCGCGCCGTGCCTCGACGGACACGACGACATTCGTGCTCGCATGCACAAGGCAGCGCGTGACCTGGCTCGTGCCGTCGGCTACGAAGGAGCCGGTACCATCGAGTTCCTGTATTCGGACGACGGCAATTTCTACTTTATGGAAATGAACACGCGCTTACAGGTGGAGCATCCGGTTACGGAGTTTGTGACCGATACCGACTTGGTCAAGTGGCAGCTGCGCGTGGCGGCCGGCCAGCCTCTGCCCTTTGAGCAGGAGGACATGCCGGTCCGCAACCATGCTATGGAGTGCCGCATCAATGCCGAAACGCCGGACTTTCTGCCGTCATGCGGAACGGTCACCGCGTTGCGTGTGCCGGGTGGTCCGCGCGTGCGCTGGGATTCCGCCATGTTTGCCGGTGCGAAAGTTCCGCCGTACTACGACTCCATGCTCGGCAAGCTCATCGTGTGTGCGCCCACGCGTGACGGCGCCATTCGCAAGATGCGCTCGGCCCTGGGCGAGCTCGTGATTGAGGGCGTGAGCGAAAACAGCGAGCTTCAGCTCGACGTGCTGGCAAACGACGAGTTCTTGTCGGGCATGTATCACACCGATCTAATGGGGCATCTCTATGCTGATGAATAGAAAAGCGAAGACGGTCAACGTCCTCGAGGGACCGATGACCGAATCGTGCGCCGAGTTTCCCGCGCGCCACGTGTTTATCAAGTGCCCGGAGTGCCGCCGCGTGATCGATGAGGCGCGCCTGCACGACAACCTCGAGGTCTGCCCTCGTTGCGGCAAACACTTTCGCGTGAGCGGGCGCGACCGCATGCGCATGACGATTGACGAGGGCACGTTTGAGGAATGGGATGCCAGTCTGGCGCCGGAGGACTTCCTTTCGTTTCCCGGCTATGCCGACAAGCTCAAGAGCGTGAGCGAACGTTCGGGCGAGCGCGATGCCGTTGTGTGCGGCAAGGGCAAAATCTGCGGTTGCGATACGGCGCTCTTCTTTATGGACGCCAACTTTATGATGGGCTCGATGGGTTCCGTGGTGGGCGAGAAGATCTGCCGCACATTTGAGCGTGCGACCGAGCTGGGACTGCCGGTCGTTGGCTTTACCGTATCGGGTGGCGCCCGCATGCAGGAGGGCGTGACCTCGCTCATGCAGATGGCCAAAATCTCTGCGGCGGTTAGGCGCCATAGCGAGGCGGGCGGCCTGTATATCACGGTGCTCACTGACCCCACGACCGGAGGCGTAACCGCGAGCTTTGCCATGGAGGGCGATATTATCCTGGCCGAGCCCGATGCCCTGACGGCATTTGCCGGCCCGCGCGTGATCGAGCAGAACATGCACAAGCGCCTGCCCAAGGGATTCCAGCGCTCCGAGTTTTTGCTGGAGCACGGCTTTTGCGATGCCGTTGTTCCGCGTGGCGAGATTGCGCTCACGGTAGGCGAGCTGCTGGCGCTGCACGAAGGGCACGCGCCCGGCCTGGGGGCACCGCATGAGATCGTGCATACGGGTCGCCGCGGCAAAAAGCTGGGACACTTGTTCAAGCGCTCGGCCGCACCAAAAACCGCGCTCGAGATTGTCAAGCAGACCCGCTCGGCAGATCGCGCCACGGCAGGCGAGATGATCTCGCTGGGCCTGGATGGATTTGTGGAGCTGCACGGCGACCGCTACTTTGGCGACGACGCTGCTGTGGTGGCTGGCATTGGCTGGAAAGACGGACGCCCCGTAACGGTCATCGCCATCGAGCGCGGCAGCACGACCAAAGAGCGCATGCGTCGCAACTTTGGTATGGCACATCCCGAGGGCTACCGCAAAGCGCGTCGCCTGATGCGCCAGGCCGAAAAGTTTGGTCGACCGGTTCTGTGCCTGGTCGATACTTCGGGCGCGTTTTGCGGCATCGGTGCCGAGGAACGCGGCCAGGGTGAGGCGATTGCCCAGAACCTCATGGAGATGAGCGGCCTTAAGACGCCGATTGTCTCGGTGGTGACAGGCGAGGGCGGCTCTGGTGGCGCGCTGGCGCTGTCCGTGGCCGACCGCATCCTGATGCTCTCGAGCTCGGCCTATTCGGTCGTGAGCCCCGAGGCCTGTGCGTCGATCCTGTGGAAGGATACCGAGCGCGCGAATGAGGCCGCCGAGGCGCTTAAGCTCACGGCCCCCGATCTGCTGGCGCTCGGCATCATTGACGGCATTGTTGACGATAAGGGCCTGTCGCATGAGGAGATCGCCGGTGCCGTCATGTCCTCGGCATTTGATGCCTTCGATGCGCTTGGGCAGCTCGACGACGCGACCCTCACAAACCTCCGCTACGAAAAGTACCGCGCAATCGGTCAGTACCGCACGATGTGACAAAGGGGCAGCCCGCATGTCACATTGGGAAAGGCGTTCCATGTCACAAGTTTCTAACACCACGTTTGCAACGACGGTTTCATCAAACGCCATGGCCGTGGTGGACTATCTGTCCAAAAGCATGATGTCGGCGTTGCCGTTTATTGTCTGCGCGGCGTTGTTCCGCACCGTCGCCGTCATTATGGGCGAAGGCATGCTGGGCCTGTGGTCTGCCGATTCCGAAATCTATCGCCTGTTCTACAGTTGGCTCTATAACGCCGGCTACTACTTTTTGCCCATCTATCTTGGTTGGGCGGCCGCCCGCCAGCTCGGTTGCTCGGAGCAGCTGGGTATGATGCTGGGCGGCGTATTGATTGCGCCCGATCTGCTCAAGCTCGTCGATGCCGCATCGACGACGGGGGCATCGATGACTTCCGTGTATGGTCTGCTTCCCGCGCCGGTCAACGATTACACGACGACTGTTATTCCGGTTCTCATCTCGGTGCCCGTGCTATGGCGAGTGGAGTGTTTCTTTAAGCGCGTTATCCCTAAGGCCGTGGCGTTTTCGTTCGTTCCGTTTGCAACCATGCTTGTCATGGTTCCGGTTTCGCTGTGCATTACGGCGCCGGCGGGCAGCTATCTGGGCATGCTGTTGGGCCAGCTTATGTTTATGCTTGGCAATTCCGGTGGCATCGTGTCGCTGCTCACGCTCATGGGGCTTGCCGCGGGTTGGGAGTTTCTTAAGATTGCAGGCGTCAGCAACGTTGTCCTATCGCTTGCCTATGCTCAGTTTATGAGTGTGGGAACGGATTCGTGCATCCTGATCGCCGCGACGATGGCGACGTTCGCCGTTTGGGGCATGCCCTTTGGCGCGTCGCTCCGCGTTGCGGATAAGGACGAGAAGGCACTCATGCTGGGCTATTCAATCTCGGGTATTCTTGGCGGCGTAAGCGAGCCGGCGCTGTACGGTTGCGGCTTTAAATATGGCAGGTGCCTGACGTACATGGCCATTGGCGGCGCCGTCGGAGGCCTTGTTGCGGCCGTGGGCCACGTTACGGCCTATACCATCGGCATGACGAATGTCCTTATGGTCATTGGCTTTGCCACGGGCGGCATCTCGAACCTGCTGTGGTGCTGCGTTGCCGGCGGTGTGGCATTTGCGGTGTCTGCGGCGCTGAGCTACTGCTTTGGCGTGGTGCCGGCGCAGGGACAGGCGGCAGAAGACGGGGCCGATTCACCCGAAACAGTGGCGAGCGCTGCTGAAGTAAGCGCATAAACCTGTGCGACAAAAGGACGATTCTTTTGTCATGCTCCAAGGCCGTGGCCCGTGCGGGCTGCGGCCTCTTTGTATCTGGGAGACAAAGTGGCTACACTACAATCCGTTTGAGCAATAGATATATAGGTAGTACCGTGGGGGCGGATGCAGATGGTCGAGTGGATAGTTAAGCGCGCGCAGGGCGATCGTGCGCGTGTGGGCACGTTAGCGGGCATGGTGTGTATTGTCGCCAATGTGGCGCTTTGTGCTGCGAAGGGCGCAATCGGTGTGGTTTCGGGATCGGTTTCGATTGTGGCGGATGCCATGAACAACCTGTCCGATGCCAGCTCGAATATCGTGAGCGTGCTGGGCTTTAAGCTGGCGAGCAAGCCCGCCGACCCCGAGCATCCATACGGCCATGGTCGCTACGAGTACCTCTCGGGTCTTGTCGTGGCGGCGCTCGTGCTTCTCATTGGCCTTGAACTGGTGAAGTCCTCGTTTGAGCGTATCATCCACCCCGAACCTGTCGAGTTCTCGCTTGCCCTGGTGGCAGTCCTGGCGCTTTCGATGGTTGTTAAGCTGTGGATGGCGGCGCTCAACCAAAAGCTCGGCGACCGTATCGAGTCCGAGACACTGCATGCGACTGCCCAGGATTCCAAGAACGATGTTCTTGCCACAGGCGCCGTGCTGGCATGTGCAATTGTTTCGCAGGTGACGCACATCAATCTTGACGCATGGGTTGGCCTTGCCGTTGGCGCCTATATTGGCTGGAGCGGCTTTGAACTTATTCAAGATACGGTGAGCCCGCTTTTGGGTCAGTCGCCCGATCCTAAGCTGGTCAAGCACATTCGAGACAAGATCATGAGCTATCCCGGCGTTTTGGGAGTTCACGATTTGATGGTTCACGACTACGGCCCGGGCAGGAAGTTCGCAAGCGCTCACGCCGAGATGGCAGCCGAGGCCAGCCCGCTGGAAAGTCACGACACGCTCGATAACATCGAGCAGTCGTTTAGGAACGAAGACGGCATGATTGTCACACTTCACTACGACCCCATCGTGACCGACGATCCAAAGGTGGCGAGCATGCGCTTGCGCATCAACGCTATGGCTCAAGAGATCGATAGCCGCCTTTCGATTCATGATTTGCGCTGTGTGCCGGGCCCCACGCACACCAACGTGATCTTTGACTGCGTGCGTCCCTCGGATCTGCAGATGAGTGCCGAAGACTTAAAGCACGCGCTGGCGAAACGTGTCGAATCCGAATATCCCAAGTCGATTGCCAAGATCACGATCGACGAAGACTATGTAGGCCATACCCACGAGTAGAGCCGCGCCGATAAAGCTAGTTATATAGAAGGGGAGAGCATGAAGCGTCTATATCTACTCCGCCACGGCCAGACAGAATTCAACGTTAAAAAGCTCGTCCAGGGTCGCTGCGATTCACCGCTCACCGATCTGGGCCGTCATCAGGCACAGACAGCAGCCGCATGGCTAAAGGCCCACGGCGTTGTCCCCGACAAAGTAGTCTCGTCGCCTTTGGGTCGAGCCATGGACACAGCTCAGCTCGTCGCAACCGAACTCCTCGGCGCAGACGCAGCAGCCGAGCCCTGCAAAGGCATCATCGAGCGCTGCTACGGCACCTTCGAGGAAGGCCCGCACGACGCGCTGCCCACCGACGTCTGGGATCCGGGCGAGGACCTGGTCCCCTTCGGAGGAGAAGGAAGCCGCGCGCTGCAAGAGCGCATGGTAGACACCCTCACCAATATCATGGGCGCCGAGGGCATAGAAACCCTCCTAGCAGTAAGCCACGGCAGCGCCAGTCGCCAATTCATCAAGGCTGCAGCCCCAGAGGGCTTCGAGCTCCCAGCAAAACTCCCCAACTGCGCTATCATGGTCTTCGATTTTGACGATACGCGAGAAGAGGACGATACGCCCCAATGCAAGTTCACCTTGCAACAAATTGTGGATCCCCAACAAAGTAATTAGCTGAGCGAGCAGAGTTAAGCAGACATCAACGTGTCGTCTCCCGAGCTTGGCAGAGGGGCGGCGAAATATATTAAGTTTGTCGCGAGTTCCGCACGCAAAGGAAAGCACTTAATGTGCTTTCCGTCTTGCGCAGGACTGTAGAGCAGCAAACTTAATATATTTCGCCGCCCCTCTGCCAAGCCCAGGCGACTCCACGCACTTTACCTGCGTAAACAATGTGAGTGAAATATGAATCTCGATGGATACGCCCGCAGCCGTGTATACTAAACAGCTGTGTGAAACCAGGGGAGTATTCTGGCTGGACAAAATGCCTGCTTAATAGGGTTGTCAGGTAGTCCGGACGCAATACAAGGCTGGGGAGCACGTCGTATAAGTAGTGGTCCTCTAGGGGCGTACGCTCGGTGGTGTACGCATTGTCCCAAGACCACGCGAGAGTTGGGATCATATCTTGATCAGCATGATTCTCGGCCGCAAGATTGGCATGACCCAGGTTTGGGACGAGGACGACAACGTCGTTCCCGTCACGGTCATCCAGGCTGGCCCCTGCGCTGTCTCGCAGGTTAAAACTCAGGCAACCGACGGCTATGACGCCGTCCAGATCGGTTTCGGCGACATCAAGGCCAAGAACGTGAACAAGCCCATGGCTGGTCACTTCGCCAAGGCTGGCGTCGAGCCTGTTCGCTTCCTTCGTGAGGTCCGCGTCGAGAACGGCGAGGAGCACAAGGTCGGCGAGGTCGTCACCGTCGCTGATTTCGCTGATGTCGAGAAGGTCGACGTCATCGGTACCTCCAAGGGTAAGGGCTTCCAGGGTCGCATCAAGCGCTGGGGTCAGCGCCGCGGTCCTATGACGCATGGTTCTCACTTCCAGCGTCACCCCGGTTCTATCGGTCAGTGCGCCTATCCTGCGCGCGTCCTCAAGGGCGTCAAGATGGCCGGTCACATGGGTAACGAGCGCGTTACCGTCAAGAACCTTTCCGTTGTCCGCATCGATGCCGAGCAGAACCTCATCTTGGTCAAGGGCGCTGTCCCGGGTGCCAAGAATGGTCTCGTCGCCATCCGTATGGCCTAAGGGCCCAGCCCATTTAGCCCAGCGTCATACCAAGGAGAACACTTAAATGGCAAAGTTTGAAGTAAAGAACAGCGAGGGCAAGAAGGTCGCCGAGGCCGAGCTCGCTGCTGAGGTGTACGGCATCGAGCCGAACATCCACGTTATGCACCACATCGTCAAGTGCCAGATGGCCTCTTGGCGTCAGGGCACCCAGTCTGCTAAGGGTCGCTCTGAGGTTTCCGGTGGCGGCAAGAAGCCTTGGCGTCAGAAGGGCACCGGCCGTGCCCGCCAGGGTTCCATCCGTGCTGCCCAGTGGCGTCACGGTGGCGTTGTCTTCGCCCCCAAGCCCCGTTCCTACGCTAAGCGTATGAACAACAAGGAGGTCAAGCTGGCTATGCGCTCCGCGCTGTCCGCCAAGCTGGCCGATGGCGAGCTCGTGCTCGTCGACGACTACGGCTTCGAGAAGCCTTCCACCAAGGCTGCCGTCGCCATGCTCAAGGCTCTCGGTCTTGAGGGCAAGCGTCTGACCATCATCGTTCGCGATGAGGACGTCAACGCCTACCTGTCGTTCCGCAACATTCCCAAGACGTTCATCATCACCGCTGACGAGGCCAACACCTACGATCTCGTCAACAACAACGCTGTGCTGATGCCCGCCGACATCGCCGCTCACTTCGGGGAGGTGCTTGCATAAATGACCGCCCACGAGATCATCATCCGTCCGATCGTGTCCGAGCGTTCCTTCTCCGGCATGGAGCTGAACAAGTACACGTTCGAGGTCGCCAAGGATGCTAACAAGTATCAGATCAAGGACGCTGTCGAGGAGATCTTCGGCGTCAAGGTCGTTCGCGTGAACACCCTGACGGTCAAGCCCAAGACCAAGCGCGTGCGCTATGTCGCCGGCAAGACCCGTTCTTGGAAGAAGGCCATCGTCACGCTGGCCGAGGGCGACACCATCGAGGTCTTTGGCAACCAGGCCTAAGACTCGCTGCTGTTGAGTGAGCTCATGCCTCCCAAATAGGGGAGGCGAGAGCTCAAGGTTTTGGGCGTATAAAATGGACACGCCCGGAACCGTGTATACGTCCGGTGTCATCGCACCCGAGGCAGAACCTCGAATCCCTGTCTGCGATGGCTAACGGATTCCTATTGAAAGGGATTGTAATGGCTGTAAAGCACCTTAAGCCGACCTCCGCTGGTAGGCGTTGGCAGACGATCTCCGATTTCTCCGAGATCACCTGCACCAAGCCCGAGAAGTCTCTTCTCGAGCCCCTGCCCAAGAAGGCCGGTCGTAACAACAACGGCCGCATCACCACCCGCCACCAGGGCGGCGGCGTGAAGCGTCGTTACCGCGTGATCGACTTCAAGCGCAACAAGGACGGCGTGCCCGCCAAGGTTGCCACGATCGAGTACGATCCGAACCGTTCCGCTCGCATCGCTCTGCTGCACTACGCTGACGGTGAGAAGCGCTACATCCTGGCCCCCAAGGGCCTCGAGGTCGGTCAGACCATCATGTCCGGTTCTGACGCCGACATCAAGCCGGGCAACGCTCTGCCCCTCGCCGACATTCCCGTCGGTACGCTCATCCACGCCGTCGAGTTCCAGCCGGGCAAGGGCGCTGCTATCGCCCGTTCCGCCGGTAACTCCTGCCAGCTGATGGGTAAGGAGGGCAAGTACGCTATCGTCCGTATGCCTTCCTCCGAGATGCGCCGCATCCTCGTTACCTGCCGCGCCACCGTCGGTGAGGTCGGCAACGCCGATCACTCCAACATCGTCATCGGCAAGGCCGGCCGTAAGCGTCACATGAACGTGCGCCCGACCGTCCGCGGTACCGTCATGAACCCTGTCGACCACCCGCACGGCGGTGGCGAGGGCAAGAACCACACCTCTGGTCGTCCCTCCGTTACCCCCTGGGGTAAGCCGACGAAGGGCCTTCGTACGCGCAAGAAGAAGAAGGTCTCGAACCAGCACATCATTCGTCGCCGTAAGAAGTAATTTCGGATACCGAGTTTTAGGAGAAAGCACTTATGAGCAGAAGTCTCAAAAAGGGCCCGTTCGTGGAGACTCGCCTTCTCTCGCGTATCACCGCGATGAACGAGGCTGGCAAGAAGGACGTCGTGAAGACCTGGTCCCGCGCGTCCACCATCTTCCCCGAGATGGTTGGTCACACCATCGCCGTCCACGACGGCCGCAAGCATGTGCCCGTGTATGTTACCGAGTCCATGGTTGGTCACAAGCTCGGCGAGTTCGCGCCGACTCGTACGTTCCGTGGCCACAAGGCCAAATAGGGGGTTAACCGTAAATGGCAACTAAGTCTATTGAAACTGAGGCCACCGAGGTTCGCGCCGTCGCTAAGTACGTGCGTGTTTCCCCCAGCAAGGCCCGCCTGGTGGTCGATCTGATCCGCCGCAAGCCTGTCGCTCAGGCCTTCGACATCCTCCACTTCTGCGACCGCGCCGTCGCCGTGGATGTCGAGAAGGTTCTCCGTTCCGCCGTTGCGAACGCCGAGAACAACAACGGTCTGCGTGCCGACAACCTGGTTGTCGCCGCTGCCTATGTTGACGAGGGTCCGACGCTTAAGCGCATCCGTCCCCGCGCCAAGGGTTCCGCTTCTCGCATTCTGAAGCGTACTTCCCACATCACCGTCGTCGTTGCTCCTCGAAAGGAGGCGTAAAGCTGTATGGGTCAGAAAGTCTACCCCACCGGCTTCCGTCTTGGCATCACCGAGAACTGGCGCTCCCGCTGGTTCGCAGAGAAGGATTACGCTAAGACCCTCGGTAACGATCTCGAGATTCGTAAGTACCTCGAGAAGCGTCTTTCCCGCGCAGCTGTCTCCCGCGTCGAGATCGAGCGCGCTGGCGACAAGGTGAAGGTCATCATCCTCACTGCTCGCCCCGGCGTTGTCATCGGTAAGAAGGGTGCCGAGATCGATACCCTCCGTACCGAGCTCGAGAAGGTCGCTGGCGTCTCCAAGGGCCAGCTCTCCGTCGACGTTGTCGAGATCAAGCGCCCCGAGCTCGACGCCAACCTCGTTGCTCAGTCTATCGCCGAGCAGCTCGAGGGCCGCGTTGCCTTCCGTCGCGCTATGCGCAAGGCTGTCCAGTCCGCCCGCAAGGCCGGCGCTAAGGGCATCCGTATCCAGTGCTCCGGTCGTCTCGGCGGTGCCGAGATGGGCCGTCGTGAGTGGTACCGCGAGGGTCGCGTGCCTCTGCACACCCTCCGTGCCAAGATCGACTACGGCACGGCTGTCGCCAGCACCACCATGGGCGCTTGCGGCGTGAAGGTCTGGATTTACCTGGGCGAGAAGCTCCCGGGCCAGCCTGTTCCCAACCCTGCACTCGAGGGCTCTTCCCGTCCTCGTCGTCGTAACTCCGAGAGGAGGGGTCAGTAGTGCTTGCCCCTAAGCGTATTCTTCACCGCAAGGTGCAGCGTGGCTCCATGAAGGGCCAGGCCAAGGGTAATACCGAGCTGCATTTCGGCGAGTTTGGTATCCAGGCTCTCGAGGCCCATTGGATCACCAACCGTCAGATCGAGGCCGCTCGTATTGCCATGACCCGCTACATGAAGCGTGGCGGTCGTGTCTACATCACGATCTTCCCCGATAAGCCCATCACCAAGAAGCCTGCCGAGACTCGCATGGGTTCTGGTAAGGGTAACCCCGAGGAGTGGGTGGCCGTCGTCAAGCCCGGCCGCATCATGTTCGAGGTCAAGGGTGTTCCCGAGGAGGTCGCTCGCGAGGCTCTGCGTCTTGCGCAGCACAAGCTCCCCATCAAGACCAAGATTGTTGCTGCTAAGAACGCTGAGCAGCGCATCGAGAAGGAGATGGCTGAGGAGGCCGCTCTCGAGGCCAAGTGGGCTGCTGAGGACGCCGCCGCCGCCAAGGAGGAGAACTAATGAAGCCCGCAGAGATTCGTGAGCTCTCGGACGCTCAGCTCGTTGAGAAGCTGAAGGAAATGCGCGCCGAGCTCTTTAACCTTCGTTTCCAGATGGCCACCAGCCAGCTGGACAACACCGCTCGCGTCAACACCGTGAAGAAGGACATCGCTCGCGTCCTCACGGAGCAGCGCGCCCGCGAGATCGCAGCGGAGAAGTCCGCTGTCGCCGAGTAGGACCTAAGGAGAGAACATGACTGATTCGCGTAACTCGCGTAAGGTCCGTACGGGTGTCGTTACCTCCGTCTCCGGTGCCAAGACCATTGTTGTCACCATCACCGAGCGCAAGCGTCACCCCAAGTACGGCAAGATGATGACCAGCTCCAAGAAGCTGCACGCTCACGACGAGGAGTGCACGGCTGGCGTGGGCGATACCGTCCGCGTTATGGAGACCCGTCCTATGTCCAAGATGAAGCGTTGGCGCCTCATCGAGGTCGTCGAGCGTGCTAAATAAGCAGTCGCTCTTACGACTTGTACGTTTCCGAAGATGTGCGTATGCCTGGCTTGCATACCACGGGCCGCGTAAAGGCTGCGCACCTCTCTTCGGTTCTTAGTTCGGAGGAACATCTACCATGATTCAGATGCAAACCATGCTGAACGTCGCCGACAACTCCGGCGCTCGCAAGATTCGCTGCATCAAGGTGCTTGGCGGTTCCAAGCGTCGTTATGCAGGCATCGGCGATGTGTTCATCGGTGCTGTCCAGGAGGCTACCCCTGGCGCCAACGTCAAGAAGAAGGACGTTGTCCGTTGCGTCGTCGTTCGCACCGTTAAGGAGATCCGCCGCAAGGATGGCTCCTATATTCGCTTTGATGAGAACGCCTGCGTTGTCATCAACAACGATGGTTCGCCCGTCGGCACCCGTATCTTCGGGCCTGTCGCTCGCGAGCTTCGTGACAAGAAGTACATGAAGATCGTCTCGCTCGCTCCCGAGACCCTGTAGTTAGGGGAGATATATGTATATCAAGAAGGGCGATAAGGTCCAGGTTCTCTCTGGTAAGGATCGCGGCAAGCAGGGCGTTGTCCTGCGTGCTCTCCCCGCCGAGAACAAGGTCGTTGTCGAGGGCGTTTCGGTCGTCAAGAAGGCCGTCAAGCCCAACGCTGCCAACCAGCAGGGCGGCATCGTTTCGCAGGAGGCTCCTATCGACGCCTCCAACGTCAATCTCGTTTGCCCCGAGTGCGGTAAGGTTACCCGCGTCGGTCACGAGAAGGACGGCAAGAACAAGCTGCGCGTCTGCAAGAAGTGCGGCCACAAGTTCTAAGCTGCCCGCAACATCAAGTTGCTAGCAAAGGCCCGGATGCCACGGCACCCGGGCCTTTTTCTATCCCTACTCATTGGGTACTCATTGGGGACAGACTTAAATGAGCGGAAGTCGCTTGGCATTCATTGGGGACCATTTATTGGGGACAGACTTAAATGACCGGTCGTTGGGGGGCAGACTCTATGTGCCGGCAGTTTGGGACGGTCCTTTGATGTCTGGTGCCCCCATAGGGGTGAAGTAATGCAGCTGGCTCTGTCTTTTAGGGCTTTGGTGTTTCGCCTCTTTATGTTTCACAAGAATCGTTGCATGCGCATTTACGCGCATAGCCTTGCGCGATAATGCGCATAGCCGCGCAAACATCTGCCAACTACGGCTAAATAATGACCGATAAGCAAATAAACACGCAAACACGAGCAGATACGCGCGCAATTGTGCGAATATAGGGTTGTTAGAAATGAAGGACTTCCGATAACTCAGGAGGCACATAATGGCAGATTCCAAACAGGCTCCGCTCGACGCCGAAGCAGCCGCTAAGGCGGCGTTTGCCTCGGTCCAGGATCAGCCGTTCCCCAACGATATTTTTACGGCTCCCGAGCTTCGCTGGGCTGTGATCGGGTGCGGCGTTATCGCCAACCAGATGGCTCAGTCTCTCGCTCTTGCCGGCCGCAAGCTTGCGGGCGTCGCCAACCGTACGCTGTCCAAGGCTCAGGCTTTTGCTGAGCAGTATGGCATCGAGAAGGTCTATGAAACGGTCGATGACCTCTACGCCGATCCGAACATTGACGCAGTCTATATCACCACGCCGCACAACACGCATATCACCTACCTGCGAGCCGCTCTGGCAGCTGGTAAGCACGTGCTCTGCGAGAAAGCCATTACCCTCAATTCCGCTGAGCTCGACGAGGCGCGTGCCATCGCCGACGAGCACAACGTGGTCCTCATGGACGCCACTACGGTGCTCCACATGCCCTTGTATCAGGAGCTGCGCCGCCGCATGGATGCCGGCGAGTTTGGCCGCATGAACCTTGCTCAGCTCAACTTTGGTAGCTATAAGGAGTACGGCGACCTGACCAACCGCTTCTACAATCGCAACCTTGCTGGCGGTGCCATGCTCGATATCGGCGTCTATGCCCTGTCCGTTATGCGCCTCTTTATGGCAAGCCAGCCCGCTGAGGTTGTCTCGCTGGGCAACACCTGTGAGACTGGTGTCGACGTTGCGGGCGGCATCGTCTGCCGTAATGCCGAACAGCAGCTGGGCGTGGTGAGCCTCACGCTCCACTCCAAGCAGCCCAAGCGCTCGGTTGTCAGCTTCGACAAGTGCTATATCGAGATAAACGAGTATCCGCGCGCCGATCATGCGACCATCGTGTGGACTGCAGACGGTCACCGTGAGGAGGTCCACGCCGGCACCGAGGCTTACGCCCTTTGCTATGAGATGGCCGATCTTGAGAAGGCCGTTGCCGGCGACGACTCCAAGCGCGAGCTGCTGGATTATGCTTCTGATGTTATGGAGCTTATGACCAAGCTTCGCGCCGACTGGGGAGTCGTGTACCCCGAGGAGGAGTAAGCGATGCTTGCGGAAGATAGGCTCAACGCGATTGTGTCGATGGTGCAACAGGCTGGCTCGGTTACCGTGCCAGAGCTTGCTGAGGCCCTGGGCGTGACGGCGTCTACCATTCGGCGCGACCTGCAGACGCTCGACCGAGCACACCGTATCGCCAAGGTGCACGGCGGAGCGACGAGCCTTGAGCGCGCGCACGTGACGCGCGACCTAACGCTTAATGAGCGCAGCGATCTTCATAACGACGACAAGGAGCGTATCTGCGCCCGTGCGGCGGCGCTGGTGGAGCCCGAGAGCTTTGTGTATATCGATTCGGGCTCGACGACGCTCAGGCTCATTGAGCATCTTCCACTCCTTGAGGGCGTCACCTATGTGACCGACTCCGTGCTTCATGCTCAGCATCTCGCCCTGCGCGGTATGCGCACCGTGGTGCTGGGCGGCGAGCTCAAGCCCGAGACCGAGGCGCTCGTTGGCCCCGATGCCCTGGCGACCCTGGACCGCTACAACTTCAACTGTGGTTTTTGGGGTTCTAACGGCATTGCCGCCGAGCAGGGCTTCACGGCGCCCGATATCGAGGAGGCGCAGGTTAAGCGCATCTCGATGCGCCATACGGCCAAGCGCTTCGTAATCTCGGACGCCAGTAAATTTGGCATGGTGGCGCCCGTCAAGTTCGCGGACTTCCGCGACGCAACGATTATTACCGCAGGCGATGTCCCTGCCAAGTACCGGGCAATGGACAACGTCATCACGGTCTAACAGCAGGGGACGGGCTAAGGCCAAAACCACCGCGAAGGGACAGGAACCTTTGTGGTGGTTTTGACGTTTGTCCAGATAAAACCTGCCAAAATAAACCTGTCCCTTTTCGGCGGGTTTTAGGGCTCCCAGGGGCAGGGGGCTTCGATGTGGATGTGCTCGCCGGTAACGGGATGCGTGAAGGACACGCTGTGGGCATGGAGCATCAGGCCGCAGGGACGCGGCGTGCCGTAGAGCTCGTCGCCTACCAGGGGATGACGCTCGCTCGCCAGATGTACACGGATTTGGTGCTTGCGGCCGGTGAGCAGCTCGACATCGATATACGAGCGCGTGGGCAGGCCACGACGGCTCTTAAGACGCTTGAGCACCTTCACGCGCGTCTGAGACGGCTTGCCGCTGGCGCCGACGCGCATCTTGCGGCTGTCGTGACGGTCGCGGGCGATGGGCTTGTCGATGAGCTTCTCGTTCCAGTCGATCTTGCCCTCGGCCAGCGCCAGATAGTGCTTTTCGAAGGCGTGGTCGTTCACCATCTGGTCAAAGGCGGGCTGCGTCTGCTTGTCGAGCGAGAACAGCACCACGCCGGTGGTGTTGCGGTCCAGGCGGTTGAGCGGCTGCATGTCGGTCGCGGCAAAGCCGTCGCCCATCGCCAGCAAAAGGTCGCTGGCGTAGTCGGTAAGTGTGCGCTCACCGGTGCCGTCGCCGTGGACGATCATGCCGGCGGGCTTATCGATGGCCATGAGCCAGGCGTCGCAGTAGAGGACTTGAGGTTCTTCGTTCACGTGTAAGCCTTTCGGTTAGCTAATTCCCACAAACATGCAGCCCGAGGTGGCGCCGCGCAGGCGGGCAGCGGGCTTGCGACCTGCCTGAGCTGCCTCAATGGCGCGGCGGACACGAGCAACGGCACGGCCAATCTCATCGGCTTCGAGCAGGGTTCCGTCAACCATAAGACGGCGCACGCCGGCATCGAGCAGCTGTGGAACCTGCGGCGTAAGGTCGATGGGATAGGCGTCGTACAAGCGAGAGCGGCCATGGATGTCGGTGCGCACGGGCATGACCTTGCCGTCGATATTCTTGAGCGACAGCTTGCGGGCGCGCAGGCGGCAGTTGGCGCAATCGTGGATGCAGCCATTGGCCACCTGCAGGATGCAGTGCTCGCTCGTCATAACGCGCGGGCGGCCAAAGACGGTGATGCCCAGAGCCGCGGGCGCGGCGGCGCCGAGCGAGACAATCTCGTCGAGCGTGATCTCGGGCGAGAGCCAAAACGCACCGGCTCCGCGCTCGGCAAGCGCCTCCATGCAGGGCGTGTTGTGCACCGGCAGACAAGAGCGAATCTCGGCCGTGGCGCCAACCTGGGCGGCCAGGGCAAGCTCAGAGATGTTGCCAATAGCGACCGTGGCGCCGGCAACAACCCACGGGTCGACGCGTACGTGGTCAACGGCGCGGCAGACCTCGTCGAGCACGGGTACGATGCCCTGCTCAAATGCATCGGCGGGGGAGAGCTCGGCCGCATCGAGCGCGTCGGTGGTCATGTAGATGCGCGTTGCACCCTCGGCGCGAGCGGCCTCGGCGGCCTCGAGCGAGGTGACGGTGGCGCAGATCTGCGGCTCATCGCGGTAGCGCTCGGGCGCGGGGTGGGAATCATTGGTTACAATCGCCGGCAGCTCGAGCGTTTTCGCGCGCTCCTCGTACGGTGCCAGAATGGCCTCTTCCAGCGCCTTACAAGCGGCGGCGCGCACCTTGTGTACGGCAGAAAAGCCCATACCGCAGCCGGCGTCGAGCGAAACGTCAAAGCTTGCGGCCTCAAAGGGAGAGGAGCCCATGCGCCCGACGTGCTCAACCAGATCGGATGCCTCGACGGCGCGGGTCTTGGCAGCCTCGACGGTAAAGCCCGTGGCCGTGGCCGTAAGCGAAGGATCGTCACAGCAGGTGAGCGTAACGGTAAACGGCTCGCCTAGACGCGCCACAACGGACACGTCTACAGAGCGGCGGCGCAGCACATCGCGTTTGAGCGCAGCGCCGGCAGCGTCAATGGCGCGCTGGCTTCGAATCACGCGCACGCGGCAGCCCTCGGGCATGCTGCGGGGCACGCGGCATTCGATGATATCGCCGGCGGCGGCATCATCGGCGGCGATGGTGGTCAGGAATTGGTCGAACTCATCGTCGTGACGAAGTTCCAGCAGGTCGCCCTTGCCCACGGGCTCAAACAGCTCAATGCGGGCGATGGCAGCGCGGCGACGGCGGTCGTCGGGCTTGAGCCCGCGCACATCGCGGTTGGCCAGACGGCTGCCCAGCACCGTGCCCACAATCTGGCCGCGGTTGTTGGAGCGCTCGTAGCTCATCATCTCGTCGCCCGAGGTGCCATTCTGGTAGGCGTGCGTGAAGTCGCGATTAAAGCAGCGCTTGAGCTGGCGCTGTCGGGCTGCATCCTCATCCTTGGAGGTCGAAACATCGGCCAGCATATCGTCAATCTGGTGACGGTACACATCGACGATGGAGTACACGTAATCGGGAGCCTTCATGCGGCCCTCGAGCTTGAGCGATGCGGCGCCGGCGTCATACAGACGGCGAACAAGCTGCGACGTGTTGGTGTCGCGCGGGCACAGCGCGCGCTCGCGACCGGCAGGGGAGAGCGAGCGGCCGCTCTCGTCGATCAGCTCGTAAGGCAGGCGACAGGGCTGAGCGCACATGCCGCGGTTGGCCGAGCGGCCCGCCATGGCAAAGCTCGAAAGCAGGCACAGGCCCGAGTAGCAAAAGCAGATGGCGCCGTGGCTAAAGACCTCGAGGTCGACATCGGGCGCGGCGTCGTGGATGGCGGCGATCTCGTCGATGGAGAGCTCGCGCGAGAGAGTCACGCGGTCGGCGCCCTGCTCGCGGCACCAAAGGGTTCCACGGTCATCATGGATGTTCGCCTGGGTCGAGATATGCGTCTCGATGCCGGGCATAGTGCGCTTGACCTCAAAGAACAGGCCCCAGTCCTGGATAATGAAGGCGTCGGCGCCCAGCGTGGAGCAGCGATGGATGAGTTGCAGCGCATCGCTCATCTCGGACTGCTTGATGACGATGTTTACCGTGACGTAGACGCGCGACCCGGCTAGATGCGCGGCGCGGCAGGCTTGCTCAAAGGCCTCGTCGGTAAAGTTAGTGGCCTTGCGGCGGGCGTTGAAGCTGCCCATGCCGCAGTAGATGGCGTCTGCCCCGGCGGCGAGTGCGGCGGCAAAGGGCTCGGGCCCTCCGGCGGGCGCCAAAAGCTCGGGTCTGCGGTTGGTGGTTCGACTGGCGGTTGCGGTCATATCCTGCCTTTCAAAATGCTCAGATATTCAAAAGTATAGTGGTGCCGTTGCGGCAGGCGATGCCCGTGCTCCAAGCGGGATAAAGTCTTCAGCAGCTTGGGCTGGCTGACCCCGTGGAGAACCGTTCAACGGTTCGGGGAAACCGCTGGGCGATAAAATATTCTCGCAAGCTGATAATATTCTTGCATCAAACAGAAACCTTGAGTACTATCCCAATCAAGCGCGGTGTTCAGACCGAATTGTGCCTCCCGGTGCGAACGCCGCGCTCTCGCTCTCTATTTGATTGTAAGGAGAAAAACATGAGCAAGACCGTCGTGTCTTCCGATAACGCACCTGCAGCCATCGGCCCGTATTCCCCCGGTATCCAGGCCGGCAACATGGTGTTCCTGTCCGGCCAGCTGGGCATCGACCCCGCAACCGGCAAGATGCCCGAGGGCGTCGAGGCCCAGGCCAAGCAGTCCCTTGCTAACGTCGAGGCCCTGCTGACCGCTGCCGGCGCCACCTTTGCCGATGTCGTCAAGACCACGGTCTACCTGGCCGACATCGCCGATTTCGCCGTCGTGAACGAGATCTACGCCTCCAAGTTCGAGGCCCCGTTCCCCGCGCGCAGCGCTTTCCAGGTTGCCGCCCTTCCGGCTGGCGGTCTGGTCGAGATCGAGGTCGTCGCCGCTCTCTAAGGCGTTGGCCACAACTAAACATGACATGCAAAAAGACCCTGCAGCGCATGCGAGCTGCAGGGTCTTTTGTCAAGTGACGGATCGCTTGTGGAGCCGCGCTCCATTTTGCTCGTTAGCCCTCCTTGCGAACTTTTTGCAGGTAGCGGTAGACGCTGGGCTCCGAGATGCCCAGCGCGGTGGCGGCGCAGGCCACGGCGCCCTTGAGCATGAACACCCCGTTGCCGTTGAGGTGGCGAATGACGTCCACGCGGTCGCTCTGACCAAGCGACGCTACATCCAGCCCGCGCGCGCTCAGCAACTCGGCAATGCTGCGGTCGATGAGCTCCTGTGTGGACTCCGAAAGGCTTTCGACCTCGATAGGGGCGGGCTCCGTGCGCGTCGGCGCCGCGTCGAAGCACGCCATGAGCTGCTGCGCCATGGCGTTGATGGAGCGCACGGTCGAGAGGTCGGTGTTGACGCAGAGCATACCGACGATCTCGTCATTCTCGCGGATAAAGTACGTCGCTGACTCCAACGTCTTGCCGCCGGCACCGCGCCCCTCGTAGCCCGTAATAAACGGCAGGTCGCGATACTTGGCGTCGTGCATGATCTTGAGTGCCAGATCGGTGGCGGGACCGCCGACCTTGCGGCCGCTCACGATGCCGTTGCGAATATCAACGATGGCGTGGTCGGGATCCGAGAAATCGTGCAGCACGATTTCGCTGTTTTTGCCGAGAATCTGCTCCAGAAAATCGACCATCGGCAAAAAGCGACGTACGGTCTCGTTCACGGGCAACTCCTTTGGGTGAAATCGGAAATGTTCATAACAATTTTTTATCATGGTAACACGCTGCCCATCATCTCGTATATCCGCAGGTACATTGCGTAATGCAGACGAACGGTAGGAATTTAGCGGTAAACGGTTGACCAAAAGAAATGTTAGATGTTATTTTGACCAGACACTTTCCTGACCTGCGGAAATGCGTTATTTCAGCTGAAGAATAGTCTGATAACAAAAAATTATTATTGAGAATGAGAATCATCTTTAATACGATATGCAATGAAGGCACAACCTCAACCCCGCACTGCGTCACAATAGAGCGTTAGATGCGAAAACAACTACTTCGAGGATTGGTGGTCAAATGACCCAGGAGACGGTTACGAACGGCACTGAAGCCCTGTTCACTCGCGAAGGCATGCCTCCCGTTAAGGAAATGATCCCGTGTGCCCTTCAGCACGTACTGGCATCGTTTGCCGGCATCATTACCCCGGCGGTCATCATGGCCGGCGTCTACGGCTTTAATAGCCAGCAGAGCACCGACATCATCCAGGTCGCGCTCATTCTTTCGGCAATCGATACGGCCCTTCAGGCCTTCGCTCCCTTCCGTCGCATCGGCGGCGGTCTGCCCATCGTCATGGGCGTTTCGTTCGCGTTCCTGCCGGCCCTGCAGGCCATGGGTGCCTCGGGCTTTAGCTTTGGTGCGCTGCTGGGCGGCGAGATCGTCGGCGGCGCCGTCGCGGTCCTCTTTGGTCTGGCTTACAGCAAGATCAAGTGGCTGTTCCCGCCCGTCGTGACCGGTACGGTCATCTTCTCCATTGGCGTCTCTCTTTATCCCACGGCCGTTAAGTACATGGCCGGTGGCATGGGCACGCCTCTGTGGGGCACCCCGCAGGCGTGGTGCGTCGCTCTCATCACCTTCGCCGTGGTCTTTGCGCTCGCCAACTTTGGCAAGGGCACGCTCAAGCTGGGATCCGTGTTCTTTGGCATGATCGTTGGCATGATCGTCTCCATCCCCTTTGGCATGATCGACTTCTCCAGCGTCGCCACCGCTCAGGTCTTCGCCCTTCCCAAGCTCATGCCCTACGCGCTCGAATTTGATCCCGAGGTCTGCATTACCCTCGCCGTCGTGTTCCCCATGGTTGCCATCCAGGTTATCGGTGACGTCTCCGCCGCCTGCCTGGGCTCCATCGACCGTATGCCCACCGAGCGTGAGCTCTCCGGCGCTATCGTGTCCCAGGGCCTCACTTCTATGGTCGGCGGCCTGCTGGGCGGTCTTCCCACCAGCGCCCTTGGCCAGAACGTGGGCATCATCTGCTCCAACAAGGTCGTCAACAAGTGGGTCTTTGTGATCATCGCGGCCGTCTTTGCCATCGCCGGCCTGTTCCCGCAGCTCTCTGCCGTTCTTTCCGCTATCCCGCAGCCCGTCATCGGCGGCGCGACCGTCGGCGTCTTTGGCACCATCACCATGAACGGCGTGCGCATGTTCACCCGCGAGGGCCTCACGCAGCGCACTACCACCATCGTCGGTACCTCCGTCGTCTTTGGCCTGGGTATCTGGATGGCCAGCGGTTGCCTTGCCGGCGAGGGTATGCCCACCTGGGTTTCCACCGTCATCGGCTCCAATGCCGTAACCCCCACCGCCATCATGGCCATTGTCCTTAACCTGATCCTTCCGCAGACGCCGGTCGTGGCCCAGCACATCGATGCTGCCAAGGACGCTGCCGTGGATCTGGTCTTGCCCGAGAGCAAGAAGTAACCAATTCGGTGCTATTCGTCGGCGGACGCATCGCCTCGTCCGCCGACGTCATGCGGCGCCAAGCCGCACTTCAAAGGGTTTGTCCCTTTGGTGAAGCGTTGACGGGAGAGGGCCCGTTTCCGGTGTAGGCCGGCGCTTCGCACTCCGCCATGTCAGAGGTGTCAAACCCCGCCTCTGATGTCGAAGGGAGCATCCATGCTTCTGGTCGCTAACGGTTCCGTCTTTACCCGCAACGCTCAGACCCCGTTTATTCCAAACGGTGCGGTCGCCATTGACGGAGATACGATCGTCGAAGTGGGCCCCGAGTGCGAGCTCAAGGCCAAGTACCCGGATGCCGAGTACGTCGACGCCCGGGGCAACCTCATCATGCCCGGACTCATCAACTGCCACACCCACATCTACTCGGGTCTGGCCCGCGGCCTTGCCATTAAGGGCTGCAACCCCACCAACTTCCTGGAGAATCTTGAGCAGCAGTGGTGGAAGATCGACGACAACCTGACGCTCGACGGCACCAAGGCCAGCGCCTATGCCACGATTCTGGATTCCATCCGCGACGGCGTTACCACGATCTTCGATCACCACGCGAGCTTCTGCGAGATCCCGGGAAGCCTCTTTACCATTAAGGACGCCGCTCAGGAGCTGGGCATGCGTTCGTGCCTGTGCTACGAGGTCTCCGATCGCCGCGGCCAGGAAAAATGCGACCAGGCCATTGCCGAGAACGCCGAGTTCGCCCAGTGGGCCGCCAAGGAGCGTCGCGATAACGACAACCACATGATCGCCGCCATGTTTGGCGGTCACGCCACCTTTACGCTGTCGGACGAGACCATGGACAAGATGGCCGAGGCCAACAACGGCCTGACCGGCTTCCACATCCACGTGTGCGAGGGCATGAACGATGTGTGGGATTCCCGCCTCAACCGCGGCGGTATCAGCCCCGTCGAGCGCCTGCTGCAGCACAACCTGCTCGGTCCCGACACCATGCTCGGCCACTGCATCCACGTGACGCCCGCCGAGATGGATATCGTCAAGGAGTCCGGCACCTGGCTGGTCAACAACCCCGAATCCAATATGGGCAACGCCGTGGGCTGCGCCCCCGTGCTCGAGTTCTTCCGCCGCGGCATCCCCGTGTGCATGGGCACCGACGCCTACACCCACGATATGCTCGAGAGCCTCAAGGTCTTCCTGATCATTCAGCGCCACAATGCCGCCATGCCCAACGTGGGCTGGTGCGAGGCCATGACCATGCTGTTCGAGAACAACGCCAAGATGGCCAGCAAGTACTTCGATCGCAAGCTCGGTGTGCTCGAGGCCGGCGCCGCTGCCGACGTCATCGTTATGGACTACAAGCCCTTTACGCCGCTGAGCGAGGAGAACATCGACGGCCACATGCTCTTTGGCATGATGGGCAAAAACTGCCGTACCACCATCATCAACGGCAAGGTTCTGTACAAGGATCGCGAGTTCGTTGGCATTGACGAGGAAAAGATCAACGCGTGGACCATGGCTGAGTCCAAGAAGCTCTGGAGCACGCTCAACGATCGCACCTACTAATAACAAGTAGATTCACGCGCGTCGGATGTTTCGCCGCATCCGACGCGCGTATAGGCGACCTCCGCGGGGTCGCCGGCGCTGTGCTAGCGCTACACCGTATTTGCGCCCGCCGCGCGGTCTCGCCGGGCGTTACAGAGAGGAGCTCATTATGAGCGACATCATGAGGCCGATCCCGTTTTCGCAGCTGATGAACTGGATCATCGAGGAGCACAAGACCCAGGACGCCATCTTTGGCGTGCGCAAGATGGTTACGACCAACCAGGAGGGCGCGCTTCCCATTTTTGACGAGCGCATCGAGACTCCGTTTGGCCCGGCCGCCGGTCCCAATACGCAGCTTGCCCAGAACATCGTGGCATCCTACGTGGCAGGCTCCCGCTTCTTCGAGCTCAAGACCGTTCAGGTCATGGACGGCGAGGAGCTCTCCAAGTGCGTCAACAAGCCCTGCATCGTGGCGCAGGACGAGTGCTACAACTGCGAGTGGTCGACCGAGCTCGAGGTTCCGCAGGCTTTTGCCGAGTACGTGAAGGCATGGTTCGCCTGCCACCTGATCGCTCGCGAGTACGGCCTGGGCAGCCCGGATGGCTTTGTCTTTAACATGTCCGTGGGCTATGACCTCGAGGGCATTAAGAGCCCCAAGGTCGATGCCTACATCGAGGGCATGAAGGACGCCAGCGGCTCCGACGTTTGGAACGAGTGCCGTACGTGGGCGCTCGCCAACCTGGACAAGTTTGAGCATGTCGACGCCGCATTTGTCGAATCCATTCCGGCACGCGTTTCCAACTCCATCACCGAGTCCACGCTGCACGGCTGCCCGCCGGCGGAGATTGAGCGCATCGCGACCTACCTCATCACCGAGAAGGGCCTCAACACCTACATCAAGTGCAATCCCACGCTGCTGGGCTATGAGTTTGCCCGTCAGCGCCTCAACGAGCTGGGCTTTGACTACATCGTCTTCGATGACACGCACTTCCGCGAGGACCTGCAGTGGGTCGACGCCGTGCCTATGTTCGAGCGCCTCATCGCCCTGTGCGCCGAGCGCGGCCTGGAGTTTGGCGTCAAGCTGACCAACACGTTCCCCGTCGACGTGACGAGGAACGAGCTGCCCTCCACCGAGATGTACATGTCCGGCCGTTCGCTGTTCTCACTGACCATTGAGGCTGCCCGCCGCATTACCGAGCAGTTCGATGGCAAACTGCGCATCAGCTACTCCGGTGGCGCCACGGTCTACAACATCCGCGCCCTGTATGACGCCGGCATTTGGCCCGTCACCCTGGCGACCGACGTGCTCAAGCCCGGTGGCTACGAGCGCTTTAGCCAGATGGCCGGCGAGTTTACCGACCTGGACGGCAAGCCGTTCGCGGGTGTCTCTCTCGACGCCGTGACCGCGATCCAGACCGACTCGCTCACCAACCCGCTCTACAAGAAGCCGCTGCGCCCGCTGCCCGATCGCAAGGTCGCCGGCAAGAGCCCGCTTTCCGACTGCTTTACCACGCCGTGCCGCACGAGCTGCCCCATCCAGCAGGATATTCCCGCCTACCTGGCGGCCGTTGACGAGGGCCGCTTCGAGGACGCACTCAACATCATCATCGAGCGCAACGCCCTGCCGTTCATTACCGGCACCATCTGCCCGCATCCCTGCGGCCGTGCCTGCGAGCGCGCATTCTACGAGCCCGAGGGCGCCCAGATTCGCGCCAGCAAGCTCAAGGCCGCCCGTGAGGCCATGACCGCCGTGCTGCCCAAGCTGCGTGCCCAGGCTATCGCCAACGACGGCGAGCGCAACGTTGCCGTTATCGGTGGCGGCCCGGCCGGTCTGGCGACGGCGTTCTTCCTGACGCGCGCCGGCGTGCCCGTCACCATCTTTGAGGCCCGCGATTCGCTCGGCGGCGTGGTCCGTCACGTGATCCCCGAGTTCCGTATTGCGAGCGACGATATCTCCCACGATGCCGAGCTCTGCCTGGCCTTTGGCGCCAAGGTGCAGCTCAACGCTCGCGTGGATTCCATTGAAGAGCTCAAGGCCCAGGGCTTTACCGACGTGGTCGTGGCCACCGGTGCCTGGATGCCCGGCTCTGCGGGCTTGGGCGAGGGTGCCGAGCTCGACGTGCTGGAGTTCCTCGAGACCGCCAAGAAGGGCGAGAGGCTCGAGCTGGGCGAGGACGTCGTGGTCATCGGCGCCGGCAACACCGCCATGGACGCGGCCCGCGTGGCCAAGCGCCTGGCTGGTGTGAAGAACGTGCGCCTGGTGTATCGCCGCACCAAGAAGCAGATGCCCGCCGACGAGGAAGAGCTTGATCTTGCTCTTGCCGACGGCGTTGAGTTCTGCGAGCTGCTGGCGCCCAAGGCACTCAACGGCGCCGTGCTGACCTGCGACGTTATGGAGCTTGGCGAGCCGGATGCAAGCGGCCGCCGCAGCCCCGTCGCCACGGGCGAGACCGTCGAGCTTCCCGCCACCACGGTGATCTGCGCCGTGGGCGAGGGCATCGATGCCAGCCTGTACGATGCTGCGGGCGTTGAGCATGACCGTCGCGGCCGCCTTGCCGCTACTTCCACCGGCGTCGAGGGCGTCTGGGCTGCAGGTGACTGCCGTCGCGGTCCGGCCACCGTGGTCGAGGCTATTGCCGACGCCGCCGAGGTCGCCCGTGCCATCGCCGGCGTGGACTTTAACAAGTACGCCGACCAGAATGCTCAGGCCGGTCGCGAGGACACCTGCTACGAGCGCAAGGGGTCGCTGTGCCGCGACAAGCGCAACTGCACCAAGACCCGCTGCCTGGGCTGCGGCTCGGTGTGCGAGGTCTGCTGCGACGTGTGCCCCAACCGCGCCAACGTTGCCATTAAGGTGCCGGGCCTGGCCAAGCATCAGGTGGTACATGTCGACGGCATGTGCAACGAGTGCGGCAACTGCGCCGTGTTCTGCCCCTACCAGGAGGGTCATCCCTACAAGGACAAGCTCACCCTGTTCTGGAGCGAGCAGGACATGGAGAACTCCGAGAACGAGGGCTTCCTGGCCGTGGACGAGGATCACTTTAAGGTCCGCGTTGCCGGCACGGTCCGCACCGTCTCGGTCGATGCCGTCAACACCGGTCTGCCCGAGGCCGTCCGCCTGACCATCAAGGCCGTGCGCGACAACTATTCGTACCTTCTTAAGAAATAGGCGAGTCTCTTATGGCCAAATCCATTCAACATAACGTGGCCTACGTTGCCTGCGGAAGCGGTTGCGCCTCCGCAGGCGGCGACGCCCGCTGCAGCGAAGGCTGCATTGGCTGTGGCGCCTGCGTCACGGCCTGCCCCCACGGCGCCATTGCGCTGGTCGATGGCATCGCCCGCGTGGATCGCTCCAAGTGCACGGGCTGTGGCCTGTGCGGCATGGCGTGCCCTCAGCGCGTGATTGCCTTCGTTCCCGGCTACCAGAACATCCTGGTGCGCTGCAACAACACCGATAAGGGCGCCATCGCCCGCAAGATCTGCGACACCAGCTGCATCGGTTGCGGCATGTGCGCCAAAAAGTGCCCTGCCGGCGCTATCCGTATCGAGGACAACTGCGCCCATATCGACGGCGTGGACTGCCTGTCGTGCGGCATGTGCGCCGTCGTCTGCCCGCATGGCGCCATCCACGACCGCACCGGCATCGCCGCCGGCGTGTAGAGGGGAATCACCATGGCACAGGAATTCACTTTTACCGTTAACGGCGTCGAGCACACGACGACTCAGAACAAACCGCTGCTGCGCTACCTGCGGGACGACCTGCATATTCACTCCGCCAAGGACGGCTGCTCCGAGGGCGCGTGCGGTACCTGCACCATCCACGTGGACGGTGCGGCCGTCAAGGCGTGCGTGCTGACCACCGCGCTTGCCGCCGGCCGTAACATCGTAACCGTCGAGGGCCTGCCCGAGGACGTGCGCGAGGCCTTTGTGTACGCCTTTGGCGCCGTGGGCGCCGTGCAGTGCGGCTTTTGCATCCCCGGCATGGTCATGGCGGGTGCGGCACTCATCGCCGAGGACCCCGAGCCCACCGAGGAACAGATCAAGTACGCCATTCGCGGCAACGTCTGCCGTTGCACCGGCTACAAGAAGATTATCGAGGGCATTTCGCTGGCAGCCGCGGTGCTCCGCGGCGAAAAGCAGATCGACGAGGACCTGGAGCGCGGCGATGACTACGGCGTGGGCAAGCGCGCCTTCCGTATCGACGTGCGCAAGAAGGTGCTCGGCGAGGGCAAGTACCCCGACGACATCGACGAGCTCGACCAGCCGGGCCTGACCTATGCCAGCGCCGTGCGCTCGAAGTACCCGCGTGCCCGCGTGCTCTCCATCGATACCTCCAAGGCCGAGGCCCTGCCCGGCGTGGTGGGCATTCTGCGCGCCGAGGACGTGCCGGTCAACCAGGTCGGCCACCTTATCCAGGACTGGGACGTCATGATCGCCCAGGGCGATATCACCCGCTGCGTGGGCGATGCCATCGTGCTGGTGGTTGCCGAGGACGAGGCGACGCTCGAGAAGGCCAAGAAGCTCGTCAAGGTTGATTACGAGCCTCTGGAACCCGTGCGTAACATCGCCGAGGCCAGGGCTGCCGACGCTCCGCGCCTGCACGACAGCTTCTTTGCCTTTGGCAACACGGTGGAGCTCAAGGACAACGTATGCCAGAGCCGTCACGTGACGCGTGGCGACGCCGCCAAGGCGCTGGCGGAGAGCGCGTTCACCGTGACGCAGCGCTTTACTACGCCCTTTACCGAGCATGCTTTCTTGGAGCCCGAGTGCGCCGTCGCCTTCCCGTACAAGAACGGCGTCAAGGTGCAGTCGACCGACCAGGGCGCCTACGACACGCGTAAAGAGTGCGCCCACATGTTTGGCTGGGATAGCGAGCCCGAGCGCGTGGTCGTCGAGACCATGCTCGTGGGCGGCGGCTTTGGCGGCAAGGAGGACGTGTCCATCCAGCACCTGGCCGCGCTCGCCGCATATAAGTTCCAGCGTCCCGTGAAGTGCAAGCTCGCGCGTGCCGAGTCGCTCGCGTTCCATCCCAAGCGCCACGCCATGGACGGCACCTTTACACTGGGCTGCGACGCCGAGGGCAACTTTACCGGCCTGGATTGCGAGATCAACTTTGATACCGGCGCCTACGCGTCGCTGTGCGGCCCGGTGCTCGAGCGCGCCTGTACGCATGCCGTCGGCCCCTACAAGTACCAGAATACCGACATTCGCGGCTTTGGCTACTATACCAACAACCCGCCCGCCGGCGCGTACCGCGGCTTTGGCGTTTGCCAGTCCGAGTTTGCGCTCGAGAGCCTGATCGACCTGCTGGCCGAGAAGGTCGGCCTGGATCCGTGGGAGATTCGCTACCGTAACGCCATCGAGCCGGGCGAGGTTCTGCCCAACGGGCAGATTGCCGACTGCTCCACGGCGCTGAAGGAGACGCTGCTCGAGGTCAAGGATGCCTACTATGCGCATCCCGGACACGCCGGTATCGCCTGCGCCATGAAGAACGCCGGCGTGGGCGTGGGCCTGCCCGATGCCGGCCGCTGCAAGATTCGCGTCGAGAACGGCGTGGCCGTGGTCTATGCTGCCACGTCCGACATCGGCCAGGGCTGCAACACGGTCTTTTTGCAGGACGTTGCCGAGGCATGCGGCCTGCCGCTTCGCTGCATCGCCAATGGCGAGTGCTCTACCGAGAACGCTCCCGACTCCGGCACCACGTCTGGCTCGCGTCAGACGGTCGTGACCGGCGAGGCCGTGCGCGGTGCCGCCTTCCTGCTGCGCGATGCCATGCTTGACATCGAGGCCGGCAAGCATGCACCCGATGCTCCTGTGAGCGCCCATGGTGATGGCATCAAGATCGAGTACGACGACGGTCGCGCCTATCAGCTGCACACACAGGAACTCGTCGCCGGCCAGGGTATGCATCCTCAAGATCCCGCTGCCGCCATCAAGGCGCTCGAGGGCTGCGAGTTTGGGTACGTGTACCTGGAGCCGACCGACAAGCTGGGCGCCGACGTTCCCAACCCCAAGAGCCACATCTGCTACGGCTTTGCCACGCATGTGGTCATTCTGGATGATGACGGTCGCGTGAGCGAGGTCTATGCCGCGCACGATTCCGGCAAGGTGGTCAATCCCATCTCCATCCAGGGTCAGATCGAAGGCGGCGTGCTCATGGGTATGGGCTATGCGCTTACCGAGGATTGGCCGCTCAAGGACTGCGTGCCCCAGGCAAGGTACGGCACGCTCGGACTGTTCCGTGCGCCCGAGATTCCGGATATCCACGCCATTTACGTGGAGAAGAACGAGCTGCTGCCCGTGGCATACGGCGGCAAGGGCATCGGCGAGATCGCAACGATCCCCACGGCGCCCGCCGTGCAGAACGCCTACCGCGCATTTGACGGCAAGCTGCGTCCCGATCTGCCCATGGTGGATACGCCCTACAGCCGCGTCCGCAACCGCGGGTAGGGTAGGGCGCGGACAGCCATTGTTGACGGGCTGTTCGCACTCAGCATCAACCACATACGCTGCGCCTTTGGCCTCGGCTCCATCGCGAGCCGAGGCCTTTTGTTTGGAGCGGAAACTGCGTCCCGGAATCCAGCCTCGGAACGGGATGAACTTTCCCAACGGGGCCGCATGCGGAAACTGTGTCCCGGATTCGACGCTCGGAATGGGATTCGTTTTCCTTTTGAGTCTCTAGCGGAAAGCGTGTCCCGGAATTCGGCTCCAGAGTGGGATGCGTTTTCCGGATCGGCTCTCAGCGGAAAATGTATCCCAGTTTGAGCGTCTATTCCGGGATGCCGTTTCCGCTGAGTGCTTCATTCGGAAAGTTCATCCCGCTCTGAGGCGTGATTCCGGGACACGCTTTCCGCTAGGCCCGCCATCCGGAAAGTGCATCCCGTTTTGAGCGTCCAGGCTGGGACGCGCTTTCCGTTGGCGTGGCCGTTGGGAAAACGCGGCCCAGATAGGGGGGGATGCGATCCGGCAATGCGTGGCTCAGCAGCCCCTACAGCTCAATATCGTTGAGCCATGTCGGTAGGATGGTCTGGCGGATGCCTGCCGTCTGCAGCTTTTTGGCGAGCATTCCTGCCGAGCGGACCTCGTTCATGGTAAAGCGCAGCAGAGGGTGACCGTAGAGCGATAGATGCGCCTCGCGCTGTCGTTCGGCAACGAGTGCCTCGGCGGTGGTACGCCCGGCTAGTATGGCCTGGTCGGTATACTTGACGAACCCGTCGAGTTCTCCCAATGTGAGCTCCCGCGCCTGGCGCTCCCAGACAAAGTCCGTTCGCATGGTCTCGGTCGAATCGAAGGGGTCCGTCAGCTTATATTGGAGCTGGTCGGGTGCAAAGCCCGTTTCGATCATGACGGCTCGAGCGACCGATTCCCCACCGCTCTCGGCACGCGCGTCAGCATATTGGAGCGTGGTGAGCGCAGTGCGCACCGCGCGACCGTTGCGAGCGCCCGCTCGTTTTTCGACTGCTCCCATCAGCTGCTCTCGCGTTAGACCAAGCTTTGAGATCGCCGAATCGGCAATGGGCATGCCGTCGGCAAAACCAGTTTGCAGTAGGCAATCCGTTACCGTTTGGATAGGCGGCGTTACCGATATGCCGGATAGACGGATTGCTCCGGCCGGCTCGATCTGATGCCGCTGAATATGCACGCCCGGGCGAGCCGACGGCTTGGTGGCGCTGCAGGCATGCACGACATTCAGGTGTCGCCACGAGACCTCGAGCCCCAGCAGGCAGGCGGCCGAAAACGAGCAGAACGTCCAATCGGGGTGGATGATCGCAAGGGCGCGAATAATCTCACAATGACGTTGCGCCCGGTTGAGCTCTTTCCAACGTGACTTGTGCGCGAACATGCCCGGCATGGGGGAGACGACCATGTCACCGATGCGCCGAAGGAGCGCTTTTCGGATCGCCGTGCTCG
Source organism: uncultured bacterium (assembly GCA_905216145.1). Classification (GTDB taxonomy): domain Bacteria; phylum Actinomycetota; class Coriobacteriia; order Coriobacteriales; family Coriobacteriaceae; genus Collinsella. Next base: position 91,112 of record CAJMST010000001.1, on the reverse strand, counting down.
GGGGAATCAGGCATCGTCCTTCTTGTTCGGCTTGGGTCAGCAGTTGATCGATGATTTGGTCGTTGCAATGCGCCATGGGCTACCGCCTCCTTTTTGGGGTGGCAAAAACGTATCAGCCGGAACTTGCCGCTCAGCTGACCAAAAGCTGACCAAAATCTAACCATGCAGGTAGATGGCCTGTTTTCGGCGACATTTTTACATCCAAATCTGTGGGCGGTAATCGGCGACCGTGAACGGTAGCGAGTTATGAAGCCTTGGTAAGTTTCGGGACGTGTACTTTTCTGAAAAAGAGCATTCTATCTGCTGTTTTGTGTTTCTGGATCGCATGTTTGAAGGCATGTGATAAGGGCGGCGGATCGTCGTCTTGTATCTGCGGAAACTGTGTTCCGGATTCGACGCTCAGAATGGGATTCGTTTTCCGGTAGAAGTTTCAGCGGAAACCGCATCCCAGAATTCAGGCTCAGAGCGGGACGCGCTTTCCGGATGGGATGCTTGGCGGAAACTACGGCCCAGTTTTTGGCTCCAGAACGGGATACATTTTCCGGAACGGTCCACGTGCGGGGGTGTACCGCCCCTTTTGCGTGCGCCGCTTGTCGAATTACGTTATAGCTAGCTATATTATAGGAAGGTATAATATAGCTATCTATAACGTAAAGAAAGGATGGCCCTGTGTTTATCGGAAGAACAGCGGAAATGTCCGAGCTCAATCGACTGTATGGCACGGACTCCTTTGAGATGCCTGTGATTTACGGCCGCCGTCGTGTGGGTAAAACGCGCCTTATCACAGAGTTCATCCAAGGCAAGAAGGCTATTTACTTTCAAGCTCGTCGTACCAATGCGGAGGCAAACCTGCACGGCTTTAGCCAGGCGATACTTGCAGGCTCGGTTGGTGCTGCAGGCGTGTCGTTTCGTAGTTTTGACGAGGCGTTCGATGCATTGGTCACCATGGCTCGAACGGAGCGTTTGATTGTCGTGATTGACGAGTATCCCTATCTCGCCCAATCGAATCCCGAGATCAGCTCGTTGCTGCAAGACAAGATCGACCACTTATACAAAGAGACCAGGCTAATGCTGATCCTATGCGGCTCGTCTCTTTCGTTTATGGAGGAACAGGTGTTGGGCTACGAGAGCCCACTATACGGTAGGCGTACGGCCCAGTTTAAGATCATGCCGCTCGATTTTACGACGACCCTCGGGTTGTGGCAGAGCATGAGTCGCGAAGACGCTGCAGTTTGCTATGGTATGACGGGCGGCATTCCTGCATATATCGAGAGAGTCGATCCTGCCGCATCGCTCAAGGACAACATCAAACGTCTTTTCCTTACTCCTACGGGCTATCTCTTTGAGGAGCCGAGTAACCTGCTAATGCAAGAGTGCCGCAATCCCGAGCAATATGATGCGATCGTGCAAGCAATTGCTCAGGGGCGCTCGAAGATCTCGGAGATTGCGAGCTCTACGGGAATCCCTGCGAGCAACGTAAAGAGCTATGTGGATAAGCTGGCGTCGCTTGGGATTGTCGAGCGCGAGCTGCCCCTAAACGAGACGAGCAATAAGCGAGCCGTGTATCTGCTGAGCGACCAGATGTTTAGGTTCTGGTACAAGTTTGTTCCGCAGAACATCGGGCTGATTCAAAACGATATGGCCGAGATGGCGTATAAGCGCATTGAGCCGCACGTATCGGATTACATGGGTACGGTCTTTGAGCTTATATGCAGACAATACGTGTACGAACTCGCGCGCGCGGGCGAACTTGGTGTGGTGCCGGCAACAGTTGGCCGTTGGTGGGGAACGGACAATCGGACGCGTACGCAGGAAGAGATCGATTTGATTGTCGACGACGGAGAGGGCGCGGCGCTCTTTGCGGAGTGCAAATGGCGTAACGAACCGGCAGGCGAGGATGTTCTGGAAAAGCTCGTGTACCGAAGCGAGCTCTTTAGGCGTCAGCATAAAAGCTACGTGATCTTCTCGAAGCGTGGCTTTACGCAAGGATGTCAGGAAGCTGCGGCGAGCAGGGGAGATACCAAGCTGATTTCGTTTGCCGAGATGTGCGAGCGGAGATAACCAAGCGCGCTCTGATGTGATTGCTCGGAATGGGTCGCGCTAAGGATGCCAAGCGTAAAACCTACAATGAAAATGGCGTAAAAACTACATCTGTCATGGCGTAAAAACTACATTGAAAGTAGCGTAAAATCAGCATTGAGAATGGCGTAATTTCGCATATCGCGTGATAGAGAGGGACGGCCGTCTATGGATGCACCAAAGAGATTGACCCAAAAGGGATATAGGCCCCGGCTCATAGAGGAGCGCCTCGACACCCTTATGCGGGCGTTTGGCTGTGTGGAGATCAACGGCCCCAAATGGTGCGGCAAGACCTGGACGGCGCTCTCTCGCTCGGCGAGCGTCTCCAGGCTCGATGAGCCTGCGCAGCGTGCGGCGGCAGAGGTCGACCCAAGCCTGGCGCTCATCGGCGATGCGCCACACCTGGTCGATGAATGGCAGGAGGTGCCCGAGGTTTGGGATGCCGCCCGGCGTTTCGTGGACGCGAGCGGCAACGAACGGGGGACACTTTTGCTCACGGGCTCGACCGCGCTCAAAAGCGAGGAGCGCAGCCATGTTCGTCATTCCGGCACGGGTAGGATCGCCCGTCTGTCAATGCGCCCCATGGCCCTGTGTGAGTCGGGCGACGGCGAGCCGCTCGTGTCACTGGCAAGCCTCTTTAAGGGCGAGGATTTTGCCCCTCAGCGTCGCGAGAGCACGGTGGATGACGTCGCCCGCTGGTGCTGCAGGGGCGGTTGGCCTGCAAATCTTGGGCTTTCGGAAGATCTTGCGCGAGAGACGGCAAGCCAGTACGTGCACTCGGTGCTCGACGTCAACGTGCTGGACGAGGGCATGTCGCCCGAGCTTGCACACGGCCTTTTGCGAGCTCTTGCCATGAACGAGAGCCAGGCTGTCACGTACAAGACGCTCGTAAAGGACGCCTCGTACGGTGAGGCGGGCCCCGACGAGAGGACCATCGCTGCGTACTTGGACCTCTTCAACAGGCTCAAGCTGACCGAGGACCTGTGCGGATGGGAGCCGCCCATGCGCTCGAAGGCCCGCGTTCGCGTGCGCCCCAAGCGCTACTTCTGTGACCCGTCACTTGCGGCGGCGTTGCTGGGGGCTACCCCTGAGCGGCTGCTTGGCGATATGCAAACGCTGGGGATGCTCTTTGAGAATCTCGTCCTGCGCGACGTGCGCGTGTTCCTTTCCACCTACGGCGGTGTCGACAACAGTGTCCATTATTTCCGAGATGAGAAGGGCCTTGAGGTCGATCTGATCGTTGAGCACGACGGGCGCTGGGGAGCCATCGAGGTCAAGCTGAGTGATGCGAAAGCAGACGATGGAGCGAGAAATCTCAAGGCGCTGGAGAGGAAAGTGCTCTCCAATCCTGCCGCCCAGAATGCCGCGCCGGCGTTTTTGGCGGTCGTGGTTGGAAAGGGGAGCATTGCCTACACACGCGACGACGGCGTGGCGGTGATTCCCATGGCGGCACTTGGGGCGTAGTGGTTTTGCGGGCGTGCCGTGCTTCCTTTACCGAAAATCCATTTGGTAAACCAGATGCTCGCGGATAGAATAAAGTTGACGGCAGCCCAAGGGTGATAGCTGGGCAGCGCCGTTGCTTGGTCAAGAGGTCAGTGCCTTAATGGCAGCGACTTGTTATGCTTCGAATGCTGCTTGAGTGCCTCGGAAAGTTCGATAAGCGCCGTGAAGAGCGAGACCAAAGCAACCAAGAGCTCTACGAGCTCTGATGGGCCCGGGATGACCGCTGATTCAAGTCACCGGGCCTAAATCTTTTTCATGCATTTGAATAGAGCGGGCAACTCTCTTGGGGCCGTCTGCATGACGTGTGCCTGGCGCATGGTATTGCGCCCCACTTTCATGTCCGTACGGGCGCCTATCCTTACGGCAATGTAGCCGCCTATGTAGCAAGCGGCAGGCAACGGAGAAAGGCCCTAACCGTGTCAGCTGAAAAGACGCCGTGTATCTCGGCTATCGATACGACGAACTTTGCGCGCCAGATTGTGCTGGACTTTGAGTTTGCGCCGGTGCCAAAGCAGCGCCAGCGACGTGGACTGCGCAATGAGATTATCGAGGTCGGCGCCGTCAAGCTCGATTACCATGGTAACGTTATGGGCGAGTTCTCGCAGTTTGTGCAGACGGAATTTACCGAAGGCGTTGCGTTTCCCGTCCGCGAGCTTACGGGGATATCAGCCGTGGACACCGCGATGGCCGATCCGCTCTACATGGTGATTAAAAGGCTCAGCGATTGGATCGGTCGCTACTCCGCCCAAGTGGTTTGCTGGAGCGGGGCGGACCGTCGACAGCTTTTGACCGAGTGTCAGGCAAAGCATATCGACCTTGCCGCATTTCCTACGGACTGGGCCGACCTGCAGGCGTTTTACACCTCGATCATGGACGTGGGCAGCCACGGGTGCGTCTCTTTGAGTGACGCGGCGACGTGGCTTGGCATCGAGTTCGACGATTCGACGGGTCACGCCCACAGCGCCCTAGCCGATGCACGCGTGACCGCCAAGTTGCTCGGGCGGGTGATGGATGGGGACTACTGCGTGAGCCCGCGCGCCTGGGAAGTCCGCCAGCGGTGGGGGATGGGCGAGCGAGCTCAGACGCGCCTTTCCAACAAGTGCCCCGAGCTGGGCGACCTGCTGCTGAAACTAAAGGCGGAGGGGAGGTAGGCGGGTGCCCGTTGGGCGCAAGCAGAAGGAATGGTTGCGGGAAGGATTCCAGAATCAGCATCAGAGGGCTGTGCTTGAGATGCTATTCAAGGACACGCTGACGCCCGCCGAGACCAAGCGGGTCAAGAGCGTGGACATCGAAATGGCTTCCATTATCGAAGAGCGGCTTGCTAACATGATCCGCTGGACGGATAGGCAGGGACCCGTGACGCTGTGTGCGTTATCGTGCACAATGAGGTGTATAGGCTGCCAGTGGCGAACTATCCCGACGAGGTTCTGAGCAACTGCATCACCGAGATTTTCGAATACTTCTACGAAGAGGGATTTGGCGGCGTAGAGCAATCTGATTTTACGCGTTTGCAGGAGGAAGCCGGTATGGCAGACGAACTTGTTTTTAGTGGTGGCGAGATAGTCTACACCATGCCTCAACTGCCCAAAGTTACATCTGCGCCGCTGAACGGTAGCGCCGTGCTGGTTGGTTTTAGGGACGCTCCCGATGGGGAGGAGGTCCTCTTTGATTTTGACCCTCGGGCTGAAAAGGCTACGAAGTTCGACTATGAACTTGCAGCCGTTAGTGGGCTCCTCACGGGCGCGTTGAATATCCTTTGGCAGAAAGACTTCAACCTAGAGGGTGCCAAAGAGTGGGGCGACGAGAAGGTTGGCAAATTCGTTCTTACGATTGCCAAGTCTGCGGGTATGACAAAGGCGGATGCAACTCTAGAAGACGCTATTCGCTTTCTAGAGAAAGAGTTTCCTCTTGCCGCGGACAAGCTGACCGCCGAGTTTGGCGGCGGGCTCCAACATCATCTGCGAGATTTCTCGCACCACCCGAGCTTGGTTGGCCTTGCGTGTTCGATTCTCTCGCAATTCACGTGCAAAGGCTATGGTACCGATACGGCCGGCCGGTTTGTCGCCTTTGACCTGCCTGCCGCCGCCTTCGATCCCGACTGCCCTCTTATAGGCAGGAACGTTCCAGAGAAAATCGCGTTTGGTACTCTGTTCTGGGCGATGCATCTCGTGAGCGACATGGCGGGGTCTAGTTCAAACCCCGGTAAGGGGACGGGTATTCCCGGCGTTGTGCTGTCCCTGCTAAAGGAGCTCTCCTCCCTGCCTGTTTTTCAAGACATGCAGATTGCCTATAAGGGCGAGGATATTCGCATTCAGCAATGGATCTCAAAGCTGTTTAACGGAACGGCGTTCAAAACCGAGGACGGCAAGCCCATTCGCTTCGACCTTCGGACGGAAGTCGGTCTTCTCGATCAGGCTTTAAGCCAGGTGCCAGCAGTCGTGGCCAACGAGGTTATCGTTCGTTGTCTCTACATGCTTTCAAGGCTCAAGGCCGAGCTAGAACGTTGCGAAGTGAGTGATGCCTCCGGCTTGCGCAAGCTCAAGGCTTCGCATTTCATGCCCTACAACAGCAGGGCCCTCACTCGCATGGTCACGGTTTCGAGCACTTCGTTCGTTCTGGCAAATCTGGCGACGGCAGCAGTTAGGGCGGGTATCGAATGCGAGGGGAACAAGGTCGTTTTCGCCCAGAAGCTCTTCATGCGAATAAACTACGCCGGAGTTGGACGCCTTGCGTTTGCCCTCCATGCCGACTGGGGCTATATGGCGGAGGAAATTTCCGAGGCCTGGGCTGAGCGCGCCAGGCGCCGCCAGGATATCTTCGATGGATTCCACTTTTATAGCCTAGATAGAGAAACGACGAGGATTGCCTTCTCGCTGGAGCTTGTCGCCATCAACTACGACTACAGGAACGAGAAGAACGAAGTGCGCAAAGGGCAAAAGAGGAGCTGGGCCCGCGCGTGGCAGGATTCGGTCGCGGATGGCCTAGGCATTGATGCAGACGGCTACTTTTTGAGCGAGGAGGACGCGTACGGAGCCCTTGAGGCTATTTCACGGCAGCGAGGCGGTAAGGTACGCGCCTTGCTGGTTGCGCAGGAGTTAGTCGAGTTTTGTCCCTATTCGCAGTTGGGAGATGAAGAGAAGAAGGAATACAAAGGTTTGAAGGAGAGTGGGTCTTGGGTTAAAGATGAATTTCCCAGGAGACAAGACGCAGTTGATTTGGACGCCGTACGTTCCCTAGAGAAACGTTGCGGGACACGCTTCCGCGAGCTTTCAGGTACATTGCCAAAGCTTTTGGTGGGCGGCGTCATTGTCGTGGCGGCGGCCGTAGGCGCAGGAGGGGCGGCCGCGGTACTCGCTCCGGATATTGCTATCGGTATCTTCGGAGGCTCGTTTGTCGGCCTTCACGGGGCTGCGCTTGTCAATGCGAGCCTTGCTGCAGCTGGCGGTGGGGCCTTGGCCGCCGGCGGCATGGGCATGGCCGGTGGCACTGCTTTGATTACGGGCGGCGGCGCCGCGCTTGGTCTATTGGGTTCCGGCGGCGTTGCCTTGGCGGCATCGATGGGGGAGAACTACGCGCAGTTCGTGCTCGTCGAATGTTCGAGGCTCCTTGCTTTTCTTGATGTGGCAACTGACCGCTGCCCGCATGAAGGGGCCATTCTGGTGCGGAAAGCGGCCGAGGCCGTGCGGCGCAGCATCGCTGGTGTTGAGGAAGATGTCGAGAAGGAGAATGGAAAGGGGGATCGCAGGGATAGCAGGTTGCTTAAGCAGTTGAAGAGGGGTCTTGGGTATTTGACTTCAACCCTTAAGCGGATTGAGAAGATACAGAAGCACCTTGGTGCCGCCGGTGAGAGCGAGCCGCTCAACAGCTTGCCGGCATCGGGTGGTGAATAGGTCGGGGCGATTCGGCTGCAATTCCGTGTCATCATCGCCACCGCTTAAGATGGTCCCGTGTTTGCCCATCTTTTTGCGAGGCGCGATGAGCATGTCGGCGACTTGCTCGATGTCTGATTTGCCCTACGATCAGTTCTTGTCGAGCTCCTTTGGGCGGGAGGGGCAGCGATCTAGATATCCGCTCTTGGCATATGAGACAAGAAACCCGTAAGTCTGTGGCAATGTCAAAAGGCATACACAAGTGTCAGTCTTTTGACATCGTATGATTTTGGGGAGTGGCGTGCAGCGATCGCGCGCCACCATGACGGCGTAAGTGTTTGCTTTCGTTGTAGAATCTGACGATATGAGCATCCCGGTTGCTCCAGCGCTTCGATGCTCTGGTCTTTAGCGCCTTTCGTTCAGTGGGGGACTGACCGCAAGCGGCGTAAACAAGAAAGGGGACAAGCGTAAATGAAAGCAACCGAGGCGAATCTGCTCGACCTTATGGGCGTGGCGAAGATGCAGTTCGTCATTCCTGTGTATCAGCGAGTTTACTCGTGGAGTGTAAAAGAGTGCGAGGTGCTTTGGGATGACGTCATGCGCGCTGGCCGTGATGGCGTATCGCACTTCGTGGGGTCGATGCTCTATATCCCCGAGTCCGAGAGCTCTGCCACGAGTATCTCGCGAGTGCTTCTGATTGACGGACAGCAGCGTCTGACGACGTTTTCGTTGATGATTGCTGCCTTGGCTGACTATCTGGAGAGTAATCCCGACAAGGCTGGCTTCCTTGGCGATCTCAAGATTTCGGCGCTGCGGAAGAACTACCTCTTTAACGATGACGACTACAACGGTCTAGCGCGCTACAAATTGGTGCTCTCGCAGGACGATAAAGAGACGCTGTTCTCCATCGTGTCTAGGTCACCCGTGCCGGATGAAAAATCGGATCGCATTGTCGAGAACCACGCGTTCTTCCGTGAAAAGATGCACGGGAAATCATTCGACCCTGCAAGGCTTTGGGCGGGGCTAAACCGCGTGCAGGTCATCGACACTAAGCTCACCGCTGGCGTCGATAATGCCCAGCTCATATTTGAGTCCATGAACTCCAAGGGTAAGCCGCTCACGCCTATCGACCTCATTCGTAACTACGTTCTTATGTCGCTTCCCAACGACGAGCAGACCAAGCTCTACGAGGGTTACTGGCATCCGCTCGAGCACTTGTTCGGAAAAGGCGGCGAAGAAGAGTTCAATGCATTTATCTGGTACTGGCTGTGGCTTAAAGTTCCCAATAGGATGCCGAAGGAGAACGAGGCCTACTACGAGTTTAAGCGCTATTTCGCCGACGACTACGATGGTGACACCGAGGGCCTGCTTAAGGAGCTGCGCGGGTATGCACATAGATACGCCAGTCTGTTCCTTGGTAAGGAGAAGGACGACGGACTGCGCCGAGTGTTCGGCAGAATCGTAAGCCTCGACGTGAAGCAGATAAGGCCCCTCTTAATGTTGCTTTATTCGGTTTACGAGGGGAATGGACTAGACCGCAATGCGTTTTTACGTATCTGCGAGACTATCGAGTCGTTTCTGTTCAGGCGAGCGGTTTGCGGCAGACTTACCACGGGCCTAAATAATTTCTTTGCCGGCATGTATCGCAATCTCGAGCAGCAGGACGATATCGAGGAGTACGTTACGGCGATGTTCCTTATCCACAGCAGCGGTATGACCGCATACTTTCCGACAGACGAGCATTTTGTCGAGGAGTTTAAGACGCGTGACTGCTACAACCGCTTCTCTAAAAAACGCTATTACCTGGAACGCATAGAGAACTGGCACCACCCGAAGGAGCCCATCTCAGCCGACGATTACCAGATCGAGCACATCATGCCCCAGACGATCGATGATGAGCACGGCTGGAAGGAATCGCTTGGTGAGAACTGGGAAGACGTCCACGACAGGCTGTGCAACAACTTGGGAAATCTTACGCTGACGGGCTACAACCAGGAGTACTCAAACCGGTCGTTCTCGGACAAGCTCAATCTGCCTGACGTCGGATTTAAGTGCAGCCCGCTCTACCTAAACAAATCGATTGTCTCGCATGAAAAATGGGGTGAGGAAGAGATTGGGCAGCGCGCGGACGAGCTGGCGAAAGAAGCGTGCGAGATATGGAAGTATCCCGACCTTCCGGCAGACGTCGTCGACAAGTACCGTCCTTCTCGTGGGGAGTCTGACGAGGCTCCTGTCTGGACTCTGCAGGAGAACCACACCACCTTTGCCGAAGGTGGGCTCAACCAGAAGCTTTTCGATGAGGTGTGCGAGTCCGTTCTGAGTGGTAACCCTTCGTGGGAGTCCTATATAGCCAAGTACTATGTTGGCTTTAGGTCGGGCAAGCGAAAACTGCATGCCGTGCTGGAAGGCAGGACTAGCAACGGTGGCTGGATTGCCGTTGGCTTGGCAAAGAGTGTGGATGATCTAACGGATCCAGAGGACATGTGCCAGGACAAACGTACACAGGGTGGATTTGGCCCGGGCCTACCAACCTATGTTGCCCTTCGGAGTGCCGATGACATTCCCGCGGTGCTCGATCTTATAAAGCAGTGCTAGGTTGAAGGCCGGGAATCTAGTTCCCGGCCCTTGCCAGCTCAAAATCGTCGATGGCTCGTCCGCCCGTCTACACCCTTACGATCCTGCGGGCCGCACTCAGCAGCTCGTACTCCCTCTGGCTCCACTGGTACAGCTCGGTCGCGCGTGCGGCGTCGCGGCACAGGTCCAGAAACACCTCGGCGCCCTCGCAGAAGCACTCGCGGGCAAAGGCGCCGGATCCGTCCGCAACGCACGCGCCGTCGGCAAAGAGCTTCCAGCTGGACGGCTCGCGCGAGTCGTCTCCGAGCAGCTTGATCTGCAGAACATGTGGGCCGCCAGCGGCACATGGCCCTTCTTCCAACGCCTGCACCGTAAAGCGCATCTGGAGGGACAGAGTATAAAATCCGGAAAAGTGTCGAAATAGGCACCTTAAAACTTCGGAAAAGTGTAGCTGGATGACAAAACAGCACTTAGAAGCCGGTGCTGGATGCGGGATCCTGCGGCCGCCTTCAGCCCTCGCTACTCGTCGTCCCCGTCGTTGGGGTCGCCCTTGAGGGTGTTGATGTCCAGGTACTGGTTATCGTCCTCTTTTTGCTGGGTCTCCGACTCCGCTTGGGTGGGGCCGCGGAACAGCTGGAATCCCTCAAACGCAATGGCGCCGAGCAGGGCAATGACAATGGCGATAAAGGCAACCTTGACTGCCTGCGGAAATTCCGAGAAACGCAGCGACTTTTCCTCGGCGTAATAATCGGCGAAGCGCTCTTCGCCCGTGCTTTTGGTATACGCCGGCGCGGACGCGGCCTCCGGGTCATATTCCGGTGCAGGCGTGGCGGCGTACGGATCGTTGAGATAATCGCTCGATGCGGTGCCATAATCCTCGGTCTCGATGCGACCGTTGCCAGCATAGTCATCGGAATAATCGGAATATGTCGCACCGCCCTCATAGTCCGCGGCGCTCGTGTTGGCGGCAAAAAGCGGGTTAACTGGAACGTCGAGCGCCGGCATGCCGGTAGAGGTCTCATCCAGATCGGCTGCAGCCCAGGAATCGTAGGCAACCTGACGGGCAACGGGCTCATCGAGCCTTGCGACCGGAGGCTTGCGTGCCGCAGGAACAGGCAACTGCTGGGCGCTGTACATAACAGTGCTGTCGGCCGATTTGCCCTGCGTCGCTGCAGCGAGAAATGCCGCCGTCTCGGACGGGTCGCTTGCGGGGCGGGGAGCGGGCGTGGGCGCCGAAGTGGGTGCGGGCGTAGGCGCGGGCGTCGAAACAGCCAACTGCGCAGGAGTCGGCGCAGATGCGGTCTTAGGCGCAAGTGCGGGATTGGGGCTTGACGGGCGAGCCCCGCCGCCCATGAGCTCGTCGGCGGTCCACGGGCGATCATCCATCACATCGTCAAGGCTCAGCGAAAACAGGTCGTCTTCACCCTCATCGAACATGCGGTGCACATGTCCACCAATTGCCGGAATCAATCCGCGACCGGTGCATGATGCCTTGCTCAACGCCATTCTGTTCCATCCTTTCGAAATACTAATGACATCGATTATATGGAACTTCCCAAGCGGCTCGGTCTTGGATTCGTGCTTTCCAGAACTCGCGCCCAAAAGGGGAGGGGCAATCCAAGCGAGTGCCTACTTGTCGCCGGTCGCCGCCTTGGCCTCATTGAGGTAGCTATAGAAGCTGTACTTGGAGATGCCAAAGAACTCGCAGGCGCGCTCGCTCGACTTGGAAATGAGGAAGGCACCGCGACGGTCGAGGTAGCCAATGGCACGAATGCGCTCGTCTTTGGTCATGAGCGCCGCGGGCTTGCCCACAAACTGTTCGCACTCGCGCAGTAGGTCTTCGAGCAGGTCGCCGATGTTTTTGGTGATGGGCTCGGGCTCGGTATAGCCCGTGCCGCCGGTGCCGGTGAAAGCGTCGAGCGAGCGCTCAAAAGCCTTCATAAGCGTAATGTCAAAGTTGATGCCCAAAATGCCGACGGGCTTGCCTTCGTCGTTGCGGATAAAGATGGTCGAGGACTTGAGCAGCTTGCCATCGGCGGTTTTGGTGAGGTATGGCTCGCGGTCGTGCACGTCGGTGGTGCCATCGTGCATGGACTCAAGCACAATATGGCTGGGACCGTCACCCAGTTTGCGCCCGCTGACGTGGCCGTTTTCGATCACTACGATGGAGTGGTCCACGTCCTCGGTCTCCAGATCGTGGACGACGACTTCGCAGTTGGGGCCAAACTGGAGCGCCAGACCGTGTGCGAGGCGCTTGTAAAACTCAATCTGTGACGGGGTCATGGGTGCCTTCCTAAAAATTAGTTTGGGCATACTTTGCCATAAACCACACCTGTTCGCAAATAACGAAAGCGTCGCTGCGTTATGTAACCGTTCGGCGGCGAAAAGGTACCGATTACGGCAACAAACAATTTGTTAGGTTTGCCAATCAAAAAGTGTGATAGAACAGTGCTAACAAACTTTTTGTTTGGCATCCACATAAAAGTTCAGTCGCATGAATGGGAATGGGCTGAAACGCGTATGCGGGGGCCGGCAAGAGAGGACTTAAGGAGTTCACTGTATGGCCGATAAGATCCAGTGGGCGGGCAACACGATGCCCAAGAGCGATGACAAGCACTTGGGAATCATGAGCCTCGACCACGTGAAGAAGGCCCGTGCCTTCCACCAGTCGTTCCCTCAATATACCGTCACTCCGCTTGCCCGTCTGGACGGTCAGGCTGCGCGCCTGGGCCTGTCCAACCTGTGCGTTAAGGACGAGAGCTATCGCTTTGGCCTCAACGCCTTTAAGGTCCTGGGCGGCTCGTTTGCCATGGCCAACTATATTGCCGACGAGACCGGCAAGGACGTTGCCGACTGCACCTTCGATTACCTGACCTCCGATCAGCTTGCCAAGGACTTTGGCCAGGCTACCTTCTTTACCGCCACCGACGGCAACCATGGCCGCGGCGTGGCATGGGCTGCCAACAAGCTGGGCCAGAAGGCCGTCGTGCACATGCCCAAGGGTTCCACCAAGCCCCGCTTCGATAACATCGCCGCCGAGGGCGCCACGGTGACCATCGAAGAGGTCAACTACGACGAGTGCGTGCGCATGGCCGCCGCCGAGGCCGACGCCTGCGAGCGCGGCGTCATCGTTCAGGACACCGCCTGGGAGGGCTACGAGAAGATCCCGTCCTGGATCATGGAGGGCTACGGCACCATGGCTTCCGAGGCTGCCGAGCAGCTGCGCGAGATGGCCATCAACCGCCCGACGCACGTGTTTGTCCAGGCTGGCGTGGGTTCGCTCGCGGGCGCCGTGGTGGGCTACTTCACCAACCTGTATCCCGATAACCCGCCTACCTTTGTCGTGGTTGAGTGCGCTCCTGCCGCCTGCCTGTACAAGGGCGCTGCCGCCGGCGACGGCGATCCGCGCATCGTGGACGGTGACATGCCCTCCATCATGGCCGGCCTGTGCTGCGGCGAGCCCAACATTCTGGGCTGGGATATCCTGCGCAACCACACCACCGCCTTCGTGTCCTGCCCCGACTGGGTCACCGCTCGCGGCATGCGCACCCTGGGCGCTCCCGAGAAGGGCGACCCGCGCGTCATTTCCGGCGAGTCCGGCGCTGTGACCACCGGCCTGGTCGAGACCCTCATGCTCGATCCCGAGTACGCCGAGCTCAAGGAGCTCATCGGCCTGGACAAGACGAGCTCCGTACTCTGCTTCTCCACGGAAGGTGACACGGATCCCGACCAGTACCGTCGCATCGTCTGGGAAGGCGAATACCCCACTTGCTAATACTGGGCGGAGTAAATAGGTATCGCTCCGCCACCCCACAGGTAGATTCCTTCGTTTGAAAGGTTATGAACAATGGCTAAAGAACTCGATTTCGACGCTATCAAGGCTGCTGCTGAGTCTCATCGCGCTGATATGACTCGCTTCCTGCGCGCTATGATCTCCCATCCCTCTGAGTCCTGCGAGGAGGGTGAGGTTGTCGCTTGCATCAAGGCCGAGATGGAGAGCCTTGGCTATGACGAGGTCAAGGTCGACGGCCTGGGCAACGTCATGGGCTTTATGGGCGAGGGCGACAAGATCATCGCCATCGACTCCCACATCGACACCGTCGGCATCGGCAACATCGAGAACTGGGATGCCGATCCCTATGAGGGCTACGAGACCGACGAGATCATTTACGGCCGCGGCGGCTCCGACCAGGAGGGCGGCATGGCTTCCGCTACCTACGCTGCCAAGATGATGAAGGACATGGGCCTCATCCCCGAGGGCTACAAGATCATGGTCGTCGGCACCGTCCAGGAAGAGGACTGCGACGGCATGTGCTGGCAGTACATCTACAACAAGGACGGCATTAAGCCCGAGTTCGTCATTTCCACCGAGCCCACCGACGGCGGCATCTATCGCGGCCACCGCGGCCGCATGGAGATCCGCGTCGACGTTCACGGCACTTCCTGCCACGGCTCTGCTCCCGACCGCGGCGACAATGCCATCTACAAGATGGCCGACATCATCGCCGACGTCCGCGCCCTCAACAACAACGGCTGCGACGAGTCGACTGACATCAAGGGTCTCGTTAAGATGCTCGACCCCAAGTACAACCCCGAGCACTACGAGGATGCCCGCTTCCTGGGCCGCGGCACCTGCACCGTCAGCCAGATCTTCTACACCAGCCCCAGCCGCTGCGCCGTGGCCGATTCCTGCGCCATCTCCATCGACCGTCGCATGACCGCCGGCGAGACCTGGGAGTCCTGCCTGGACGAGATCCGTAACCTGCCGGCCGCCAAGAAGTACGGCGACGACGTGAAGGTCTCCATGTACATGTACGACCGTCCGTCCTGGACCGGCGAGGTCTACGAGACCGAGGCTTACTTCCCCACGTGGATCAACAAGGAGACCGCTCCGCACGTCAAGGCCCTCGTCGACGCCCACAAGGCCATGTTCGGTGACGAGCGTATCGGCTGCGAGCCCAGCATGGACAAGCGCACCGGTCGCCCGCTGTGCGATAAGTGGACCTTCTCCACGAACTGCGTTTCCATCCAGGGCCGCTACGGCATCCCCTGCGTGGGCTTTGGCCCGGGTGCCGAGTCTCAGGCTCACGCTCCCAACGAGGTCACCTACAAGGACGACCTGGTCACCGCTGCCGCCATGTACGTGGCTGCCCTGAACCTCTACGATCCGAGCCAGGCCGATGGCGACGCCACCGTGTTCCGCGCCGGTCTGACCAACAACAAGATCGACTAGTCCCATTCCTCGATTTTGTTGAGCCGGGGGCCGCTCGTGTCCCCGGCGCCTCCTGTTGACTTGGGGCCCGCGGTCGTTATCTCCCATGCTTCCTCAACGGTAGCGGGTCCTCGTCATAGCGCTCTACATGTTCTAGCCACACGCGCATGCCGGAGCGCGTCTACTCATTGCGATCTTTCATCTTTAGAAAGGACATTTCCATGGACGTCAAGTTTACCGAGCTCGTCGAGCAGCTGAACGGCCTCGATTTTAAGGGCATGTACGGCAGCGACTTCCTGCACACCTGGGACAAGACCACCGATGAGCTCAAGGCTCTCTACATCGTCGCCGACGCCCTGCGCGAACTGCGTGAGAACAACGTTTCGTCCAAGATCTTCGACTCGGGCCTGGCCGTCTCCCTGTTCCGCGACAACTCCACCCGTACGCGCTTCTCCTTCTCTAAGGCCGCCAACCTGCTCGGCCTTGAGCTGCAGGACCTGGACGAGAAGAAGTCCCAGATCGCTCACGGCGAGACCGTCCGCGAGACCGCTACCATGATCTCCTTCATGGCCGACGTCATCGGCATCCGCGACGACATGTACATCGGCAAGGGCGACGCCTACATGGCCGAGGTCTCCGAGTCCGTGCAGCAGGCTTACGAGGACGGCGTTCTGGATCACCGTCCCACGCTCATCTCCCTGCAGTCCGACTCCGATCACCCCACGCAGTCCTCTGCCGACATGCTCTACCTCATCAACGAGTTTGGCGGCCTCGAGAACCTCAAGGGCAAGAAGGTTGCCGTTACCTGGGCCTATTCGCCCTCTTACGGCAAGCCGCTGTCCTGCCCGCAGTCGCTGATCAGCCTGCTGCCCCGCTTTGGCATGGACGTCACCCTGGCCCACCCCGAGGGCTACGACCTCATGCCCGAGGTCGTCGAGCGCGCTAAGGGCTATGCCGCCGAGTCCGGCACCACCTTTAAGCAGGTCAACACCATGGCCGAGGCCTTCGAGGGCGCCGACATCGTGATCCCCAAGAGCTGGGCTCCGTTTGCCGCCATGGAGAAGCGTACTAACCTGTACGCCGAGGGCGATGACGCCGGCATCGCAGCGCTCGAGAAGGAGCTGCTCGCCCAGAACGCCACCCATCAGGACTGGTGCTCCACGACCGAACTCATGGAGAAGACCGCCAACGGCCAGGACACCATCTTTATGCACCCGCTGCCCGCCGACATCTCCGGTGTCTCCTGCGAGCACGGCGAGGTTAACGCCGACGTCTTCGACATGCACCGCGTGGGCATGTACAAGGAGGCCAGCTACAAGCCGTACGCCATCGCTGCCATGATGTTCCTGCAGAAGGTTGCCGATCCCGCCGCTACCCTCAAGGCCCTCGACGAGCGTAACACCGCCCGTTGGCTCCAGGCCTAAAGCCGGGCTGAGGTAAGCCATGTAAAGGGGGCGCTCTGCCAACCGGCGGGGTGCCCCCTTTTTGCATCGTGGGCGTGCGGGATAAGCGCTTTCGATGTGGATGCCCGCGGCGCGAGTTATGGGTACGATGGTTTCAGGGGAGGTATCACCATGAAACTTGGATGCGTCATTATGGCTTCGGGCGAGGGCAAGCGGTTTGGCTCTAACAAGATGCTTGCCGATATCTATGGCGAGCCGCTGATTGCCCGGACCATCGATTCGGTGCCCCGGGGCTTTGACGTCGTGGTTTCGACGCGTTGGCCCGAGGTCGCTCAGATTTGCGAGGACAAGCATTGCCCGTGCGTGCTGCACGATGGCGAGCTGCGCAGCGAAAGCGTCCGTGCGGGCCTTTCATGGGGAGTCGAACGCAACTGGAAAGGTTGCCTCTTTTTGCCGGGCGACCAGCCGCTCGTGAGTTCGGGTTCTTTTGAGGCTATGGTTCGTGCGTTTGACGAGTGTGGCCGCAAACATCCGGTGCGTCTTGCGTGCAACGGTGAGCCTTCGAGCCCGGTGCTCTTTCCGGCGGAACTGTTCGATGCACTTATGTGTCTTGAGGGCAAGGACGGCGGCGGTTCGATCCTCAAGGACCGTACCGACGTGGTGCTGGTCGAGGCGCGTGCCTACGAGCTGTGGGACGTCGATACCGCCAAGGGACAGCAACGCATAACGGAGCATATCGCCGCCTGCTCGTATTTTGATCGCGTGGCCAACTGCATCAATCAATAAGGAGCAATTATGATCATCATCAAAAACGGCGCGCTCGTGACGCCCCAGGGGCTTCGCCGCGCCGATCTTGCCATGGAGGGCGATAAGATTGTGCGGATTGCCGCGGCAATCGAGCCGGGCGAGGGCGATACCGTCCAGGACGCCACCGACTGTTGGGTGTTCCCCGGCTTTATCGACGGCCACACGCACATGCAGTGCTGGACTGGCATGGATTGGACGGCCGATAGCTTTGAGACCGGTACGCGTGCGGCTGCCTGCGGCGGTACGACGACCATCGTGGACTACGCGACGGCCGATCGCGGCGTGACCATGCCCGATGCCTTGGCCGAGTGGCATCGCCGCGCCGACGGAACCTGCACGGCCAACTACGCGTTTCATATGGCACTCGCCGAGTGGAATGAACGCAACCGCGCCGATCTTTCGGCCATGCGCGAGGCGGGCGTGTCGTCGTTCAAGACCTACTTTGCCTATGACCACCTGCGCCTGGACGACGCCGAGACGCTCGAGGTGCTGGAGGAACTCAAGCGCGCGGGCGGCATCCTGTGCGTGCATTGCGAGAACGGTACGCTGGTGAATGAACTGCAGAAGCGCGTGTACGAGCAGGGGATTCATGGGCCCGAGGGGCATGCGCTCAGCCGTCCGGACGTGTGCGAGGCCGAGGCCGTGAGTCGTCTGCTGTATCTGGCGCACCTGGCCGGGGACGCTCCAGTCAATGTGGTGCACCTTTCGACCAAGCTGGGGCTCGAGGCCATTCGCGCTGCCAAAGCGCGCGGGCAGAAGAACATCTATGTCGAGACCTGCCCTCAGTATCTGATGCTCGACGATACTTGCTACTTGGAGCAGGGCGAGGACGGCTTTGCGGGTGCCAAGTATGTGATGAGCCCGCCACTGCGCCATGCCGGCGACCGTGCCGCGCTGCGCGAGGCGCTTGTGGCCGGCGAGATCGATACTATTGCGACCGATCATTGCAGCTTTAACCTGCACGGGCAAAAGGACCGCGGGCGCGACGATTTCCGCGCGATTCCCAACGGCGGGCCCGGCGTTGAGCATCGTCCCGTCGCGATTGCCACGAGCTTTGAGGGCCAGCTGGGACCCGAGGATCTGTGCCGCTTGATGAGCGAGAACCCGGCGCGCGTCTTTGGCATGTATCCGCGCAAGGGCTGTCTTGCCGAGGGCGCCGATGCCGACGTGTGCGTGTGGGATCCCAAGGCGCGCTGGACCATTAGCGCGGCGACGCAGCATCAGGCTGTGGACTACACGCCGCTCGAGGGTTTTGAGGCACATGGCCGCGCCAAGGCCGTGTTTGTGAACGGCGTGCTGGCGGCACACGACGGCGAGCCCACCGGAGCCCAACCTGGCCGCTACGTGCCCCGCTAACAGGGGAGCGCCGGACCCCCTCCGCAGTTGCGGTGAAATACGGACTGTTTGCGGCCGTCAGGCGGCCAAACAGTCCGTATTTCACCGCAACTGCGGAGGCTGGGGCCGGCTATTTGAGGCTGGTGGCGACGATGGGGCGGCCGAGGGCTGCCTCGAAGCGGTCGGCCATCGTGGGGTCGCTGAGCGTGTCGACTTGGTTGAGCATAACGCGTGCGGTGCGGAGTTTCAGCGCCTGCATCTCGGCATTGAGCACCTGGGCGACGCGCTCGGGCGTGGCGATGTCGGTGAGCTTGCAGCCGCAGCGCTCGCAAAAGAGCTTGGGGCGGTGGACGGCCTCGTTGATGGGTTTGCCCAGCCCCGAGGCGCCGACGACCCAGACAACGTTTGCCGTGGTGGCGGGAATTACCGGCTCCCAGGCGGCATGCGCCTTGAGCGGGAGTCGCTTGCTGCCATCTGCCTCGGCCAATACATAGTCAAAGTGCTGCGCCAGCTGGTCGAGCGGCTCGGCAGGGGAGGAGAGCTTGCCTGTCTCTGGGTCCAAGACGCCTGCCTGGCAGATGCTTCCGCGCGCAAGTCCCGCGCATGCCTCGCAGGTGCAACCGGGGGCATGCGAGGCGCCCGGCTTCCAAGGCACGGCGTCCAGGCGACGGCTCGACCCGTCCCACGGCACACCGGCGACGGGGAACATATGCGTGGTGGTGCAGAGGAGCGCGCGGCCGCCAGCGCGCATAAGCTCAAGGCCGAGCGTCTTTAGCAAGGTCGACTTGCCACCGCTGCCGATAATCGCGGTAATGCCCGGCTCGATCCTGAGCGCCGAGACAAGATTGCCGCTAACCGTTTCCATCTGTTCACCGCCGTATAATACTGTGATAATAAATAATCATCAGAGTAGCGGTCGAACCGCTTTTGCTCTGCTCAAACCGTAGCACAGGGAGGTGCCCCGGGAATGCTCGTTTATGTTCGCGGCGCTGGCGATATCGCCACGGGTGTCGCTGCCCGTCTGGTACGTGCTGGCGTGTCGGTTGTCATGGCCGATATCGCGGTCCCCACGTGCATCCGTCGCACAATCAGTTTTTGCGAGGCCATTCGCCTGGGCGAGGTCCAGGTCGAGGGCATTCGCGCCCGCTTGGCGCAGACGTCGGCCGAGGCGCTTGAGATTACCGGGGCTGGAGACGTCGCCGTTGTGGTGGACCCCCAAGCCAAGATGCTCGACGAACTGAAGCCCGCGGCTGTGGTCGACGCGATTCTGGCCAAGCGTAACTTGGGCACCACGCGCGACATGGCGCCTGCCGTTATCGCCGTGGGGCCGGGCTTTACCGCGCCGGTTGACTGCGACGCCGTGGTCGAAACCATGCGCGGGCATTTCCTGGGCCGTGTCATTACCCAAGGTTCGCCCCAACCCAACACGGGCGTGCCGGGCATTATCGCTGGCTATGGCAGAGAGCGCGTTATCCACAGCCCCGCCGCCGGCGTGTTTCGGTCCGACCGCGCGATCGGCGACATCGTGAGCGCCGGAGACGTGATTGGCTACGCGGGCGATTCGCCCATGTGCACGCAGATCGACGGCTGTCTGCGCGGGCTTTTGGCGAACGGCGTGCAGGTGACTGAGGGCTTTAAATGCGCCGATGTCGATCCGCGCGGCGATGCCAGCTATATCAACTACATTTCGGACAAGGCGACGTCGGTCGGCGGCGGTGTGCTCGAGGCACTCGCCATGCTCACTGGTGTATTCCAGGGATAGGAAATTGCAATGGAAAAGCTCGATGTGGTGAATGCTGCGCTTGCCGCCCTGCGTGCTGGCGAGACGTGCGAGCTCGTGGTCGTGGCCGGCACGGCGGGGTCGTCGCCGCGCGGCGTGGGCGCCTGGATGGCCGTCTTTGCTGACGGTGGCCAGGCGGGCACTATCGGCGGCGGCAAGATTGAGCTCTTTGCGCTGGATGAGGCGCGCGAACTCCTGAGCGCGGGACAGTCGCGTCTGGTCCGCTACACCATGGGCGGCGAGAACTCCGATACCGGCATGATCTGCGGCGGAGCCATCTGCCTGTGCTATCTGCACCTGGACGCGACCAAGGCACCGTTGTTCCAGGAAATTGCCGACGTCTTGGCGTATCGACGCATCGGCGACTTCGTCATCGACTTTGAGCCGTTTATCGCAAGCGCGCTCGAAAGCGACGCTGCTGAATACCATGGTGAGGAATCACGCCGCACCATTACGGGCTGCCCCGAGCTTTCGCTGGTGGAGGAGGGGAGTAAGGTCACCTACACCAACGCGGCCTCTGAGATTCCCGCGGCGCACATCGAGACGCTCTGCCCCGAGGGCCTGACCTATATCTTTGGCTGCGGCCACGTGGGCGCCGCGACGGCGCGGGTGCTTACGGCGGCGGGCTTTGCCGTCGTGGCGTGCGACGACCGCCCCGGCACGCTGACCCCCGATTGGGTGCCCGGTGTCTACGACCGTCGTCTGGTCGACTACAAGAGCCTGAGCAAGCAGTGCCCCATCGGCCCGCGCGACCTGGTGGTCGTCGCCACGGCGGGTCACAAGTCCGATATCGACG
The DNA here is from genome assembly GCA_905216145.1 of uncultured bacterium. Lineage (GTDB taxonomy): Bacteria > Actinomycetota > Coriobacteriia > Coriobacteriales > Coriobacteriaceae > Collinsella. Next base: position 69,754 of record CAJMST010000001.1, on the reverse strand, counting down.
TGGTGATTCAGGCCATGCGTGCCAAACCCGCCTATCTGGGCTGCTTGGGCTCGCGTCGCAAGACGGCCTTTGTGCGCGCCCGCTTGGAGCAGGAGGGCTTTACGCAGGACCAGATCGACGAGCTGCACCTGCCGATCGGCGTTGCCATCGAGGCCGAGGATCCCGAGGAGATCGCTATCTCCATTGCCGCCGAGATGATCCACCTGCGCCGCACCAAGCTCGTCCCCCGCAAGCGCTAATCGCATCCCCACCAATAAGTTGCGGTGAAATACGGATTGTTTAAGCCTGTTAGGCCGCCCAACAGTCCCTATTTCACCGCAACTGCTTGTTGGGACCCATTTGTGCGGGGGAGTTGTGGAGTTGTGCAGGCAGACGAGGTTTTTCTGGAAATACGCTCCCGATGCGCGTATAGTACCGATTGTTTTGTCGGCTCCTGCTGCGTCGAGTCCAAACCGCGAAATGCCATGAGCGGCGCGGATGCAGCCAGGAGGCACGAGGACAACCCATCGTGGCCACGCCCCGTGCTTAAAACCCCAAGAAGGAGTGAACAATGGCAGAAGAGAAGTATGTGCCGCGTCTGAAGACCAAGTACAACAACGAGGTCAAGCAGCAGCTTCAGGACAAGTTCCAGTACGAGAACGTCATGATGATCCCCAAGTTTGAGAAGATCGTCGTGAACATGGGTGTCGGCGAGGCCGCTACCGATTCCAAGGCCATCGACGGTGCCGTGCGCGACCTGCGCGCCATCACCGGCCAGCAGCCGATGATCACCCGTGCCCGCAAGTCCATCGCTACCTTCCGCCTGCGCGCCGGTATGCCGATCGGCTGCAAGGTTACCCTGCGTGGCGACCGTATGTGGGAGTTCTTCGATCGTCTGACCTCCGTCGCGATCCCCCGTATCCGCGACTTCCGCGGCATCTCCGCCAAGAGCTTCGACGGCCGTGGTAACTTCTCCATGGGCGTCACCGAGCAGCTCATCTTCCCCGAGATCGACTTCGACTCCGTCGATCACCAGCGTGGTATGGACATCACTTTCGTGACCACCGCCAACACCGATGAGGAGGCCAAGGCCCTTCTGGACGCCTTCGGTTTCCCGTTCAAGAAATAGGTTCACCTGCCCTATAAGCGCCGTTCCCACAAGGGGGCGGCGCTTGGGGCGAACAATACTCTATGTGAGGAGGATATAAGTGGCTAAGACATCGATGATCGTCAAGTGCAATCGCAAGCAGAAGTTCTCTACTCGTGAGTACACGCGCTGCCAGCGCTGCGGCCGTCCGCACTCTGTGTACCGCAAGTTCGGCCTGTGCCGTGTCTGCTTCCGCGAGCTTGCACTCAAGGGCGAGCTTCCCGGCGTTAAGAAGGCCAGCTGGTAAGTCACTACCAGCGTTTCAAGCATCAGTTTGGAACAGGGAAAACGCGCTAAAAAGGCTTTGCCGTTAAGGGCGGCGAAGAACCAAGAGCACGTGTTCATCAAGAACGAAGGAGAATCTGTATGAACCTTACAGACCCGATCGCAGATATGCTTACGCGCATCCGTAACGCTAACTCTGTGAACAAGGCCACGGTCTCCATGCCGAGCAGCAAGAAGCTCGTCGAGATCGCTCGTGTTCTGCACGAGGAGGGCTACATCGAGGGCTACGATGTCGAGGACACCGTTCCCCAGAAGACTCTGCACATCACGCTTAAGTATGGTCCCAAGAAGGCTAAGGTCATCAACGGCATCCGCCGCATTTCCAAGCCGGGCCTGCGTAAGTACACCGGCGTTGCCGACATGCCCCGCGTCCGCGGTGGCCTTGGTACCGCCATTATTTCCACCAGCCATGGCGTCATGACCGACCGCGATGCTCGCAAGCACAACGTCGGCGGCGAGATCATCGCTTACGTCTGGTAATTCGCTCGGTAGGTAGAAGGAAAGGAGATCACCGTGTCTCGTATCGGTAATAAGCCTGTCCAGATTCCCGCCGGAGTCGAAGTGGCAGTCAACGGCAACAACGTTGTCGTCAAGGGCCCCAAGGGCCAGCTCGAGCTCGATGTTTTTGAGAAGCTCGCTATCAACGTCGAGGACAACGTCCTCACCGTTTCCCGTCCCGACGACGAGCGTGAGACCCGTGCCCGCCACGGCCTCACCCGTGCCCTCATCCACAACATGGTTGTTGGCGTTTCCGAGGGCTTCGAGAAGAAGCTCGAGCTCGCCGGCGTTGGTTACCGCGTGCAGCAGAAGGGCAAGAACCTCGAGTTCTCCCTGGGCTTCTCGCACCCCGTGATCGTCGAGGCTCCCGAGGGCATCACCTTCGAGGTTCCCGACAACACCCACGTGAACGTCAAGGGTATCAACAAGCAGCAGGTCGGTCAGATCGCCGCTGAGATCCGCGGCCATCGTCCTCCCGAGCCTTACAAGGGCAAGGGTATCCACTACGTTGGCGAGCACATCCGCCGCAAGCTGGGTAAGGCCGCCAAGTAGTCGTAACCGACTCACTCGCATAAGACCAGCACCCCGTCAGGTGCTGGCAAGATCAACCTTTTTAGGAGTTTACGTATGAACAAGCATAAGGCGAAGCTGGAAGGCCTCAAGCGTCGTCAGCGTCGTGTTCGCGGCAAGGTCTCGGGTACCTCCGAGCGTCCGCGTCTTCGCGTGACCCGTACTAACGCCAACATCTATGCCCAGATCATCGACGACAGCAAGGGCTCCAGCCTGACGCTCGTCTCTGCCTCGACCCTCGAGGCCGAGTTCAAGGGCACCCACACCTCGAACAAGGAGGCTGCGGAGAAGGTCGGTCAGCTCGTTGGCAAGCGCGCCATCGAGGCCGGCATCACCAAGGTCGCCTTCGATCGCGGTGGCCGTATCTACCATGGCCGCGTCAAGGCCCTCGCCGACGGTGCTCGTGCCGCCGGTCTCGAGTTCTAGGAGGTATGTAGCACATGGCTCGTAATCAGAAGCAGCAGCGCGAGGCCTCCGAGTTCGAGGAGCGCGTCGTTTACATCAACCGCGTGTCGAAGACCGTCAAGGGTGGTCGTCGCATGAGCCTCGTCGCTCTCGTCGTCGTTGGCGACGGCAAGGGCAACGTCGGCGTTGGCATGGGCAAGTCCGCTGAGGTGCCCATGGCCATCTCCAAGGCGTCTCTCGATGCCAAGAAGAACATGTTCCACGTGCCGGTGACCGATCAGGGCACCATTCCGCACGAGGTTCTCGGTCACTTTGGTGCCGGCCGCATCATCATCAAGCCCGCTGTCGAGGGTACCGGCGTTATCGCCGGCGGCGCTGTGCGTCCCCTCTTCGAGCTTGCTGGCATCAAGAACGTCCTGTCCAAGTCCCTCGGTACCGACAACGGCCTCAACATCATCAAGGCTGCCGTCGAGGGCCTCAAGGAGCTCTCCAGCCCTGAGGACGTCGCGGCTCGCCGTGGCCTGACGGTCTCCGAGATGTTCGTCGGTAAGGAGAACTAAGCATGGCTGACACCATCAAGATCAAGCAGGTCCGCAGCACCAACGGTTGCAAGCAGGACCAGGTCCGTACTGTCCGTGCCCTCGGTCTCCACAGGATCCGCGAGGTTCGCGAGATTGCTGACAACGAGTCCGTCCGCGGCATGATCTTCAAGGTCAAGCACCTTGTCGAGATTGTAGAGGAGTAGCAAATGCAGCTTCACGATCTTACTCCCGCGCCCGGTTCCACTAAGAACCGCAAGCGCGTCGGCCGTGGCAATTCTTCGGGTCACGGCACCACTTCTGGCCGCGGTCAGAAGGGCCAGGGTTCCCGCTCTGGCGGCACCAAGGGTGCCGGCTTCGAGGGTGGCCAGACTCCGCTGGCTATGCGCCTGCCCAAGCTTCCGGGCTTCCGCAACCCCCGTCGTATCGAGTACACCGCTGTTAACGTTGAGCGTCTCGAGCGCAAGTTCGAGGACGGCGCTGTGATTGACGGTGCCGCTCTTAAGGCCGCTCGCATCACCAAGAGCGAGTTCGAGCCCGTCAAGGTGCTCGGCAATGGTGAGCTCACCAAGAAGTTCACGGTCAAGGTCGACAAGGTCAGCGCTTCTGCGCAGGCCAAGATCGAGGCCGCCGGCGGAAAGGTCGAGCTGCCGTGCTAAATGGTCTTAAGAATGCTTTCCGCATCAAAGAATTGCGCGAAAAGATTCTTTTTACCATAGCTATGCTCGTCGTGTACCGCATTGGTGCGCACGTTCCTGTGCCCGGCATTCCCTTCCAGGGGATGCTGGGCCTTTTCTCGACCGATAACAATTCGGTCGCCGCAGGTGCTATGGCCCTCCTGAATCTTTTCTCTGGCGGCGCGTTGAGCTATGTGTCGGTGTTTTCGCTGGGCATCATGCCTTACATCACCAGCTCGATCATCCTCCAGATGCTCCAGGCCGTCGTGCCTTCCCTGCATGAGCTTGCCCGCGAGGGCGAGGTCGGTCAGACCAAGATTACGCAGTATTCGCGTTACCTCACCCTGGCTCTGGCAATCCTCAACTCCGTGGGTTACCTCTTCCTCTTTAAGAGCTTCGGCATCAGCTTTAATGGCGCCGGCGCTCCCGAGATCATCTTCGACCTCATGATCGTCGGCACGCTCACTGCGGGCGCCATGCTGATCATGTGGATTGGTGAGCTCATTACCCAGCGCGGTATCGGCAATGGCATGTCGCTGATCATCTTCGCGAACATCATGGCCGGTCTGCCGCAGGCAATCTTCTCCAGCACCGAGGGCAATGCCGGTGGCATCATCACCATGGTGATCATCTGCGCCATCATCCTGCTGGTCATCCCGCTGATCGTTTTCCTTGAGCGCGGCCAGCGCCGCATTCCGGTCTCCTACGCCAAGCGCGTCGTGGGCCGTCGCATGATGGGTGGCCAGACCACCTACCTGCCCATCAAGGTCAACACCGCGGGCGTCGTGCCGATCATCTTCGCTTCGGCGCTGCTGTACTTCCCGGCTCAGATTGCCGTGTTCTTCCCCGGCATCGGCTGGATTCAGGCAGTTGCCTCCGCGCTTTCGACCGGTTGGCTCAATTGGGTGCTTAACGTTGTCCTCATCGTGTTCTTCGCGTACTTCTACACCTCCATGGTGTTCAACCCCGATGACACGGCCGACAACCTTAAGAAGCAGGGCGGCTTTATTCCGGGCGTGCGTCCGGGTAGGGCTACCGCGGCCTACATCAAGAACGCGCTCAACAAGATTACGCTTCCCAGCGCTGTCTTTTTGGCGCTCATCGCCATCGTGCCTTCGATCATCTTCTCCTTCACGGGTAACCATCTGATCCAGGCATTTGGCGGCACGTCCATCCTCATCATGGTCGGCGTCGTGCTCGACACAGTCGATAAGCTCGAAGGCCAGATCAAGATGTATGATTACGATGGATTCTTTAAATAGGCTAGAGGAGGATTGCTCATGAACCTCGTATTGCTCGGAGCTCCGGGTGCCGGCAAGGGCACCGTCGCACAGGAGCTCGTCGCCGAGTTTGGCGTCGCTCACATTTCCACGGGCGACCTGCTGCGTGCTGCCGTCAAGGGCGGCACCGAGCTTGGTATTCAGGCTAAGAAGTACATGGACGCTGGCGAGCTCGTTCCCGACCAGCTCGTGATCGACCTTGTCAAGGAGCGCCTTGCCGCCGATGACGCCCAGCAGGGCTTCATCCTCGACGGCTTCCCGCGCAACACCGCCCAGGCCGTGACGCTCGATTCCGAGCTCTCCGCCATGGGTCGCGAGATCGACTGTGCCCTTCTGGTCGATGTGGCCCCCGAGGTCATTATCGATCGGCTGTCTTCGCGTCGCACCTGCCGCGCCTGCGGTTACACCGGCACCGCTGCCGATGCTACTTGCCCCAAGTGCGCAGGCGAGATGTATCAGCGCGATGACGACAAGCCCGAGACCATCAAGAACCGTCTCGACGTCTACGAGAAGTCCACGAGCCCGCTCGTCGACTACTATCGTGGCCAGGGTCTGCTCAAGTCGGTCAACGGTGACCAGGCTCGTGAGACCGTGTACGGGGATGTCAAAGAGGCTCTCGGTCTATGATCAAGATTAAGTCTGCAACGCAAATCGAGCAGATGAAGAAGGCAGGAGCGCTATCTAAGATGGCGCTCCGCCACGTTGGAGCCATGGTGCGCCCCGGCGTTTCGACTTTTGAGCTCGATCAGCTCGCGGAGCAGATTATCCGCATGCATGGCGGCACCCCGGCCTTTAAGGGCTACGGCGGGTTCCCGGGAACCATCTGCGCATCGATCAACGATGCCGTGGTTCACGGTATTCCCAACCCCGACATGATCCTGCGCGATGGCGATATCATCTCCATTGATACGGGAGCTGTCGTTGACGGTTGGGTCGGCGATAACGCTTGGACGTTTTTCGTCGGCACCCCCACGCCCGAAGCCAAGGCTTTGTGCGAGGTCACGCGCGATTGCCTTAAGGCTGCCATTGAGCAGGCTGTTCCCGGTAACCATATCGGGGACGTCGGTTATGCCGTTCAGTCCCTCGCCGAGTCTCACGGTTACGGCGTGCTTCGTGATTATGTGGGCCATGGCATTGGCCGCGTGATGCACGAGGACCCCAACGTTCCTAACTATGGAAAGAAGGGGAGGGGCGTTCGTCTCCAGGCCGGCATGGTCATCGCCATCGAGCCGATGGTTACGATGGGTTCCAACCATGTGAGCACGGGCTCCGATGGTTGGATCGTTACGACCAACGACCACCTGCCCGCCGCGCATTATGAGAACACCGTCGCCATTACCAATGACGGTCCGGTGATTCTTACCACCGATGCCCAAGGTGCTTGGTGTCCCTTGCAGGGCGGAGAAATGTAACAAGTTCCACGTAGTTGTGGAGCCATTACGAAGATATTACGATACGTGCATGCGTATTGTAGAATACTCAATCGCTGTCGTTTTCTAGAGAAAGATGATTGCTTGTGAAGAAGGAAGACGCAATTGAGCTCGAGGGTACGGTAAAGGAGCCGCTGCCCAACGCCATGTTTAAGGTCGAGCTCGAGAACGGTCATTCGGTTCTGTGCAACATTTCTGGCAAGATCCGAATGAATTACATCCGCATTCTCCCCGGTGACAGGGTTGTCGTGGAGCTTTCCCCGTACGACCTGACCCGCGGTCGCATCACCTATCGCTATAAATAGCGACACGCATACACGCTCTTTTCCGACTGCAGGCTTAGCTCAACCTACGGTCGGTTTGCGTGTGAAGACCAGCCATAGTTTTAAACGCCTGCGGCTGGGCGAGTAGATAGTAGGGAAGTAGTTTGAGCGCTACCGAAAGGAAGAACGATGAAGGTACGTCCTTCGGTCAAGAAGATGTGCGATAAGTGCAAAATCATTAGGCGCCATGGCAAGGTCCTCGTCATTTGCGAGAACCCCCGTCATAAGCAGCGTCAGGGTTAAGAGAGGAGACTACGTTGGCCCGTATTAATGGTGTCGACCTCCCGCGTGAGAAGCGCGTTGAGATCGGTCTGACCTACATTTACGGCATCGGCCGCACCACTGCGACGAAGATTTGCGTCGAGTGCAACGTTAACGTGGATACGCGCGTTAAGGACCTCACCGAGGATGAGGTTAACGCCATCCGCGATTATATCGATAAGAATCAGATCATGGTTGAGGGCGACCTCCGCCGTGAGCGCAACCAGAACGTCAAGCGCCTTATGGACATCGGCTGCAACCGCGGCCTTCGTCACCGCAAGGGCCTCCCGGTCCGCGGCCAGCGCACCCACACTAACGCTCGTACCCGCAAGGGCCCGAAGCGTCAGATCGGTGCTAAGAAGAAGAAATAAGGAGCGCTAGATAGATGGCTACTGCTAAGAAGAACGTTCGCGCTGCCCGTCTGAAGCGCGCGGACCGTAAGAACATTTCCGTGGGCCAGGCTCACATTCGTTCTACGTTCAACAACACGATCGTTTCGATCACCGATCCCCAGGGCAACGTCATTTCCTGGAAGTCGGCTGGCCAGGTGGGCTTCAAGGGCTCCCGTAAGTCCACGCCGTTCGCTGCCCAGATGGCTGCCGAGGCTGCTGCCAAGCAGGCCATGGAGCACGGTATGAAGAAGGTTTCCGTCTTCGTCAAGGGCCCCGGCTCCGGTCGTGAGACCGCCATCCGCTCCCTCCAGGCTGCTGGCCTCGAGGTCTCGAGCATCCAGGACAAGACCCCCATTCCGCACAACGGCTGCCGCCCCAAGAAGCGTCGCCGCGTGTAACTGAAAGGATCGTATCAATATGGCAATCGACAGGACTCCTGTTCTTAAGCGCTGCCGTCAGCTCGGGATCGATCCCGCTGAGCTCGGTTACAGCAGCAAGAAGGAATCTATCCGTCAGCCCAAGCGCCGTCGCAAGGAATCTGAGTACGGCATGCAGCTGCGTGAGAAGCAGAAGGTCAAGTTCATCTATGGCGTTCTGGAGAAGCAGTTCCACGGCTACTTCAACAAGGCCCGTAAGATGAACGGCGTCACCGGTGAGAACCTCATGATCATCCTTGAGTCTCGCCTCGACAACGTCGTCTTCCGTCTTGGCTTCGCCCGCACCCGCAAAGAGGCTCGTCAGTCCGTCCGTCACGGTCACTTCACCGTGAACGGCAAGCGCGTGGACATCCCGTCCTACCGCGTCAAGGCCGGCGACGTCGTCGCTGTCGGCGAGAAGTTCCGTGACCTCCTCCCCATCAAGGAGGCTCTGATTTCCTCCGAGCGCTTTGAGGTCCCTGGCTGGCTCGAGGTCGATATCGAGAAGCTGTCTGGTAACGTGCTCGCTCTGCCGACGCGTGAGCAGATCAGCGGTGATATCAACGAGCAGCTCATCGTCGAGCTCTACTCTAAGTAGTCCATCCGGGCTGCTGAGGCTGGAGGTAATACATGTCAGAATTCATTAGGCCTCAGGTTCAGGTCGAAGAGATCAACGAGACGTCTGCTCGTGTCTCCGTCGAGCCGCTCGAGCGTGGCTACGGCGATACGCTGGGTAACTCCCTTCGTCGCGTTCTTCTGTCCTCGCTCGAGGGTGCAGCCGTCGAGGCTATTCAGATCGATGGTGCGCAGCACGAGTTCATGACCATCCCTAACATGGTCGAGGATGTCACCGACATCGTCCTGAATGTCAAGGGTCTTGTCTTCAGGGCTCTCGGCACGACCGACGAGGCGACCGCCACCATCTCGGTTGACGGCCCCTGCGAGGTCACCGGTGCGGACTTCTTTATTCCGTCCGAGTTTGAGTTGGTCAACCCCGAGCAGCATATTGCTACGCTCACCGAGGGTGGCCATCTCACCATGAGCATGCGCATCGGCTATGGCCGCGGCTATGTCTCTGGCGAGGCTAACAAGCGCGACAACGATCCCATCGGTGTGATCCACGTCGACTCGCTGTACTCGCCGGTGTCCCGTTGCGCCAAGCTCGTTGAGGCTTGCCGTGTCGGTCAGCACACCGACTACGACCGCCTTGTCCTCGAGATCGAGACCAACGGTTCCATCGCCCCGCGCGACGCCGTGGTCCAGGCTGCCAATATCATCAACCAGCATATGGCCGCCTTTATGAACCTTGCCGAGACCCCCGAGGTCGAGGAGGAGGCTTCGATCTTCGCTCCCGAGGTCACCAACGACAACGCCGAGCTGGACAAGCAGATCGAGGATCTGGACCTTTCCGTCCGTTCCTACAACTGCCTTAAGCGCGCCAGCATTCACTCGGTCCGTCAGCTCGTTGAGTTCTCGGAGAACGATCTGCTGAACATCCGTAACTTCGGTGTTAAGTCGATCGAGGAAGTGAAGGACAAGCTTGAGTCCATGGGCCTGAGCCTGAAGGCTTAATGCTTCGCATATTTGAGGAGAAACTAGACCATGCGTCACAACGTTAAGAAGGGCCTGAAGCTCGGCACCGATGCGAGCCACACCAAGGCCATGAAGAAGAGCCTGGCCAAGGCCCTCTTCGAGAACGACCGCATCAAGACCACCGAGACCCGCGCTAAGGCGCTGCGTTCGGTCGTCGAGCCGATCATCACCTGGGCCAAGAAGGGCGACCTGCACTCTCGTCGTCTGGCCATCGCCAAGCTCGGCGATAAGCAGCTCGTTGCCGAGATCTTCGACAAGGCTGCCCAGGGCATGTGGCAGGACCGCAACGGCGGTTACACCCGCATCATGAAGCTCGGTAACCGTAAGGGCGACAACGCTCCTATCGTTATCATGGAGCTCGTCACCGAGCCTTGCACGCCTAAGGCCAAGAAGGCTGCTCCGGCCCCCAAGAAGGCCGCTGCTCCCAAGAAGGTTGAGGCTGTCGAGGAGACCGCTGCCGAGGAGGCTCCTGCTGAGGAGACCGCTGAGTAGACATTCCGTCTGCATAGGCTATATTCGAGGGGTACGTTCGCGTACCCCTCTTTTTTTGTCGCGATACCGTTGATTGTTTGTTGGGAGCGCCCATGACCGCGCCGTCTGATTTCAATTCGATTCCCGAGCTCGATGCCACGTTGGTGTTTCGCGTGGCCTATGACGGCTCGTCCTATAGCGGATTTGCCGAGCAGCCGGGGCAGACGACGGTTGCGGGCGAGCTTCGTCGTGCTATCGAGACACTGCTTCGCCGCCCGATCGACCTGACGTGTGCGGGGCGTACCGATGCCGGCGTGCACGCGGTGGCACAGTACATCAGCGTGCCCGTAACGGACGCTGAGCTGTCTTTAACGCGCCGTAGGTGGCTGCGGGCTATGGATGCCCTCCTGCCCAAAGATATCGCCATAAACGAGGTCTACAAGGCTCGTAAGGGCTTTTCTGCGCGCTTTGACGCGCGCTCTCGCACTTACACCTATCGCATTGCCGATCGTGATGCGCGGCCCGTGCTGTCACGCGGTGCTGTGTGGTGGCATCGCTATCCCCTCGACGTCGATGCGATGGCGGCCGCCTGCCCTGCGCTTTTGGGCGAGCAGGACTTTAAAAGCTTTTGCAAGGTTGCCTCTGCCGTGGGCAAACCTACGCACCGCTGCGTAATGCGCGCCGAGTTTGGCCATGAGGTTGCGTTTGGCGAGGACATCCTGACGTTTACCATCGAGGGCAATGCGTTTCTGCATTCGATGGTCCGCACGATCGTGGGCACGCTTGTCGAGATTGGCATGCATCGCCGTGAACCCGAGTGGATGCGCGAGGTCATCGATGCTTGCGACCGTACCGCTGCGGGCCCCACGGCTCCTGCCTGCGGCCTTACGTTTATGGGCGTGGATTACGATCCCGCCGAGCTCGTCGTGCTCGACTAGGGGAGGGCTCGACGCGTCGTGCGTCGACACCCGTCATCTGTGGGCTGCGCGTGTGCAACATCTGTTCTTGGCGTGCAATACAACCGGTGTCTAATTGCTTTTATTGTCGGGGTGTACCATGAACCACGGTTTGATTCATTGCTGTCGAGAGGACGGATAACTTGGTTCGACGTGGCTCGCATCCGCGACTTTCGGTGATCCTTGTGGTAGAAGGTTCGCCCAGCTATGCGATGCGTGCGCTCGAGAGTATCCAGAACCAAGACCTCTACGATTTGCAGATTGTCGTTGTTTGCCGCGATGCTGCGCCCGGTGTGCGCCATTCGCTTCAAGTTGCTGCCGACAGGGACATCCATATTGATTTGATTGACGTCGAGGACGCGAAGCGCGGCGCTTGTATTCGTGCCGGTTTTGATGCCTCGCGCGGCTCTCACATCATCGCCATGAACGCCGATGAGTGGTTTGCTCCGCAGGCCCTTTCCAAGATGGTCGATATCGCGTGCGATACTGCGGCAGACATGGTGTTCCCCTCGGTGTCGCTCGATCGATACGATGCGCATCGCGAGCGTCATTCGCGCGTCTTGGATGCTGCCTCTATTGCCATAGAAGACGAGTCTTCTATGGTGACTGGGCTGCCCCAGTTGATTTTGGGCGGCCTAGTCGCTCAGACCTCTGGCGCGATGTATAGCCGTCCGCTGTTTGAGGCATGCCTGTCGCGCGGCAAGGCGTACCGTACGGTTGAGTTTATGGCTTATGCGCTCTCGCAGGCACGATTCGTGTCCGGCTGCGGCGACGCTTGTTTCCACGCGGTGGCACCTAAGCTTACAGATGCCTTTGATCCCACCATGTATGCCAGGATATCCGATGACACTCGAGCGCTCGACGAGCTTGCGGACTCACTCTCGGAAGCAGATAGCGGTGGTCGGCTCAAGCTGGCAAGCCAAAAGTTCTACTTTGCCGGACTGGTCGCCTGCATCGAGAATTTGTGTCTGAGCCCGCATGGGGTGTCGTCAATTGAGCGTTCCGCCCGCATGCGTGATATGCTCGAGGCGCCTCGAACCCGTCAGATGGTCGCCGCGCTCAAGGACAACCATCGGGGACTCGGTCTGTTGTTTGGGCCGATCGCCAGTGCCAAGCCCGCGCGCTGCGTGATGTGTACGCATCTGGCAGCTTTTCTCAACCGGACGGGCGTAAAAACCGCCTAAACGGCTCATTTCGAAACAAATTTGCATAGAATTGTTTCGAAATGCGTTCTTATACACAAAAGCCTTCAAATAGCGTTAAACTATTCAATCACTGATTGATTGTCTCCGCCATCTTTTGGAGAGAGGGTTTGTATGGCTAAAAAACGCAATGGGCGCCAGGATGCCATTAGAGATATTGTGCGCAATAAGGACGTCCGCACGCAGCGCGTGCTGGTCGATGAGCTCCGCGCTATGGGCTTTGATTGCACGCAGGCGACTGTCTCTCGCGATATTGCCGACATGGGGCTGCGTAAGCTCCCTGAGGGCATCTATGTTCTGGCAGAGGACCTGCACCTGCAGCGTATGGTTTCCGAGCTCGTAACGGGCGTTCTGCGCACCGATAATCTGGTTATGATCAAGGCTCAGCCTGGCACGGCTTCCGGCATCGCCGCCGCTGTTGATGCGGCAGAGCTGCCCGATGTGCTTGGCTCGCTTGCCGGCAACGATACGATTTTGGTTATTGCCCAGACGGCCGAGGACGGCGAGCGTCTTGAGGCGCTGATCAATAAGCTGAGCAATTCTCGCAAGTAGGCGTGCGGGTCGTGCGCTCGGCACTGTGCGCGCTGACATAGTGGCTTGTAAGGGGTATCGACGTTGGTCGGTACCCCCCTTTTTTTGTCTGCCGGTATAAAGATCGCCTACCAGGCCGCTTCGAACTAAAAGGCCCCCGAGCAGTTTAATAAGCTGCTCGGGGGCCCTGTTGCTTATGGCTGGATGAATTTCTAGCCGACCGTATCGTCAGGCGTGGGCGAGGGGTCGGGAGTGGGCGTAGGCGTAGGCGTAGGCGTAGGCGTGCCGCCATCGCCGCCGGTCGAACCACCAGTGGAGCCGCCCGTCGAGCCACCGGTCGTACCGGTGCCGCCGGTGGTGTCGCCGCCCGTGGTCTCGGTGGTCGTGGTCGTCGTTGTCGTCGTCGTTGTGGTTTCCTCTTCGTCCTCGTTCTCGTCCTTGTCGTCGTTCTCCGTCTTCTTGGTGTTGTTGGTGCCGTAGAACTTCCAGACGCTGTTGTTCTTGTAGGTGGGCGCCGTTCCGGTCGCAAACTCCTCGCGCTCGGTACCGGTCAGAACGGTGTTCATAAACCGCTTAAAGACAGGCAGGTTGGTGCTGTCGCCCAGCAGGTCTGTGCCGTATTTTTGGATGGGAATCTCGCCCGCGGAATAGCCGGTCCACAGGGCGCACGCCAGCTGCGGGGTATAGCCGCAGAACCACAGGTTGGTGGTGTTGTCGGTGGTGCCCGTCTTGCCGGCATAGGGCTGGTTGACGCTCAGGGCGCCGGCAGCACCCGTACCGCCGCCCTTCATGACGCCGGACAGAACATCGGTGACCGCGGCGGCCTCGCCCTCGGTAAGTACCTGTGAGGGATTGTCGGTGTGCTGGTACAGAACCGAGCCGGTACGCGAGTCGATCTCAGTGATGGCGATCGGCTGGCGATAATAGCCGCCGTTGGCAAAAGTGGCGTAGGCCGATGCCATCTCGAGCGGCGAGATGGACCCGGTGCCGAGCGTCATGACGGGAACGTCCTCGATATTGTCCTTGGCGGGATCGATGCCGAGCTTTTTGACGAGCGACATGATCTTGTTGTTGCCGATGGCTTCTGCCACCTGAATGTAGCCGGTGTTGGATGAGTATGCCGTTGCCTGCTTAAGCGTGATGTTGCCATAGCTCTGGTTGGCATAGTTTTGCACCTTGGTCGTGGTGCCCTTGGCTGTAAGAGGCGAGTTGCAGTTGAGGGTGACGTTGGGGTTCATGCCGTTTTGGATGGCAGTTGCCAGCGTAAAGGCCTTAAACGTGGAGCCCACGGGGCGCTTTGCCGTAGCGTGGTTCACGTGATTCTCGTCGGCGTTGTAGTCGTAGCCGCCCACCATGCACTTGATGTAGCCGGTCTTGGGGTCAACGACGACCATGCCCATGTCCAGGCCGTCGAGCGAAAGCGTGTCGAGCTGCGCTCGCACAGCCTCCTCGGCCACCTGCTGCATGGTGGGGTCGATGGTGGTCTTGACGGTCAGACCGCCCTTAAAGAGCACGTCGGTGGAGAACTCCTGCTCAAGCAGCTGCTTAACGTAGGAGACAAAGTAGGGTTGAGAGTACACATCGACGCCACTGCCCGAAATCTCGGTCACGTTAAGCGTGATGGGCTCAGCCTGTGCGGCATCGTGCTCTTCCTGTGTGATGTGGCCCAGACGCAGCATGTTGTCCAGAACCTTGTTGCGGCGGGACAGTGCCAGGTCGGGATTGACCGTGGGGTCGTACTGCGAGGGCGAGTTGGGAAGGCCGATGAGCAGCGCGGCCTCGCTCAGGGTGAGGTCGGCGGCGCTCTTGGACAGATAGGTTTCGGCTGCGGCCTCGATGCCGTAGGCGCCGTGACCGTAGTAGATGGTGTTGAGGTACATCATGAGGATCTCGTCTTTGGAGTACATGTCCTCCATCTTGACGGCGATGTAGGCCTCGCGCACCTTACGCTCGATGGTCGAGTCGAACTGCTCCTCCTGCAGGATGGTGTTGCGCACCAGCTGCTGGGTGATAGTCGAGGCGCCTTCGTGCCCGCCGCCGAGGGTTGCCACCGCAGCACGCGCGATACCCCACAGGTCGATACCGCCGTGCTCGTAGAAGCGCTCGTCCTCGACGTCAACGGTGCCCTGCAGCACGTAGGGGGAGACCTCGTCCTTGGTGATGGACTTGCGGTTTTGCGTGTAGAAGCTCGCGATCTTGTTGCCGTTGCAGTCGACGATCTCGGTGGGCTCGCTCACCAGATACGCGTTGGCGTCGGTGTAGTCGGGCAGATCGGACAGCCAGCGGTTGACGTTGCCGACCATGCCGATGCCAAATGCCACGCCCGCGATAAGCAAAAAGCCCAAAAACGAGAGCAGGATTATGGGCAGGGCATGCGTCTTTGAACGGCTGTGTCCCTGTCGTTGGCGAGGACCCATATATTGACCTCCAGGTATGTCGTGCCGGACGGTGGATGTGCCGTCGGGGCAGGATGGACATAAGTTATTACACGATAAACCAAACGGGGCGCGCGAGGCCTCGTGTATGCTGGAAGACGGCATTTTTCAGAGTGAATGCATACCTTGGTAAGGAGTTTGTCGATGGCGATTCGGACGATGGGGCCGAGCGGACAATACGAGACTGGATTGGATGCTGCCGGTGCGGCGCTACCCGAGCTGCTGGCGCCGGCGGGCGGGCTCGACCAGATGCTTGCGGCCATCGCCGCGGGTGCCGATGCCATCTATGCGGGGTTGGGCGGCTTTAACGCCCGCGTGAGCGCCCATGGCTTTACGGATGACGGGTTTGCGCGCGGCTGCGCCGTGGCGCATGCCCATGACGTGCGTGTGTACGTGACGCTCAACGTGTTCGTGTTTGACGATGAGTTGTCCGACGCGGTGGTGTTGGGAGCTCATGCACTGGAGCTGGGCGCCGATGCTCTGATTGTCGCCGATGCCGGGTTGGCCTGCGCGCTTCGCGCGGCGATTCCCGGGGTCGAGATTCACCTGTCCACGCAGGCGGGCGCTCATAGCGAGGGTGCCGTGCGGCTTGCCGCCGATGAGCTGGGGGTTGAGCGCGTGACGACGGCACGCGAGCTGACGGTCGACGAGATTGCGGCGCTATGTGCCACGGGCGTGCCCATCGAGGTATTCTGCCACGGTGCGATTTGCATCGGCTATTCGGGGGCGTGCGAGTTCTCGGCCCTGCGGCGTGGGCGCTCGGCGATGCGCGGCGACTGCACACAGCCGTGCCGTCTGGCGTACGACCTAGTGGACGAGGCGGGGCAGAGTGTTGTTGCTGTCGAGGGAGATCGCCTGCTGTGCCCGCGCGACTATCTGGGTATTGCGCATCTGCCCGAGCTTGTAGATGCCGGCGTGGCGTCGCTCAAGATCGAGGGGCGCATGAAGAACCCCGATTACGTATTCAACGTGGTGCGGGTGTGGCGCCGGGCACTCGATATGCTGTGCGACGGCGTGTGGGACCCCGGTGCCGTGGAAGAGCTTGAGCGCGAGCTGGGAAGGTCGTTTAACCGTGGGTTTACCGATGCGTACCTGCGAGGGCGTTCGGGTGCCGAGCTGATGAGCTTTGAGCGTGCGATCAACCAAGGTGTGCGCGTGGGACGCCTGGTGGCCGTTGGCCACGAGGAAGTGACCGTTGAGCTCGACGCCGCCGTGGCGGCGGGTGACACGCTCGAGATTCGGTTCTATCCGGGTGTCGACGCGCGTCCCGATGTGCCCAAGCGCTGGCCGCAGGTGCCCTGCCCGGTGGATGCCGCAGCGGGGAAGCGCGTCGTCGTGCATTGCAAGCGTAAGGTGGACGCGGGCTGCGAGGTGTACCTGATTCGCAGCGCCGGCGTGTTGAATCAGACGGCGGCGGTGTTGGAGCGCATGCGGGCCGAGGCGAATGCGATTGCGCCCGTTGCGCGTGCCGTTGAGGCGCTGCCCTTTGAGGGCGTTGCGGTGGATGGCGGTGCGTCGACGGAGTTGGTGGAGTGCGCGGTTCCCACTCGCATGGTTTTTGCTTGGCAGCTGATGGATGCCGACCCGCGCGGAGAACTCGATTTGTCCGACGCCGTTGTGGTGCTTGACGAGGTGTGCCGCACGGGTGACGCTGACCGGACCCGCTCACTGATGCAGCGTGCCGGGTGCGTCGTCTGCCGCAACCTGGGACAGGTGGTGATCGCTCGCGAGCTGGGCGTGACATTTGACGTGGCGGCGCCGGTGTTCTGCGCGAATCGGGCCACGCTTACCTGGCTGCGCGGACTCGGTGCGGGGCGGGTGTACTTGCCGGCCGAGTTGCTCGGCAATGATGCGGAGCGTATTGCCGAACTGGCTGCTGAACCCGGCGTCTTTGGTCCGGTCGACGCCGACCGTCCCGAGCTTATGGTGTGCGAGCACTGCCTGCTGACCGCCGAGGGCGTCTGCGCCACCGATGCGACGGGACAGGTCCGTTGCCGCGACTGCTTGCGTCGTCGGCAGGTACGCTATCTGGTTGAGCGTGACGGTACACGTCTGCCAGTTGCCATTGACGCATGCGGCAGGACGAGGATTTTCCTGTCGTAGGTGCCGCGTCGCGTCAGTTTGTTATCATAAGAGAGTTTATGGACTTCCAGCACCGCCGTTTTCGGCGAGGGTGCTATAGCAAAAGGAGGATACCCAATGCTGTCTGTTGACGAGCAAATGCGTATCATCACCTCGGGCGCCGCGCAGATCGTTCCCGAGGCCGACCTTCGCAAGAAGCTTGAGAAGGGCGAGCCCCTCAACATCAAGCTCGGCGTCGACCCCACCAGCCCCGACCTGCACCTGGGCCACGCCGTGCCGCTGCGCAAGATGCGTCAGTTCCAGGACCTGGGCCACAACGTCACCCTCATCATCGGCAACGGTACCGCGTTGATTGGCGACCCTTCGGGCAAGAATTCCACCCGTCCGCAGCTTTCGCAGGAGCAGATCGAGGCCAACGCCGAGACCTACGTGAGCCAGGCCATGAAGATCCTGGACCCCGAGAAGACCACCATCGTGCACAACGGCGATTGGATCCTTTCGATGGACCTTGCCGGCCTGCTGCAGGTGTGCTCCAAGTTCACCGTCGCCCGCATCCTCGAGCGCGACGACTTTACCAAGCGCTACCAGTCCCAGACGCCGATCGCCCTGCACGAGTTCCTGTACCCCGTGATGCAGGCATACGACTCCGTTCAGATCAAGGCCGACGTGGAGATGGGCGGCACCGACCAGCTCTTCAACCTGCTCGCCGGCCGTGAGCTCATGGAGAAGATGGGCATGGAGCCCCAGATCGCGCTCACCATGCCGCTGCTCGAGGGTACCGATGGCGTGCGCAAGATGTCCAAGTCCTATGGCAACTACATCGGCCTGACCGACGCTCCCAAGGATATGTTCGGCAAGACCATGTCTATCCCCGACGAGATGATTGGCAAGTACTATCGTCTGGCCAGTTCGCTCACCCCGGCCGAGGTCGACAAGATCGACGCCGCCCTGGCCGACGGTTCCGCCGACCCCTACGAGCTCAAGCGCGCTCTGGGTCGCGACCTGTGCGATACCTACCACGGCGCCGGCGCCGGCGACGAGGCCCAGGCCGAGTTCGACCGTGTGTTCAAGGAGGGCCAGCTTGCCGACTTCCCCGAGAAGCACGTTGAGCTGACTGTTAACGACGAGGGCCAGATCTACCTCGCCGGCCTGCTCAAGGACCTGGGCCTTTCGGCGAGCGCCGGCCAAGCCCGTCGCGACATCGACGGCGGCGGCGTCAAGATCAACGGCAAGGCCGTGGCTCCCAAGAGCTACAACATCGACCCCAGCGCCCTCAAGCTGGGCGACACCCTCTCCGTAGGCAAGCGCAAGGGCTTCAAGTTGATTTAGTTACGCGGTTTTACCAAACCGCGTAACCGGTCGACGCTGCAAACCCGCCAGCGCGGCAATCTGCCCTTCAACTTCGGCGGCATGACCAAAAAGTTCCGCCGTTCTACCGAACGGCGGACCGGCCGACGCTGCGCGGGCCGCATTTGGACAATCTGACGTTCAACTTCAAGGGCGCGACCAGAAGGTCAGCGCCCTTTCGTTTCACGTCACCTTGTCTCAAATGCGGCCCGCTCGCTGTCGTTACCAAAACATCGGCGCTTCCGTTGTTGGCACTTGGGGACGTTCCTTTTGTGCCGGCAGCTAGGGACACTCCTTGTATTGGTGCTAAGCAGCTTGTCCCCATTGCGCCAAGCGGCGTGTGCCGTTAAGCGGAGGGGTGTTAGCGGGGCTTCCTTTTGGGCATACAATGGCTATTGGCTTGCTGTGGTGAAGGTTTGTCCGCTCCGCAGCTGTTTTCTACGGTTAAAGGAGTATGTATGTCCGTTGAGGTCATGAGGTCTGTGATCGAGGCTGCCGAGGGTCGCGTGCCCGTCGACACGCTGTTTACCAATGCGCAGATTGTCGACGTGTACGGTCAGCGCGTGGCGCCCGGTAGCGTTGCCGTCAAGGACGGCGTAATCGTCGGCGTGCTCTACGACGGTCGCGACGATGCCGCCGGTACCTACGAGGCTGCCGAGGTTATCGACTGCCAGGGCTGCTACCTCGCCCCCGGTTTTATCGACGGACACTTGCACATTGAGTCCTCGAACATCCGCCCCGCCGAGTATGCGCGCATGGCGGCGACGCGCGGTACCACCACCGCCATTGCCGACAGCCACGAGATCGCCAACGTGGCGGGGCTCGACGGCCTGCGCTTTATGATCGAGGACGGTCGCCGCGCGCCCATTTCCATCAAATACATGATGCCCTCGTGCGTGCCCGCGCTGCCCGACGAGCAAGCGGGCGCTGTGATTACCGCCGCTGACATGCAGGCGTTTTTTGCCGAGCATCCGGATGACGTTTTTGGCCTGGGCGAGATGATGAACCTGCCAGGCGTCTTTATGGCCGACCCCGAGACCTGCGCTCGCATCGATGCTGCCAACCAGACGCCGTCCAAGCAGGTCGACGGCCATGCGCCGCTCGTTGCCGGCAAGGACCTCAACGCCTATGCCGCGGCGGGCATTATCGCCGACCACGAGTCGACGATTCCCGAGGAGGCGCTCGACAAGCTGTCTCGTGGCATGTATGTGATGCTGCGCGAGGGTACGTGCAGCCATGACCTGGCCAACCTGTCGCCGATGCTGCTGGAGAATCCCGCGCGCGCCCGCCGCTGCTGCTTTGCGACTGACGACCGCGCCCCTTCCGATGCGCTTGCGACCGGCATGATCGACAATGCCTGTCGCGTGGCGATTGAGGCCGGTATCGACCCCGTGGTCGCTATCTCTATGGCGTCCCTCTCCACGGCCGAGGCGTTTGGCCTGGATCATGGCTGCCGCGACCCGCATGAGCTACGCGGTGCGATTGCTCCGGGCAAGCGCGCCGACCTGCTGGTGCTCAACGACCTGACGTTTGCCACGGCTCCGCATCGCGTATATGCCGCCGGTGCTCTGGTGGCGCAGGACGGCACCTTTGTGGGTGAGATCGCACCCGAGATGGCCGAGGTTGCGGCCCTTGCCGATGAGCTGCGCGCTTCCGTTAAGCTACCGAAGCTTTCGCTCGACGTATTCGACTATGCCTTTAAGCCGGGCGAGGCCGTGATTGACGTGGTGCCGGGTAAGGCCATCACGGGTATGATTCGCCCCGAGAGCGCCGAGGGCCTGCGCCGCATTATGCTGATCGAACGTCACGGCCGCGGCGTGTCGCTGCAAGCCGAGGGCGCCGACGGTGATGGTCCTGCGGGCCTGGGTCTTGTCGGCAAGCACATCGGTCGCGGCTGGGTGCGTGGCTTTACCATCACGGGCGGTGCCATCGCCTCGACGATCGGCCACGATTCGCACAACGTGTGCGTCGTGGGCGATAACGCTGCCGATATGATGGCTGCCGTCGAGGCTGTTGGCCAGGGTGGCCACGTGCTGGTGCGCAACGGCGAGGTCGTGGCGCGTATCCCGCTGGCGCTCGGTGGTCTGATGAGTGAGGGCACGGCTGAGGATGTCGCCGCGCAGCACGACGACTTTATGGTCAAGGCGCGCGCCATGGGTATTGAGCCGCCGCTCGACCCCATCATGGGCATCATCTTCCTGCCCCTGCCGGTGATTCCGACGCTCCGCATCCGCCCCGAGGGCATGTTTGACGTCACCACCTTCACCTACGCCGACTAGTCATCGGGGACGTTCTTAATCGACTAGTCGTCGGTGACACTCTTTGGCGTGTCGCCTGACGCCGCGACCGTGAGACCTCTGGCACGCGTGAGCTATTTGCCAGGTCCATGTAACGTTTATGACTGCGGGGTCTTATTTGAGCTCCCTTTGGGTACGTTGGAATCGGATACACGTTCGATTCCAACAAGCCCGAAGGGAGCTTTTCTATGTTTAAACTGATTGCATCCGATATGGACGGCACGTTGCTTGACGAAAACGGCCAGGTGCCTCCCGAAACCTATGAACTGATCCTGGCGCTACGCGAGCATGGCGTGCATTTTGCCGCATCGTCAGGTCGTCGCTACGATCGACTGTGCGAGTTCTTTGCGCCCGTTCGCGACAAGATGGACTTTGTCGCAGCTAACGGTGCCCAGGTCTACGCCGACGGCAAGATGGTGGACCGTGAGGTGTATTCGCACCTGGCGATTCGAAAGCTCGCCCAGGCCGTCGGGACGTTTCCCAATCTGCATCTTGCGCTCTTTGACCGAACCAAATCCTTCTTGCTCGATGACGAGTGCAAGTTCGTACGCGAGGTCGATAAGGACCTTCCCAATGCCGAGCGCATTTGGGAACTGCCCGATCCCAGCGTAAATATCATCAAGGCGAGTATCTTTTGCGATGACTGTGCCGTTATGGACAGTGCGTACGTGCTACAGCGAGAACTCGGTCAGCTCTTTACCTTTGCGCCTTCGGGCAACGCGTGGATCGATGCCATGCAGCCCGGTGTGTCGAAGGCCTCGGGCATCGCACAGCTTGCGGAGCATTACGGCATTGGACGCGACGAGATCATGGCGTTTGGCGACTCGATGAACGACTACGAGATCATTCGCTTTGTCGGCACGGGCTGCGCGATGCAAAACGCGCGTCCGGCGCTCAAGGCGGTCGCCGACCGCATCATCGGCTGTAACCGCGATCACGCCGTCCAGCAGGAATTGCGCCGCGTGCTGGACAGCCTCGCCTAGTCTGGCACCTTGGGGCAGTCCCGATGGCTATCGCCAAGGAGTGTCCCAGGGTGCCGGCAGAATAGGAACGTCCCTAACTGCCGGGGTGGCTAGGCGAGGGCGGTCATGATGGCGCGGGCGACGCCGTCGTGGTCGTTGTCGTATTCGGTGATGGCGTCGGCGGCCTCGCGGTCCTCGGGCTCGGCGTTGATCATGGCCATGCCATGGCCCGCTGCCTGCAGCATGGGGATGTCGTTGATGTTGTCGCCGAACGCCCAGGCGTCGGCGAGACGCTCGCCCAAGTGCTCGCATAGCCACGTGAGGGCCGTTCCCTTGGTGGCTCCCTCGCCCATGACCTCGATATTCATGGCGTACGAACGCGTGACCTCAATGCCTCCGAGCGTGTCGAGTTCCGCTGCGATGGCATCGCGATCGGCCGGGTCGTGCCAGTACATGGCGATGCGTTCGAGCGTCTCGACCTCGTCGATCTTGCTGTCGATATCCATGTCGATCGGCGTTCGTGTGCGCTTGAGCGAAGCCGCAATGTGGGGGTCGCCGCCGCAGAATTCGTCCAGGCGCGTGTAGAGCGAGCGGGGGAGGAAACACTGCCCGTCCGCGAAGATATCGAAGGTGACGTCGTGGCCGGCGGCAATGCTATGGATGCGGTGGGCGATGGTGCGGTCGAGCGGTCGGCTCAAAATGCGCGTAGCACGTGAGGTATCGGTGGGCGTACCGTCGTCGAGCTGCCAGACGCTGGCACCGTTGGCGCAGACCGCGTAGTGTACGGCGGGGTGGGCGAGGATGGGCTCAAAGATGCCCGACAGCGGGCGCCCCGTGCAGGGCACAAACTCAATACCGCGGCGCGCAAGCTCGTCGAGCATCGCCCAGGTGGCGTCGCTCATCTGCTTATCGCTCGTCAGCAGTGTTCCGTCCATATCGGAAAATACAATCATTTGATGCAGCCCTTTCTGCTGGCATAAAAAGCGTGGCCGAGGGCGGTGATCCCCTGGCCACGTTCGGGTTCTATAACGGTCCGAGTCTTAGCGATCGGCGAGCGGCTTGTACTCCAGCGGATCGATCACCGGACGGTATGCCGGGCGGATGATGCGATGCGCGCAGAAGAGCTCTTCCATGCGGTGCGCCGACCAACCGGCCATGCGGGCGACGGCGAACAGCGGCGTAAAGAGCGTCTCGGGCACGCCGAGCATTTTGTAGATAAAGCCCGTGTACAGGTCGATGTTGGCGCAGATGGGCTTGGTCATGCCGTGATCGCGCATCACTTGCGGGGCCAGGCGCTCGATGCGCTCGATGAGCGCGAACTCCTCGCCCAGGTCCTTCTTGGCGGCAAGCGTGCGCGCGTAACGGCGGCACACCTCGGCGCGCGGGTCGCTCAGCGTGTAGACGGCGTGGCCCATGCCGTAGATGAGACCCGTGCCGTCGAAGGCCTGCTTGTCGAGGATCTTGCCCAGGTAGGCCGCGACCTCGTCCTCGTCTTCCCAATTGGAGACATGCGCACGGATGTCCTCGTGCATGGACACGACCTTGGCGTTGGCGCCGCCGTGGCGCGGGCCCTTGAGCGAGCCGATAGCCGCGGCGTAGGCGGAATACGGGTCGGTGGCCGAGGAGGACAGCACGCGGCAGGCAAACGTGGAGTTGTTGCCGCCGCCGTGCTCGGCATGCAGCATGAGCATCACGTCGAGCAGCATGGCTTCGTCGCGGGTGAATGCCATGCCGCCGCGCAGCACCTGCAGGATGGTCTCGGCGGTGGAGAGGCCGGGTGTGGGGTGCGGTACATGAACCTCGGAGCCGCGGCGCTTGGCGACCGAGGCCATATGCGCGAAGGCGGCGATGCGGGGGAGACGGGCGAGCATGGAGATGGCGACGTCGATTTCGTGCTCGGGTGTAATGGCGTCGGGCTCGGCGTCGAAGGCGTAGAGCAGCAGCACGGCGCGCTGAAGCACATTCATGATGCTCGACGACACCGTGGTCATGGGGAACTCGCGAACGTATTCGTCGCTCAGATGCCTAAAAGCACCCAAGCGTTCGCAAAAACCGTCGAGTTCCTCTTTGGTGGGCAGCGAGCCCGTGATGAGCAGGTAGGCGACCTCTTCGTAGCCATAGCGATCCTCGGCCTGGGCGTTGTTGACCAGGTCCTCGATGCTGTAGCCACGAAGCGTGAGTTTGCCCTGATCGGGCACGACCTTTCCGTCGACCTTGTTGTAGCCATGCACATCCGAGATGCGGGTAAGGCCCGCGACCACGCCCGAGCCGTCGGCATTGCGCAGGCCGCGCTTGACGTTGTGCTCTACGAACAAGCCCTCGTCGTACGGGGCGGTCGGCAGGCCGTGGTAGAGGTTTTCGCTTTCGGGCGAAATCTGACGGCTCGCCTCGTAATCCAAAACCAGGCGGCTCAGGTGATCGTCGAAGCGGTAGTAGATTTTCTTGGCGTCGTAGGCCATGCGCGCTCCTCTCCGGTCCGCTTGGGGGCCGCGCGCTTGGACGATATGACGTCAAGCTGCCCCGGGCGGATTGTTCGCTACAGGCGGTACATAAAGTTAAAGACATCCTCGCGCTGGATGGACACATTGACGCCCGAAAGCTCGCCGGCCTCGGCCAGGGCCTTCTGCAGCTCGGCGAAGTCGAGCTTGGACTCGGCGGTGTCGGCCAGCATGGTCATGGTGAAGATGTCCTCGATAATGGACTGCGTAATGTCGCGGATGTCGACGTTGGCCTCGCCCAGAACACGGGTGACGCCGGCGACGATACCGGGGCGGTTCTTGCCAAGGACGGTGATGACGATGCGGGAGGACGAGATCTCGGCCATGGGAAACCCTTTCGCGTGGTTGCGGCGCGCGGGGCGCTCCGCTACGGTACAGTGTTCATCATTGTACCTGTCTGGCGCAAAAAAGGGGTCGCTCGCTGCGGCGTTACATGTCTGCAACATGAGCGTGAGGGGGCAGGCCGCATGGGGAAGAGCCGTCTGGCGCGCGTCCAGCTCGTGTTGGGTTGATTTCCGAACTCAGCCGAACACATCGAGCGGATAGGCCGTTCCCGCAGTCAGCCGAACGCCTCCGACCGCTGATTCCAAACTGAAAACGGGGGGCATCCCCCACTATTCGGTAGGGGATACCGCTCCGCGGCGCATGCCGCGGGCGGCGCCCCTATCGGACCACCGTGACCTCAGTTGGGATGGGCCCAGCACCGCGGCGTACTCGGTGGGGTAGAGCCGACTGATCGTCTTCACGTCGCGTATGACGATATTTCGGTCGTCCGGCTCGGTGATGCCGTAGCCGAACGCCTGGAGCGTCTCGATGGACTCCTGGATTCTCTGCTGGAACATGGGTCCCGGATCGACCCTCGGCCCGAGGTACCCGCGCCAGAGGCACGGCGAGACACGCAGCATGTTATGGATTTTGGAGATTGGCTCGATGTCGGCGTAGACGTTGAGCGTCGCCATGGCGTCCTTGTGCCCGAGGATCGATTGGAGCGCCTTGATATCGCCGCCCTGGCGGATCCACTGCGTGGCGAACGTGTGGCGCAGGCCGTGGAACGTGATCAGCTCGTCGTTGGTGCCCATGAGGCCGTTGGTCTCCGAGAACGTCTTGAACGCCCTGCGGATATAGCTCGCCGTCGCGAAGGCCGCGCCCGGCTCCGACAGGATGTAGCAGTTCCCGATCTCGACCGCCCCGGTAAGGTTGCGCGAGCGCAGCTTCCCGCGGTCGATCTCGTGGATCTCCTTCAGGAAGGGGAGCAGGCCGACCGGGTCGATGGGGATGCCCCTGGCGTCATGGGTCTTGGTGTCCTTGATGAACGAACCCATCCCCTTCGCGTACGCCACCGAGTGCCTGATCGAGATCAGGCCCGTCTCGAAATCCACATCGCACCACCGAAGGCCGCAGACCTCGCCGATTCGCATCCCCGTGTGCAGGGCGAGTACGACCGCCCCCTAATCCTCGGCGGACCAATCGAGTCCGAACTCCTTTCGGGCATCCTCTTCGCTCATGACTTCGAGAAGGTCTCCGGGTTGGCAACGAAGGGCGAGGCATAGCTGCTCGAGTGTGTTGAAGCGAATGCCGCGAATATGCCCTTTTTTTATACGGGACAGGTTCACGGGCGTGGTTCCAATCCTTTCGGCAAGTTCGTTCGAGGAAATCTTTCGCTCGGCCATGATCTTGTCGAGGCGAACAATTACGGGCATGGCGTTTCCTTACGCAATCTCGTCGGAGTCGATGTACAGCTCTCGGGCGTACAAGAAGAGCTGGGAAAGCATGAGCAAGACGATGCCGAGAACCAGAGAGGTCCAGTCGAATGATGAAGCGATCTCTTGGGCGCCGACGGCCCCCTCGCCGCCAAACATCGAAACGGAGGTTTCGAGTGAGCCGGCGTAGAAGCTGGTGGTAGCTTGAACAACGAAGAGAATGCCGAGCACCTTCAAGCATGTCGCAGACCCTTTCTTGAAGGGGTCTCCGCTCTTGATCGTCCACACGAGAACGGCGCTGAGGATGGTCGTGGCGATACCGATGACGGCAGGGGCCAATGTCGAGATCGCAAGGGCTGGATACGCGGGGGAGTCTGCAATTACAGGGTTGTCGAGCACTTCGATTGCTGGCTTTAAGGAGAACGCCACTTGTGCGATGGCGGTGATGCAAAGGGCCGCAGAGGCTATCGCACATGCGATGCGGAAGGAATGAAGCCGGGGAGTGCGATTGTCGGAACTCATAATAACCTCCGAAGAATTTAAAAAACTCAGGTTACTTTTTAACAGTTTATGTTAAATTGACTTTGCCGGCAAGTAATCACAGCATGCTGCAACCGAAACCCCTCTAGATTGGAGAGGATTATGTTCAGTACTGTTAAGTCGTGTAAGCTCTTGGTTTTCCTCGGCCTCGCTCTTTGTCTGTTGCTGCCGGGAGCCCCCGCTTTTGCGGATACCCCGATGCCTCCTTCCCAGGAGAGCAGCCAGTGTGCCCTCGTTGAGCCCCTCGGGTATACGGACGACGTCGTCGATACCTACTGGAGCTACAGCTGTCCTCGCGGCGTGAGCGGGCACAGCATCTCGATGTTCAACATCTCTTACAAGACGATCTCCTACCGAAATGGCTATCGCCGATCCGCGCATCATAGGGAATCCCGCCTCGCTGCAATGTGTTCCTGTGGTGTTCTTGGCACAACTGATAAATGGCAATTTGTCTATAGCACCTACTAGATGCGAGGAGGGGCCGAGCATTTTGTTCGGCCCCTCTGTTCCGACTGGATGAGGTTAAGGTTGGCGATGAATATGCTCAAAATCTCGAAGGCAATCTTTAGGTCGCTCCTCTCCTCCAGGTCGCTCTGTGTTGCCGTTGTTGCGTTGATGGTTCTTTGTGCTCTGCCCGTCTTCAGGAGCGCGGCTGGCATCGACGGACGGGTTGAATACCTCGAGTCGGGAATAACCCGTGTTGAGCAGGAATTGTCAGCATCCTATGCGGATGCGCTTGTGAATGCGGGGGAGGAGGGCGTCTATACCTCTTCATCAAGCATGCCCGCGCTTCTGTACCCTCTTGCCGCGGGGCGTCTTGTCTTGGCGCCGCTCTCTCCTCTGCTTCCGTTTCTGCAGGTATCGGATGGAGCGTACTCCTTTTATGACGGATCAAAGGAGTACTTGCTATGGGCCGCAACGGCCGTTGCCGTCTCGTTCCTTGCCGCGCGTCTTAACAAACGTGAAAAACTCATCATCCAGGCACCGATGGGTGAGCTGGGCAGGCTTGTTGCATCGAGCGTATGGGCGAGTGTTTTTGCGATGCTTGCCGTCTTCGCCGTCAATCTTCCAGGGATAATCGCCGCACTTGTGAAGAATGGCCCGGGCTCGCTGTTCTATCCGATAGGCTACGTTCAATATGCGACTCCGGTTATCAAACCGGCTTGGCTGGTGTTCGCACAGACGGCCATCTTGCAATTCTTGGTGGCGGCGTTCATCTCGCTCGTCGTTCACCTTGCCGTGAAGATTGCCAATAACCCTACGCTTGGAATCGTGTTCGTATGTGCCCTGATGGGGGCGACGATGGTTCCCGGGTATTACGGAAGATCCATCGCTTTACGTGAGTTCGCCCTGTTGAATCCCCTTACGTATG
The DNA here is from genome assembly GCA_905216145.1 of uncultured bacterium. Classification (GTDB taxonomy): domain Bacteria; phylum Actinomycetota; class Coriobacteriia; order Coriobacteriales; family Coriobacteriaceae; genus Collinsella. The sequence continues at coordinate 41,566 of CAJMST010000001.1, read as the reverse complement.
CGAACACTGAGTTGACCGTCGGCGCCTATAGCCCGTACCCGACAACGCAGATAGTGAATCTGCCTGGACTTTGCTTCGAGCGTGGCGCGATTACCCTCGTATGCGCAATCGGGATCGAGGTGCTGGCAATTAGCCTGCTTTGCGTTGCTGGAAAGAGCGGCTGCGCGCGCCCGATGTCCCCGATTTGTCTTGAGAGAGGTTCCTTCACCGCATCGAGAACGACAGCCCGTTTGAGCGCTTGTACCTCCGCCGTTGCATACGTAAGAACGATGGGGAAGCTGCTCCTGCATTCTCCTGCCCTCGCCGTATGCGCGATTGCAATGTCGACGGCGATGCTGGCCCCGGCTCTGGTCGAGGTGTTTCCTGACGCTGGTGACGTTTCCGCTGTTCGGTATAGGGATGGGGAGCTCCGTTCAATAGATCGGTATCTAGAGCAGGACGTTGCGAATATGGACGTCGAGGGCAAAGCGGCCCTGGAAGGCATGCGAGATGCTCTTTCGGGTTTCGTGTACGCGCCCACGCCTGCGGAGGGGTTTCGAAGCCTTGCGACGTACGAGCGCGCTCGAGGCGAGCTGGGCGCGGCAGATGCGACCCTCCTGCAATCGATCGGAATCGAGCCGGAGACTCCTTCTCGTGCGGAGGCGCGCGCCCTTCTGCTCGAGTCGATCGCGAGCTTGCCGGACCCCAAGGTTTACGAGTTAAGTACGAAGATGCCCCCATTAATCCTCCTTTCCTATCTCCAGGCAGCGCTTCCTTCCTTGTTTTGGCTGTTGCCCGTGGTTGTCACATCGCTTGCGTGCACCTACCTGCGGTGCTGTTCCCTTCTGGTTTTCCAAGTCCCCGCAACAGCGCATGTGCGTTTTCTGACGGCTGTTGCGCTGTCTCTCCTGCTTGGCTTGGCGCTGCTTTTGGTGTCGATGGTTCCCGCTGCGGTTGTGTCCTTGATTAAGAACGGTGCGGGTGGATCGGAGTATTCCGTCGCTTTCATTCGGGCGGGAGCTTCGACAACGTCCATGGTGGGGGAGGCGGTGTTGTGCAGTATTCCGTTGCTGGTCATGGCATACGGCGTGATTTCCGTCGTCGCTGCGTTGACAGCAGCGATTAGCCGCAACCCCGTTGTCACCGGAGTGGTTTGCGCGGTTCTCTTGGTGTTGGGTTCGTTGAGCGCTCATGTTGAAAGCGCGGGCATGGGCGTCGCGCTGCTGGCTCCATTCGCCTCGTTTGATCCCGCTTCCCAGGTGGGGACGATTGGGTTCCTTGGGCGAGGGACGAACGCGATGCCTTTTGGAGAGGTCGTCGGCGCATCGGTCGCTCTGCTGGTGGTCTTGGGCGCCGTATCTCCGTTGATGGTGCGCCTGAGTGTTCCAAAGATCGAAAGGGGATGATCTCGATGATTGGCCTTCAAACGCTGACGATCTCTTATGGAAAGAAGGTACTCGTAGATTCGGTGGACGCTGAGTTTGCCCCGGGTACGGTCTACGGTCTCGTCGCTCCGAACGGGCATGGAAAGACGACGTTGCTGCGGGCGATGGCAGGTTTGCCGGGTCCTCGCGTGGACGGGAGCATCGTTCTGGATGAGGCGCAGGGCACGGGTACAAGAGAGGTCCGTTCTATGATCTTCTACGCACCTGGTGAGGGGACGCTGCTGTATCCCGGATTGCGTGCGGAAGATCACCTCAAGATGGTTTGCGATATGTGGCCACATGCTCGCGATATCGAAGTGATAGTGGAACAAACGCAGATAGGCGAGTTCGCGAAGATGAGGATCCGTACTCTGAGCCAGGGCATGAAGCAGCAGCTTACCCTGGCGATTGCGTATGCGACGGGTGCGCGGTACCTTCTATTAGATGAGCCCATGAACGCGCTCGACCCCAGCAGGGTGGACTTGCATTCAGAGATCCTCAGGAAGCTGGCCGATTCTGGTACGTGCATCATCATGTCATCCCACATCTTGGATTCGGTCGACAGGCTGTGCGATGAGATTCTGTTTTTGAAGGATGGGAAGCTCATTAGAAGCATCCCGCAAGATGATACTGCGCCGAAGTCTCGTGGATCCCATTTCGCAAAGCCTGCCGGACGCGCCGAGGGTGCGCTAAGCACGTATCGGCGACTCTACGAAAAGGGCGGGTAGAAATGCAAGTTAAAAATCTATGTGGTCAATATAATACCGTTAAACCCGCATATCGATACCGCTCAGCCATTCGTCTCGCCCCCGTCGCACGTATCTTCATCCGGTCTGTTACTTTTAATCTAACGATTCTTTGAGGAACGTAGGTGCTTCCAAATGTACTGTCGACTTCTTCTCAAACTGATCCTAAGAGACAGGGCCGCATGGATTTGTACGCTCGTTCTCGCTGCAGCCTTTTCCGTCCCCATCGCGTTCAATTCACCCATCTACGGGCCCTTCTTTATGAAGCAGGGCATGCAGGGCTTTGTCGACGCATTCAATACGCGCGCGCCCCAGGCCAACGGCACAGACCTATCGCCAGAGCAGCAAGCTGACGCGGAGCTTGCAAGATACGCGAACGCCGCCCTTGCCGCCCAAACCGACGCCGCCTTTCTCGATTCTGCCGAGAGCTACTACGCGCTCATGGACGAAGGCTTCCAATCCGGATCCATCGTGGGAGACCGAGAGACCAATGACGCGGAGCTCGCATATTGCCGTGCCCTGAGCAGCTCCGGCATCACGGATATCCCGGCCTCCGCAAACGACCTGCCATTCCTTTCCTTCCTGCCCTACGCCATTGCCACGGCGCCGTCTTTCCTTCCCTTCATCCCCTTCCTTCTCTCGTCGATACTCGTGCTCGGCGCCACAAGGCCTGCGACCCTGGCGGCAAAGGCGCCCGCGCCCAAATTCCGGCGCCTTATCCAGATCGTGTTTTCGATAATCGTCGCGGGGACCGCGATGCTCCTCGCCGGCCTCGCACCCGGGGGCATTTACGCCTTGGCCCTAAACGGCTTCGGGCAAATTGGGTACCCGATCGCCTTCTTCCATGACGGCGCGCTTGCCACCACGACTGCGGGAAACGTCTTCACAGCCCTGCTTATCGCGCTTCTTGCGGGCGGAACCTTGATATCCGTTTGTTCCGTCGTCCTATCGACCGCAACGAGGCGCGTCCTCGCGGGCCCCCTTGCCTCAGCGCTGCTTGTCGCGGCCCCGGCATTCCCGTTGCTGTCCGATTCGGCGCTGGAGCATAACGCCGCGCTCAATCTCCTGCCGCTGGCCGTGTTCTCGCCTATCGAGGCAACGGGCTACGTGGGATGCTTCCCGACAGAATTCATTGGCTCCGGCTCAAGCGGTGCATCGATGCTTGCCGTGGCCCTGATATACGTCGCGGTCCTTTTTGCGGTCGGCGCCGTTGCGACACGTTCCCCCAAACAGCCTGGACCCGCTAAAAAGCACAATGGGCTCGAGCTTCTGGACGCGAGCGTGGGATACGGGAGCACGACGATACTTTCAATCGGATCGCTTTTCCTGAGCCCGGGAACGGCGGCGGGCCTCGTCGCTCCCAACGGCTCGGGGAAAACCACCCTTCTTGAAGCGCTGTCGGGCCAATTTCCCACCCGCATCCGCTCGGGAAGCCTGGCGGCAGACGGAATCTGCCAACGCCGATCAGCCGAATTTGCAGAACTCGTCTACCTGAGCTCTTCGGGCAGCGCGGATCTCTACCCCACGCTATCGGCCATCGAGCACCTTGCTTTCGTTAGGGAGGCGTGGAAATCGGCCGCCGACATCGACTCGCTCTGCAACTCCCTCGGAATCTCCCCATATCTCGACAAGCCGACCCGTAAACTCTCGACGGGAATGAAGCAGCAGGTGAAGCTTGCCATGGCGATAGCGACCGATTGCCCGTACCTTATCCTCGATGAACCGCTGAACGGCCTCGATCCGGGAAAGCGGAAAACCTCCTGCGGCGCGATGCGCAGCGAGGTGGCGCGGGGACGAAGCGTGCTCATCTCAAGCCATCTGCTCGACGACCTGGCAGACCTCACCAACTCGTTCTACTTCATCGAGGCCGGCACGCTCGTGGAAAAGATCGAGTCGTCCTCGCAGACGCTCAAGCAGGAATACCTCGATACATACGAGGGAGGTGAATGACATGAAACTGTTTGAACAGCTGAAGTCCAATGCGTCGCGCATGGCTGTCTACGCCATCCTCGTGGCAACGGCTTTATGCGGAATCGCGGCACCCGTCTATGCGCTCAACGGGGAGAAAGGCGATGTCGAACCCGCGTACATGGCTTCGACGGTTAAAGACCGGTACAAAGCCTTCTCTGGAGACACGTTTTACGTAGCAGAGTACGACACGACCTACCGTCAGCTTCGCTACAACAAGAGATACGAATATCTAGGCCCAGAAGTAATCAGCTATACGTCGGGTTGGTACCGCTCCAGCTATGGACACATAACCCAGTTCAAGTGTAACTACCGTGTGTACAACTAAAGCAACCGGCCGGGACGAGGGGTGACGCAAAAGCGTCGCCCTCGTTTTTAACCATGTCAACTGAACCTAGTTCAGTTTGGTTGATTTCCGATCTCAGCCGAACACATTGAGCGGAAAGGCCGTTCCCGCAGTCAGTCGAACGTCCCCGGGGCCCTTCTCAGGCCCCGGGGACGGCATTTTCCCAGTTGAAGGAACGGTGGAGATGTGTTTCGATGGGTCAGATTCGTGTCGTTCCGAAAAGACCGTGAACCTTTTGTGGGACACGCGGCGCCGTGGTACCATAGCCGAGTTTGTTGTCTTGGTCGGAAACCAAGACGCCTTATGCGCTGATCGGTAACCAGCGCCTGACCAATAAGGAGTCCTACCATGAAGCAGGGTATCCATCCCCAGTATGTCGAGTGCACGGTGACGTGCTCCTGCGGCAACACCTTCAAGACGCACGCTACCGTGTCCGAGATGAAGGTCGAGCTTTGCAACGAGTGCCACCCGTTCTACACCGGCCAGCAGAAGTTCGTCGACACCGGTGGACGCGTCCAGCGCTTCGCCGACAAGTTCGGTGGCGCCGCTGCCGCCCAGCTCAAGAAGGCTGAGGAGGCCAAGGCTGCCAAGGCCGCCAAGGCTGCTGAGGCCGAGGCTGCTCGCAAGGCCGCCGCTGAGGCTAAGGCTGCCGAGAAGGCTAAGCGTGCTGCTAAGTTTGCCGAGGAGGCTGCCAAGCAGGCCGCCGAGGCTCCCGCAGAGGCTCCCGTCGAGGAGGCCGCTGCCGAGGCCGAGACCACCGAGGCTGCTGAGTAAATAGCTCGCCGCGGAATCACTCGCATTCATGGCATAAGGGCCGTGCATCCGTTTGGGTGCGCGGCCCTTTTCTTTTTATTGGTGCAAACCAACCTGCCCCCATTGCACCAAATGGCAGAGAGGCGGCGTTTGGCTAGATAAAACCTGCCAAAATTAACCTGTTCCACTGTGGCAGGTTGGTCGTAGTTATTACGTGGCGGTCGAGGTCGACCGTATAGGCCGCGCCTTGTTTGGCTAAAGTACAATCATCTGTGTTTAACTCGCCCGCAGCTGCACGGCGTGGGCGATGGCCAAAAAGGAAAACCACATGGGATTCATGTCAAAGCTGCTGTCCTTTGGATCCGATAAGGACCTTAAGCGCTACTACAAGATCGTCGACCAGATCAACGGTCTTGAGCCCCAGTTTGAGAAGATGACCGAGGAGGAGCTCCGCGGCCAGACTGATAAGTTCCGCGAGCGTTGCGCCAACGGCGAGTCGCTCGACGACATGCTCCCCGAGGCCTTTGCCACCGTGCGTGAGGCTTCCAAGCGCACCATGGGTATGCGCCACTTTGACGTGCAGCTCATTGGCGCCATGGCACTGCACGAGGGCCACATCGCCGAGATGAAGACCGGCGAGGGTAAGACCCTCGTCTCCACGTTGGCCGGCTATCTCAACGCTATTGCCGGCAAGGGCGTGCACGTCGTTACTGTCAATGATTACCTTGCCAAGCGTGACTCCGAGTGGATGGGCCGCATCTATAAGTACCTGGGCATGACCGTCGGTCTGCTCCAGAACAACATGCCGCTCGAGCTCAAGCGCCCGGCCTACCAGGCCGACGTCACCTACGGCACCAACTCCGAGTTCGGCTTTGATTACCTGCGCGACAACATGGTTACCCGTCCCGAGCAGCGCGTGCAGCGCGGTCACAACTACGCCATCGTCGACGAGGTTGACTCCATCCTGATCGATGAGGCCCGCACCCCGCTGATCATCTCGGGCGCTGGCACCAAGTCCGCCAGTACCTACAAGGACTTCGCGCGTGCCGTGCGTGGCCTTGAGCGCGGCGAGGACGTGTCGCACGACATGCTTACCGCCACCGAGGACGTTGAACCCACGGGCGACTACGTCATGGACGAGGCCAAGCACACCATCGCCGCCACCGAGCGCGGTCTTAAGAAGATCGAGCGCCGCCTGGGTATCGATGACATCTACGCCGACCTTTCGGGTCAGCTGGTCAACCACCTGCAACAGGCGCTGAAGGCCCAGTACATGTTCCACCGCGACAAGCAGTACGTGGTCACCAACGGCGAGGTCAAGATCGTCGACGAGTTCACCGGCCGCATTATGGAAGGCCGCCGTTACTCCGAGGGCCTGCACCAGGCCATCGAGGCCAAAGAGGGCGTGCTCGTACGCGAGGAGAACCAAACCCTGGCCACCATCACCCTGCAGAACTACTTCCGCCTGTATGACAAGCTTTCCGGCATGACCGGCACGGCACTTACCGAGGATGCCGAGTTCCGCGAGATCTACAAGCTGCCCGTCGAGGTCATCCCCTCCAACAAGCCCGTGCAGCGCGTGGACCACGAGGACCTGGTGTACCGCACCATTCAGGCCAAGTACAACGCCGTCGCCGACGATGTGGAGCGTCGTCACGCCAAGGGCCAGCCGGTCCTGGTGGGCACCGTCTCCATCGAGAGCTCCGAGAAGCTGTCCGCTGCCCTTACCAAGCGCGGCATCGCGCACGAGGTCCTCAACGCCAAGCACCACGAGCGCGAGGCCCATATCGTGGCCCAGGCAGGACGTTACGGCGCCGTGACCATCGCCACCAACATGGCCGGTCGTGGCACTGACATCCTGCTGGGCGGCAACCCCGACGAGCTGGTGCGCGAGCGCCTGGAGTACGAGGGCCTGACCATGGAGGACGTGACGCCCGAGCAGCTCGAGCAGTTTAACGCCGAGGCCAAGGAGACCTGCAAGGCCGAGCGCGAGCGCGTGCTTGCCGCCGGCGGCCTGACCGTTATCGGCACCGAGCGCCACGAGTCCCGTCGTATCGACAACCAGCTGCGCGGCCGCTCCGGTCGTCAGGGCGATCCGGGCGAGACCCAGTTCTACCTGTCGCTCGAGGACGACCTCATGCGCCTGTTCGGCGGCGACAAGATGGACCGCGTCTCCAAGATGATGGTCACGGCCGACATGGGCGACGACATGCCCATTCAGCACAAGATCATCTCCAAGGCCGTCGAGAGCGCCCAGCACAAGGTCGAGAGCATCAACTTCTCCATGCGCAAGAGCGTCCTTGAGTACGACGACGTCATGAACAAGCAGCGCCAGGTCATCTACGCCGAGCGCAATAAGATTCTGGACGGCAAGGACCTGACCGACCACATCACCGAGGTCATGCACGACACCGTCTACCGCTGCGTGCAGGAGTTCTGCACCAAGGACAGTCACGATGGCGAGCGCGACCTGGAGGGCCTGCGCAAGTGGGTTGTGGAGCTCACCGGCCACATCGATACGCCGAAGTTCCCCGACGAGGATTATGAGGCCCTGGCCGCCGATGTCCTGGCTTACGTAGAGAAGTGCTACAACATGAAGGCCGAGCGCTTGGGCGAGGACCTGATGCGCGAGCTCAATACCCAGGTCATGCTGCGCGTCATCGATACCCGCTGGATGAACTACCTGCAGGAGATGGACTACCTCAAGACCGGCATCGGCCTGCGCGGCTTTGGCCAGCGCGACCCGCTGGTTGAGTACAAGACCGAGGCCTACGGCGCGTTCCAGATACTCGTCGATACTATGTATGAGGATTACCTGCGCACGGTTCTGCGCATCGAGATCAAGGCTGCCCCGCGTGCCGTGGAGCACAAGGAGGAGCCCGCGCTCGAGGGCGCGCGCTTTTCCGGTCCTGCCGAGGTCGATGGTGACAACGGCGACTCGGTGCTGCGCAAGCAGGCGCAGGTACAGGCCCGCACAGCTGTCCAGGGTGGTCCGGCTGCCGTCAACAACGGTGGCAAGGTGACCACCTATCGCAAGTCCGAGAGCGACGATCCGTACGTCAACGTGGGCCGCAACGACCCGTGCCCCTGCGGTAGCGGCAAGAAGTTTAAGTACTGCCACGGCAGGAATCGTTAATGGCTGAGGCTTTAGAGGTAACGCCCGCCGAGCTGGACGCGTTCGCGGACCGGCTCGGCGAGGTCGAGTCGTATCTCCATTTGGACGAAAAGCGCACGCGCGTGACCGAGCTCGAGGCCAAAAGTGTTGCCCCTGGCTTTTGGGATGACGCCGACGCCGCCCGTGCCATCATGGAGGAGATCGCGCGCACCAAGGAAGATATCGCTGCCGTGGACACCGCGCGCGGCGAGCTTTCCGATGCCCGCGCCGCGCTGGAGCTTGCCGAGGAGATGGGGGATGACCCCGACGCCGCCGCATTGCGCGAGGAGGCTACAGCCACGGCTGAGCGCCTGGCCCGTGCCATCGATGAGCTTGAGCTTTCGAGCTGGTTTACCGGTGAGTTCGATCACGGCGATGCCATTGTGACCATCAAGCCCGGACAGGGTGGTCTGGAGGCCCAGGACTGGACCTTCATGCTCTTTAAGATGTACATGAAGTACTGCCAGCGTCGCGGCTGGAAGGTCACCATCAACGACTGTCCCGCGGCCGAGGTCATCGGCATCGACCGCGCGACCTTTACCGTCGAGGGCAAGGACGCATTTGGCATGCTGCGCGCCGAGGCCGGTGTCCACCGCTTGGTTCGCATTAGCCCCACCGACGACAAGAAGCGCCGCCAGACCACGTTTGCCGGCGTCGAGGTCATCCCCGTGCTACCCGATGATATCGACATCGAAATCAGTCCTGATGACATCCGCGTGGACGTGTACCACGCGAGCGGCCCGGGCGGTCAGGGCGTCAACACCACCGACTCCGCCGTGCGCGTGACGCATTTCCCGAGCGGCATTGTGGTTACCTGTCAAAATGAGCGCAGCCAGATCCAGAACAAGGCCGCGTGCATGCAGATCCTCAAGGCTCGTCTGTACGAGATTGAGCTCGAGAAGCGCGCCGAGGCGCTCGATGAGATTCGCGGACCCAAGACCACGATTGGTTTTGGCAACCAGATTCGCAGCTACGTGCTCTACCCGTACCAGATGGTCAAGGATCTGCGCTCGGGTGTGGAGACCAGCAATGTCGAGGCCGTTCTTGACGATGGCGACCTGGACCCGTTTGTTATTGGCTACCATCGCTGGGCCACCGGCAACGCTGACGCGGAGACCCCGTCTGCTTAAACCGCCCGGGTTTATGTGGAAATGGATTAAAACCCTCCGAGCGGTGTGGTTTTGTATCCAGAGCAAACCCTGCGCAGGGGTGGTTTTTGTCCGGCGAATCGGTAGAATCGAATACAAGAAGAAGTTCAAAGCGCATCCGATGGGGTGCGCTTTTTTGAGGGAGGCAGCATGGCATACCGTCTGGACATCAAGCGCATTCTTTCGATGAACTTCTTTCACGACCTGCCCCAGATTATGTTGGGGTGCGCTCTGGCCGCTATTGCGACCGACCTGTTTTTGATTCCCAACGGCCTTGCTGCCGGTGGCGTTACGGGCCTTGCCACCATTATCCAGGCGGTCGGTGCATCGCGCGGCCTATCGCTTCCCGTTGGCATTCAGACGATCGTGATGAACGCCTTGCTGTTGTTGGTCGTTATGCGCGAGGGTGGCATGTTCTACGTGGTGCAGACCGCGACGGGCTTTGTGCTGCTGGGCTTCTTTACCGATCTGTTCGCCCCGTTTGTAGCACCTCTGGCGGATGCGGACCTGATGCTCCCTGCCATGTGGGGCGGCATTATTACGGGCATCGGTTACGGCATGGTGTTGCGCGCCGGCGCCAACACCGGCGGCTCGGACACGATTGGCCAAATCATCTCGCGTAACACCTCGCTGCCGGTGGGCTCGACCGTCATGGCCATCGATGTCGCCGTATGCGCGCTATCGGCCCCTGTCTTCTCGATTGAGAACGCTCTATATGCCGGCCTTTCGATGGTTATTAGCGGATACGTGATCGATGCCGTGGTCGATGGCGGCAACAAGCGCCGTATGGTGCTCATCATCTCGGACAAGTTTCCCGATATCGCGGCCGATATTATGTACGGCTTGGGGCGCGGCTGCACCAAGTTTAAGGCGACCGGCATGTATTCGGGTGCCGAGAAGCCGGTGATTATGGTCATCGTGAGCCGTCGAGAGCTCAATACCCTCAAGACGATCGTGCGCGAGCGCGATCCTCACGCCATTGTGACGGTCGCTGACGTTACGGAAGCCTTCGGCGAGGGATTCAAGGACATTAGCGCGTAGGGGCGACCGCGTTCCATCCAAAAGACGTTCACATTGATAAACCGTTTCATCAGCGGTTCTGCCTGCTAAATTGTTCAAATAATGATAAAAACTCTGGTAAAGCCATCAGTTTCCAGCATAATGAATGACGTACGTGCATTGCGGCTGTGTTGGGACTACCTTTCCGTGCCGTGCGCATTTTGTCTAATGAGGATGAAAGGAAGGCACAATGAGCGACGAAGAGCTCAAAAAGGTTGCCAACGAGGTAAGGAAGGGCATCGTCACCGGCGTGCACGCTGCCAAGTCCGGCCATCCGGGCGGTTCGCTCGGCGCTGCCGACATCATGACCTATCTGTACTTTGAGGAAATGAACGTCGACCCGGCCGACCCCCGCAAGGCCGACCGCGATCGCTTTGTGCTCTCCAAGGGCCACTGTGCTCCGGGTCTGTACGCCGTGCTCGCCGAGCGCGGGTTCTTCCCCAAGGAGGATCTCGAGACGCTGCGCCATATCGGCAGCCACCTGCAGGGTCATCCCAACATGAACGACACCCCGGGCGTCGACATGTCCACCGGCTCGCTCGGCCAGGGCATCTCCGCCGCCGTGGGCATAGCCGTTGCCGCCAAGCACTGGGGCGACGACTATCGCACCTACGCCCTGCTGGGCGACGGCGAGAGCGAGGAGGGCCAGGTCTGGGAGGCCGCCATGTTTGCCGGCAACCAGCAGCTCGACAACCTCTGCGTGATCGTCGACCATAACGGCCTGCAGATCGACGGCCCCGTCGAGGAGGTCAACGACCCTATGCCGCTCGCCGACAAGTTCCGCGCCTTCAAGTTCCATGTGGTGGAGCTCGCCGACGGCAACGACTTCGACCAGATCCGCGCCGCCTTCGCCGAGGCTCGTGCCACCAAGGGCAAGCCGACCGCGATTATCGCCGAGACCACGAAGGGCAAGGGCGTGTCTTTCATGGAGAACCAGGTGGGCTGGCACGGCAAGGCCCCCAACGATGAACAGTTTGAGCAGGCCATGGCAGAGCTCACGGCCGCCGGAGAGGAGCTCTAGGATGGCAGACGTCAAGAAAATCGCCACGCGCGTAAGCTACGGCGAGGCCCTCGTCGAGCTCGCCAACGAGCACGACGACTTTGTGGTCCTCGATGCCGACCTGGCTGCCGCAACGCAGACCGGCAAGTTCAAGGCCGCCTGCCCCGATCGTTTCTTTGATGTGGGCATTGCCGAGAGCAACCTGATGGGTGTCGCCGCCGGTATCGCAACCACCGGTCGCGTTGCCTTCGCGAGCACCTTTGCCATGTTTGCCGCCGGTCGCGCCTTTGAGCAGGTCCGCAACTCCATCGGCTACCCGCACCTCAACGTTAAGATCGGCGCCACGCACGCCGGCATCTCGGTGGGCGAGGACGGCGCTACTCACCAGTGCTGCGAGGATATCGCCCTGATGCGTGTCATCCCCGGCATGACCGTGATCGTTCCCGCCGACGACGTCGAGGCTCGTGCCGTGACGCGTGCCGCTTACGAGTGCGATGGCCCCGTCTACATGCGCTTTGCCCGCTTGGCCTCGCCGGTTATCAACGACCCCGAGACCTACAAGTTCGAGGTGGGTAAGGGCATCGTCATGCGCGAGGGTGCCGACGTGACTATCATCGCCTGCGGCCTGATGGTCGGCGAGGTCCTCGAGGCCGCCGAGCAGCTCGCTGCCGAGGGCATCGATGCCGAGGTCATCAACATGCACACCATCAAGCCCATCGATGCCGACCTGATCGTCAAGAGCGCCACCAAGACCGGCCACGTCGTGACCGTCGAGGAGCACTCCGTGATTGGCGGCCTGGGCAGCGCCGTCGCCGATGTCCTGTGCGAGCAGTGCCCGACGCCGCTTAAGAAGATCGGCGTCAATGACACCTTTGGCGAGTCCGGCCCGGGTGCCGAGCTCCTGCACAAATACGGCCTGGACGCCGCCAACATCGTGGCGACCACCAAGGAGTTCTTGGCCTAAGACGAGGTGGCTCACAGCCGGCCTCATGCCAACAACATGGAAATGCGAACGGGGCGCTCTCTATAAGAGGGCGCCCCTGTTTCAGTTGCGGTGAAATACGGACTGTTTTACCAGCTTAAAGGCTTAATCAGTCCGTATTTCACCGCAACTTATGAAGGCGTTCCCGCTTGTGCTGGCGGCGGCACGACGATTGATTGCGGCCTGACATAGTGCTGCCACACTGGGCGCATCGTTGCCTTTGTATGCCATGGCAAGCAATGCGGCGTTGTAGATCTCGTCGTTGGTCATATCGCCGGCATCGATGGGGCGGAAGGTGAGTATCGAGTCTTGCTCGGCGAGCTCGGCCAGATTGATCGTTTCGCCCGTGGCGAAGACATCGTCGAGGGTGAGCGTGGCGCTCATGCACGGAATTTGATAGATCGTGCCGTCGGCGGCGATGGGGGAGCCTGCCGCCTCGAGCGTGTACACACCTTGAATGAGGCTGATACCGGAACCGTCGGAGGCTACATAATCAACCTCGTCGACTGTTATTCCGTCGACGGTTTTGCCCGTAATGTGTATCGGGACACGCGAGGCCCCGTTATCGGTATCCCAATCCGCGGCCGAGATGTTGAGTACAATAGCATGCTCCGAATGAGCCGAAATAAAGCAAGACATTGCCTGATACAGCTGAAGCCCCAGCCAGCGGCCACCGGCAAGGGCGATCGTCAACATACAAACAAGGACGACCACAATATGCTTCCGAGACTGTATCCAAAGCGCCGAGGCAGCCGATAAGCCATGAACGGCAACCCCGCAAGCCGTGCAGTACCTCACACTACCACGCAACTCAGCACCACAACAAGGACAATCCATACCAGCCTCGCAACCAAAGAAGATCCCAACGAGGCCACTGTAAGTCGATCAATCCAATCTAAGTTGCGCAACAATTAGCCCAAATAGAAGTTGCGGTGAAATAGGGACTGATTAGGCCTTTTAACTGGTAAAACAGTCCCTATTTCACCGCAACTTATGAAGAAGCCCTGTCAAGCAATGCCTTATCAGGGAAAAGGGCCCAGAACAGAAAAGTGCAATTCAGACCCTCCCAACTTTGTATGCGCAGCACCTTAAGATGGATGCGCCGACCCCATAGTAGCCGCAGGCCGGGCACAGGGTTACCTCCCAAATCTTTCCGCAGGACGGAGGAGCCCCCGCCGCGCGAAGCGCGCAGCGGGGGCTCCGACATGTCCGAGGACGATTTGGAGAGTAACCCTGTACCCGGCCGACGGGATCCCTAAGCACGCCATGCTTCTTATGTGCAGTAAAGCTAATGCTGCTAAAATACAAAGCGCTCATGTAGTTTAAACGCACGACGATAAGGAGCACCAGTGGGTAACCACTTCCGTACCTCCGGTGCGGGCGATGATGCCCCCAAGACGCAGGCAGGCGTCCAGGGCAGTCGTTTCGCCACTCCGGATTCAGAGGGCCAGCCTGTTGCTCAGGCCCCCGCTCAGCCGGCAGATCAGGCACAGCCGGCATCCGATCCCTTTGCCTACAATCCAACCAGCGATGTCGCGCTTTCCAGCACGGCGGGTTTTGAGCCCGTTCAGGCCGTGACCGCTCGCGTTGAGCAGCCTCAGGCTGGTGCCGCCACGCCGCAGCCTACCATGGCCGGCATTCCCGACCCCTTGGCCCCTGCGACGCCGGCTCCTCAGCCTGCGCAGTCCGGTCTCTTTGCCGCTATTCCCGACCCCACGCAGCCTGCTGCCCCGGTGGTCGAGAGCGATCAGGCAGCCGAGGTCGCAAGCCTCGATAACGCGCTCAACAACCCCGATTTTACGTCGGTGTTTGCGCCCATCGATCCGCAGGCCAGCCGCAAGAAGATGGCCAAGCAGGCCGGTGTCGAGCCCGTCATCCTTATGGAGCATGTCACCAAGATCTATCCGGCACAGCCCAACAAGCCTGCACTCGACGACATCAACATCGAGATCTATCCGGGCGAGTTCGTCTTCCTGGTCGGTCACTCCGGCTCGGGTAAGACCACGCTGCTGTCGACGCTCAACCGTGACGTCAAGCCGACGAGCGGCCGCATCCTGGTTGCCGGTCAGGACCTCATGAAGATCAAGAACCGCAAGGTTCCGTTCCTGCGCCGCCAGATTGGCGCCGTGTTCCAGGACTTTAAGCTTCTGCCGCAAAAGACCGCCTACGAAAACGTGGCGTTTGCCCTGCAGTGCATCGGCAAGCCCAAGGGCGTCATTCGCAGCCAGGTGCCCGAGGTGCTGCGTCTGGTCGGCCTGGCCGATCAGATGGACTCGCTGCCCGACCAGCTTTCCGGTGGCGAGCAGCAGCGCGTTGCCGTCGCCCGCGCTATGGTCAACCGTCCGCCGCTGCTGATCTGCGACGAGCCGACGGGCAACCTCGACCCGGCGATCTCGCTGGGCATCATGAAGCTGCTCGAGCGTATTAACCGCACCGGCACCACCGTGATCGTCGCCACGCACGACCGCGAGATGGTCGATAGCATGCACCGTCGCGTGATCGCCCTCGAGGGCGGCCACGTTATTCGCGACCAGGAGAGGGGAGGTTACGGCAACTATGGCACCAACTAACGTGGGCTACTCCTTCAAAGAGGCAATCAGCCACTTCTTCCGTAACTGGACTACCTCGCTCGGCGCCGTCATCACGATCTTCCTTTCGCTGTTTATCATCGGCCTGTTCATTATGGGTTCCGCGATGCTGAACTCCGTGATCGGTACCGTCGAGGATCAGGTTGTCATTAATGCCTTTATTAGCGATGACGCCGATCAGGCAGACATCCAGGCCTTTGAGGCCGAGCTCAAGACGTGGAGCAACGTCAAGTCCGTGACCTATAAGGATAAGGACGACGCGCTGGCCGAGTACACGAGCAAGATGTCGGGTAACGCCGACGCCACCATGAGCGCGCTCGACGGCCAGAACCCGCTGCCCGCCTCGTTTGCGATTGAGATGGACGATCCGTCTCAGGTCGAGAGCACGGCCAAGAAGCTCAAGAAGGATGCCGATTTCCAGAAGATCGCGGATGACGGCGACGTCAACGCGAGCGTGCTGTACGGCCAGGAGGAAGTGAGCCGCCTGTTCCAGGTGACCAACTACATCCGCATCGCCGCCGTGGTGCTCGTTGGCCTTCTGACCTTTATCGCATTCATCTTCATCAACAACACGATTCGCCTGTCCATTACGGCGCGTCGTCGTGAGATTGCGATTATGCGTCTGGTCGGCGCCAGCAACGGCTTCATTCGTGGCCCGTTTATCACCGAGGGCGTACTGCAGGCCATTTTGGGCTCGCTGCTTTCCATCGGCGTTCTGGAGCTGCTGCGCAATCTGATGATTCCGCGTTTGCAGGAGAGCATCGGCTGGATGTCGTTTGCCCTGCCGATGCAGTACTACCTGGTGACCTATGCTGCGCTGATTCTGGTCGGCGTGATTATCGGCCTCTTTGGTTCTGCCATCGCCATGCGTCGCTACCTGCGCGTGTAGGCATGCCTGGAATTCATCCCTTCCAACGGGTCGTCTCTTATGGGGCGGCCCGTTTTTTGATCCCTAGGGGACGGCAGGAAAGCGAATCATTTGGGTAGACTCTTTGGAGTTCGCAATCGATAGTTAGGAGGCGCCATGGGGCGCAATAACAAGCATAAGCGTGGAGCTCGCAATAAGCGCGGGCCGGTGCGCAGCGAACGCCGTCCGAGCCTGACCGGGCGCGTGCAGCTCCATGAGCACAGTGCCTATGTCATAACCGAGAATGGCGACTACAAGGTCATGGGTCGCGGCAAGCGTGAGATCATGGACGGCGATACCGTTGCCGTGAGCATTAAGAATAGCCCGCATGGCGAGCGTCGCGCCGTGATCGAGGGCGTAGTTGAGCGCGCAGCCATAAGCGTGGTGGGTACGTACCAGACCGCCGGTCCGCTCGGTGTGATCGAGCCGCTCGATTCGCGCTTGAAGGCCGACTTCTTCATTTTGCCCGAGGATACCTCGGCGGATCGTCTGGGTGTCCACCCGGGTGATGCCGTTGTCGCGCGCATTTTGACCTACCCGACGCGCCTGGAATCGGGCACCGTGACGATCGAACGCCGCATTGGCGGAGATGACGCGCCCGATTTGGGCGTTCAATATGTGATGGCGCGTTACGGCTATACCGATAGCTATCCCGAGACCGCGCTAGACGAGGCCGAGGGGCTTTCGCTCGATGTGTCCGCGGCGCTTAAGGACCCGCTCCGCCGCGATCTGCGCGACCGCTTTGTCATCACGATCGACCCGGTCGACGCGCGCGACTTTGACGATGCCATTTCGCTGGAGCGCACGCCCGAGGGTGGCTACAAGCTGGGTGTGCATATCGCCGACGTTTCACACTATGTGGCTTGGGACGGGCATATCGATCTTGAGGCTCGCCATCGTACGACATCGGTGTATCTGGCCGATCGCGTGCTTCCCATGCTGCCCGAACGCCTGTCCTGTGACCTGTGCTCGCTTCGCCCTGACGAGGACCGTCTTGCGTTTACCGTCGATATCGAGCTCGATGCGCATGGTCGCGTGCGGCATTACGATCCGTACCCCAGCGTGATTCGCTCGCGTGTGCGTATGGACTATGACGGCGCCGAGGCTCTGCTGGTGCGTGCCGGCGCGGTTGAGTATTCGGTGCTGGAGGGTGCAGCCGAGGATGTTGCGGCTGCCGAGACCTCGCGCGAGGAAGCGCTTGAGCGCGGTCTTGCGTGCGAGGAGGCCGCCCGCGGCTACAACGTCGACCTCGGCGATTTCCTTGTCGCCGCTAACGAACTCGCCGAACTCCGCCGTCGTATCCGTCGCGCCCGCGGCTCGGTCGATTTTGACACGGCCGAGATTCGTGCTCTGTTGGATGAGGACGGAGTGCCCGTGCAGATTGTGGCGCGTGAGCGTTCGTGTGCCACGTCGCTTATCGAGGAAGCTATGCTGCTCGCCAACGAGTGCGTTGCAGAGTGGCTGGCAGACCGTGATATCGAGGCCTGCTATCGCGTGCATGAGGATCCGAGCCCCGATAGCCTGCACGGTGCCGCCGTTGCGCTGGCGCAGCTAGGCATCATCGACGATCGCCGTGCTGCCGGTATTGCCCTGGGGAGCCCCGATGAGCTGCAGGCTGCAGTCGATGCTGCCGCCGGTACGGCCAACGCACCGCTCGTTAACACGCTGCTTCTGCGCAGCATGCAGCGCGCGCTGTACAAGCCGCGCAACGAGGGCCACTTTGCGCTCGCCGCGCCGTGCTACTGTCACTTTACGAGTCCCATCCGTCGCTACCCCGATCTGGTGGTGCACCGCGTGCTCAAACTGCAGTTGGCCTATGAGCGGCTCGGCGGCAAGGACGCCTTGGTCCGTACGCCGCGGCTGATCGGCAAGGGGCGCGAGTCGCTGCCGCGCATTCTGCCGCAGATCTGCCGCGCATGCAGCGATGCCGAGCGCGCGGCAGATGCCGCCAGCCATGCGACGCAAAAGATCAAGATTGCCCAGTACTATGAGGACCGTCTGGGCGAGCGCTATGCCGGAACCGTCTCGTGGGTTAGCAGCATGGGCCTTTTTGTGCGCTTGGACCTAACGCAGGTCGAAGGCTTGGTTTCGATCAAGAGTCTGGGCAACGAGTGGTTCGAGTTCGACGAGGACGCGCTCACGCTCACAGGTGCCGACACGGGCACCCGTTACGAGCTGGGGCAGCGCGTGATTATCGAGGTCTCGCGCGTCAATACCACGCGTGGGCACTTGGACTTTAAGCTTATCCATTAGCCAAATCCCGACTCATGGTGGGGGAGCGGAGGGCGGCCTTTCGGGACCGCCCTTCGCATTTGAATCGTGGCTACCTTGCCGTCTGCTCGGCCGCCCGCTTTCCTGCTATTTGGGAGGTAAAACCTACCAAAATAAACCTGTCCCTTTTGGCAGGTTTACAAGAAAGCGGGGATGAGATGGCGACGGTGTACGGGTATGCGCGGGTGAGTTCGCGCGATCAGAATCTGAATCGGCAGCTGGATGCGCTGGGCGCCTATGGCGTGGGCTCAGCGAATATTTATGCCGACCATGCGAGCGGCAAGGACTTCGATCGACCGCATTATCGCGAGCTGCTGCACGTCCTGGGAGACGGGGACGTGCTGGTGGTGCTTTCTATCGACCGACTTGGTCGTAATTACTCCGAGATTCTTGAGGAATGGCGACGCATCACCAAGGAGCTCGGGGTTGCCATTGTGGTGTTGGACATGCCATTGCTTGACACGCGCGCTAGGGCCAGCGGCGCGCCGGATGTGACCAACACCCTGATTGCCGATATTGTGCTGCAACTGCTGAGCTACGTGGCGCAGGTGGAGCGCGAGAATATCCATCGGCGCCAGGCGGAGGGAATTGCAGCGGCGCGGGCGCGAGGGGTTCGTTTCGGTCGACCTCGCAAGCCGTGCCCTCCTCAGTTTGAGCTGGTGCGCGATAGCTATGAGGCAGGCGATATTACCCGCAGCCAGGCAGCAAAGTGCCTGGGCGTGTGCGTGGGGACGTTCGATCGCTGGATGCGCGAGGCGGGGTAGGGGTTTGCGTCGCTTTGTCGCTTCCTGTTGCGATTCAAATTTTGATACGGTGACGATGCCATTTGGGGCTACACTCGCTGATATTCAAAAAAGGAGGTTGGCCCTTGGCGCGCGTAAAACAAATAATCGGATGGACCGCGATCGTTCTGTTCGTTGCAACGCTGGCGGGCATCTGGGTGCTGACGGAGCAAAATGCGGTGGAGACGTCGTTGCTGAGCGAGTCCACCGCGCGTGTGGTGGAGGGTCAGGCTACGGGCGTTCAGGCTGCCGATGCCACGGGTGAAGCCCAGACAGAGAACGGAATGACCGGGGGCGCCGATTCGGCTGCCTCGAATGTCCGGTCTGGCCGACTTGCTTCCATTCGCATGTGGGTGGGCACAAACGTCCGTCGCGTTGCCCATACCGTAGAGTTTTTCTTCGTCGGATTGTTCGCCTCGGTGGTCGTGGTTTGCTTTTCCAGGCGTCCGTGGAGCGTATGCTCCCGTTGCGTGCCTGTATTGCTCTTTTGCGCCGCCTGCTCCGTTGGCGATCAGGTACATAAGATCTTTGTTCCCGGCAGGCATTTCGACGTTATCGATTTAGGATTCGATGCTGCGGGCTATGTCACCGCCATGCTGTTGGTATTGCTGGCGGCGGCGTTAGTGCGCCATGCGACTCGGCCGATCGGCGCCCATGCGAGGCGCTAGCCGGTAACAAACCCGTTTCTGATAATGCGACCTTGTTGAATTATTTTGTGTCGCGCGTATTTCCGAGCGGTCGGATTTGAGGGGCGAGCGGTAGAACGCTCGCCCTTTGTGCGCCACGATGCGGCACAATGTACCGCAAAAGCTGTTTGTATCCGGTACGAATCGTTCGTTGGTCTTTAATTCTTCTCAACGGAGGTGTTTGAGATGGCAAACGGATTGCTTTTAAGGCTTCGCGAGCGTGAGCTCAGCGCGAGTCCGGCGGAACGCAATGTCATCGCATACGTGAGTGCTCATCCGCATGAGGTGGTCGGGCTGTCCGTCCGCGGTCTTGCTGATGCCACGTTCTCCTCGCCCTCGAGCATTTTGCGTTTTTGCAAGCGCTTGGGTTTTGCGGGCTACAAGGAGTTCCAGCGCGAACTGATTGCCGAACTGGCGCTCTTGGGTGACAAGAAAGACGTTGCCCTCGAGGACATCTCCATGGACGACAGCGTCGAACGTATCGTGGGGAAGGTGATGAAAAGCAACGTGCGCACAATCGAGGCGACGGCGCGAACGCTCGATTACACCGTCTTGGAGCGATGCGCGGCCCATCTTAAGCGGGCACGCGCGGTCAATCTGTTCGGTATCGGTGCCTCTCGTTTGGTCGCGCACGATCTAGCGCAAAAGCTCATGCGTGTTGACAAAGAGTGCCATCTGTACGACGACTGGCATGATCAGCTCCTGTGTGCCAAGAACATGCATGAGGGCGATATGGCAATCGCCTTTAGCTACTCGGGCTTAACGCAAGAAGTGCTGGACTGCACCGTCGAGGCTCAACGTCACAACTGTCCCGTTGTTGCCGTGACCAAGGTAGACGGATCGTCCAAGCTTGCCACCATGGCCGATGCCGTGCTCGGCGTTGCTGCAAGCGAGCCCTTGGTCCGCAGCGGTGCCATGGCCTCGCGTATGGCCCAGCTTATGGTTGTCGATGCCCTGTACGCTGCTTACGTTGCCAGCGACTACGAGCGGGCGACGCATGTCATTAAGCAAAACTACATCGAGAAACAGGAAAGATGAGGTGAATGAAATGCTCGATTTAACAAAATTCACGACTGAACAGCGTAATCAAAGGTCAATGGACCTCGATACGATGACATCGCTGCAAATCGTCACGACGATGAACGATGAGGATCTTCGTGCCGTCCAGTCGGTCACGAAAGTGTTGCCCCAGGTTGCCACAGCAATCGACTGGGCTGCTGAGGCACTCGAGCGCGGCGGGCGCGTCTTTTACATGGGTGCGGGCACCAGTGGTCGTCTGGGCGTGCTCGACGCTTCGGAGTGCCCGCCCACGTTTGGTGTGTCACCCGATCTGATTGTCGGGCTCATTGCCGGAGGCGAGACGGCGTTTATCAAGGCTGTCGAAGGTGCCGAAGACAGCGAGGAGCTTGGCGCGAGCGACCTGCGGGAGCGTGGACTTTCGGACAAGGATCTTGTCGTTGGCCTGGCAGCAAGCGGTCGTACTCCCTATGTGGTGGGCGGCCTTGGGTACGCCAAAGCAACTGGGTGCAAGACCATCGCAATTGCCTGTAACCAAGGGTCGAAGATCGGGGAGAGTGCAGATCTTGCCATTGAGCCCGTGCCCGGTCCCGAGGTGCTGACCGGCTCAACGAGGCTCAAGGCGGGAACGGTCCAAAAGCTCATTCTCAATATGATTTCGACCGGTGCCATGGTCAAGATTGGCAAGGTGTACCAAAACCTGATGGTCGATGTGCAGCAGACGAACGAGAAGTTGGTGGTGCGCGGCCAGAACATCGTGATGGAGGCGACCGGCTGCACGCGCGAGCGCGCTGTCCAGGCGCTTGCAGATGCCGGCGGCCACGTAAAGACCGCTATTGTCTCGGTGCTGCTGGACTGCGATGTCGAGCAGGCTGCGGTGGCTCTCGAGCGGGCGCGCGGCCATGTCCGTGCTGCGGTGAGTGGCCATGAGAGGGGCAACGCCGATGCCCAATAGGTGCACGGCGTGAGCAGATATGACACCAAGAAGAGATACCCAATACAAGGAGGAGTTATGACGAACAAAGAGCTGGCTCAAAAGCTGCTGGACCTTTTGGGCGGTAAAGACAACGTGCTGGCAAACGCGGCGTGCATGACGCGCCTGCGCGTGACCGTCAAAGACACGGGCAACGTCGACACGGAGGGTATTAAGGCACTCGACGGCGTGATGGGCCTGGTCGAGGACGACACGATGCAGATTGTGCTGGGTCCGGGCAAGGTGAATAAGGTGCTCGAGGAGTTCTCCAAGCTCACCGGCCTTGCGAAAGGCGTTGCTGATGAGAGCGTGGTTGACGCTGCGGCCACAAACAAGGCCGCGCAGAAGGCCAAGTACGAGTCCAAGCCGGTTCAGGCCTTCCTCAAGAAGATTTCCAATGTCTTCGTCGCCCTGCTTCCCGGCATCATTGCGGCTGGCCTCATCAACGGTATCTGCAACGTCATTAACGTCTCGACGGCAGGCGCGCTTGCAGGCGAGTGGTGGTACCAGGGCATTCGTTCCATGGGTTGGGCCCTCTTCGCCTATCTGCCCATCTTGGTGGGCTATAACGCGGCACGCGAGTTTGGTGGCTCCGCTGCGCTGGGCGGTATCGCCGGCATGATGTGTATCGCCAACAGCGCCATGCCCCTGCTTGCGCCTGGCGCTGCTGATCCTGCCACTGCCATTCTGCTGCCGCTCACCAATGCGCAGTACAACCCCGCAGCGGGCGGCATGATCGCGGCTCTCATCGCTGGTGCGTTTTTCGCCTGGATGGAGCGTCAGATTCGCAAGGTCATGCCCAACGCGCTCGATACGTTCCTGTCCCCGCTGCTGGTGCTCATCATCGGCGCCTTTGCTCTGATGCTTGTCATCCAGCCGGTTGGCGCTTGGCTGACGACCGCGATCTTTAGCGTCCTCACCTTTATCTTCGAGAAGCTGGGCGTCCTGGGCGGCTATATCCTGTCGGCAGGCTTCTTGCCGCTGGTGTCCGTCGGCCTGCATCAGGCGCTCACGCCGATCCACGCTATGCTCAACGATCCCGACGGTGCTACCAAGGGCATCAATTACCTGCTGCCCATCCTTATGATGGCTGGCGGCGGCCAGGTCGGTGCCGGTTTGGCGCTGTACTTTAAGACCAAGAACGCCAAGCTCAAGAAGTATGTCGCCGAGTCCATCCCCGTTGGCATCCTGGGCGTGGGCGAGCCTCTGATGTATGCCGTTACGCTGCCGCTCGTTCGTCCGTTTGTGACGGCCTGCCTGGGTGCCGGATTTGGCGGCGCGCTCGCGGCGCTGCTTCACATCGGCACGGTTTCTCAGGGCGTTTCCGGTCTGTTTGGCCTGCTGATCGTCGTTCCTGGCCAGCAGCTCGGCTACGTTGCCGCTATGCTGCTTGCCTATGCCGCCGGCTTTGTCCTGACGTGGTTCTTTGGCGTCGACGAGCAGAAGATCAACGAGTTTTTTGGCGAGTAGCCTGATGCTGCGTGCCATGTCATTCGAACGTCTTGACGTGCCGCAGATCTCTTGATGCTATGGTTGTGCCGGCGGGGCTAACTGCTCCGCCGGCCTTTTTTAAAGGAGCGTTGAAGCGTGAAAACGGGTATTTCGATTTATCTTTCCAGCCCTCTGCAGGATATTGAGCGGACGATTGAGCGTGGTGCCGCGGCGGGTGCGCGCTATGCGTTTACCTCGCTGCATATTCCCGAGGATGGGGGAGCGGCATATGCCGATAAGGTCCGTCATGTGCTGTCGCTGCTTTCCGCCCGCGGCATTGCGCTCATTGCCGATGTGGGGCCGCGCACGTGCGATTTGCTCGGGCTTGAGCGTATCGAGGATCTGCGTGACCTGGGGCTCGAATACCTTCGTTTGGACTATGGCTTTAGCGCCCAGCGGGTCGCGGAGTTGTCCGGTGTATTTCACATTGTGGTTAATGCATCGACGGTGAGTTCTGATGAAATCGCATCGTGGCGAGAAGCCGGTGCCGATGTGACTCGTTTTGCCGCCTGCCACAATTTTTATCCCAAGCCTTATACCGGTTTAGCTCTGGAAGACATTGCTCGGACGAATCTTCGTCTTGCGGCGCTTGGCTTCGAAATCATGGCTTTTGTGCCGGGTGATGCCAACGTTCGCGGGCCGGTATTCGAAGGACTGCCGACGGCTGAGGAGCAGCGCGGTCGCGCGTCAAAGGTTGCCCTCAACATGCTTGAGCTTGCACATGGCGCCGATTGCGACATTGTGTTGGTCGGCGACCCCGATCTTTCCGATGCGGGCTGGGCGCAGTTTGCTCAAGTTTCCGCCGGATACGTGGATTTGCAATGCGAGCTTGTCCCCGGCTATGCCTATGTGCGCGGGCAGATTCATCACGACCGGCCCGATTCGAGTACCCTCATCTTTAGGTCTCAGGAGTCGCGCACGACGCTTAAGCCGGATTCCGTGCCGACGGATACCGGTGCCGGCCTGCCGCGAAAGACGGGGTCGATCGCTGTGAGCAATAGCGGCTATGGGCGCTACGAAGGCGAGCTTGAGATTGCGCGGGTCGATCTTCCCGGTGACAAGCGCATGAACGTCGCGGGCCATATCACGCCCGAGGCAATGGAGCTGCTGCCGTTCATCAAACGCGGATTCGGGGTACGGTTCGTTTAGCGTGTGACCCGTGGGCTACAATTGGCCCATCATGCTAAGGCGCCTCGTATGGTGCGCACCTGCGTTGGCCGATCTATATTCGGAGGATTCCCATGACCGTACTGTTTGTTGAATATCCCAAGTGCTCGACCTGTAAAAAGGCCAAGGCATGGCTGGACGAACATGGGGTTGAGTATATCGACCGCGATATCGTTACGGACAATCCCGCGGCCGATGAACTTGCGACCTGGATTGCTCGTTCGGGGCTGCCGGTGCGTCGCTTCTTTAACTCGTCGGGCATGAAATATCGAGAGCTGGGCCTGAAGGCGCGTCTGGATGCGGGTATGACGGACCAGGAATGCTATGAGCTGCTGGCGACCGACGGCATGCTGGTTAAACGCCCGCTGCTGGTGGGCGATGACTTTGCGATTCCTGGCTTTAAGGAAGCGGCTTGGACCGAGGCGTTGCTGTAGCGGCTGCGGAAAGCACATCCCGTTTCGAGCGCTGATTCCGGGATGCGCTTTCCGGTTGAGCGCTCTATCGGAAATGACATCCCGTTTCGAGCGCTGATTCTGGGACACGGTTTCCGGTTGAGGGCTCGACGGGAAAGTAGGGACCAGTTTGAGCTTGAAATCTGGGACGCACTTTCCGCTGGCGGGCCTGCCCCGGTCAGTCCTCCAGCTGCGCCCATTCGTGTGGGTCGTAGATCTTTGTGTGCTTGTCGGGCGTGTCGCTCCAGTATTCTTCGTCCATAAAGGGCAGGTATGCCTGAATGCCGGGGCAGATAAACGGAATCCGTTGCCGCTGCAGGCGCTCGCGCTGCCGCCGCTCCAGGTTCGTCTCGGATATGACGGTCGGCATGCCGGACAGCTCGACGAGGCTTGCCTGGATGCGCTTGAGGTCGGGGAGCGCCGCATGCCATGACGTCCGCATGATCAAAAATGAGGCGCGGCGGTAGTTTGCCTGCATCACCGTGATGGCGGGGCGCAGTGTGGGATGGATTTTGTCCCGTTCGGGCCAAAGGTCAGCAGTGATCTCGAGGCCCAGGGTCTCCCATAGGTAATCAAGCTCTTCGTCCATGGCGCCTCGATATCTACGCGATCGTTGATACTTCGATTGTGTTGCCTGGTGCTATCGTTTTCGCGGTAGAATCTGCCAACGGTTGACGGCTACCGCTCGCGGCGTTTTGCCCTTCGTGTACAGCGGTCGGCTTCACAGGTCCTTCACGGGTTGGACGAAATTAGGTCAATTTGACCGAATTTCAAAAAAGTCAAAATTGGGGCTTGCGTCACGGCGAGACTTCCCGTATATTTCTTTCTTGCGCAAAGGCACAGCCGAGCGCAGCGATGCAGTCATTGGGATGTCGTCTAATGGCAGGACAGCGGATTCTGGTTCCGTCAATGGGGGTTCGACTCCCTCCATCCCAGCCATTGCATTTGCTACATATGGCCCGTTCGTCTAGCGGTTTAGGACGCCGCCCTCTCAAGGCGGAGATCACCAGTTCGAATCTGGTACGGGCTACCCACAAATGAACGCCCGGGCCTCGCAAGAGACCCGGGTTTTGTGTATCGACCGTATATACGGCGCCTGCCGTGTTTCGCTCAGATCGAGGAGTAGCCATGGATCTGCCCATCAGCTTGCAAGACATCACGTATGCCGAGAACTATCTGGCGCAGGGCGACCTGGCTACGGCGACGCCGCTGTTGGAGCGTCTGGTGGAGCTCGCCGAGGAGTATATCGACGCCGAGTGCAAGACGGAGGAGAAGCGCCAATACTTTAGCTTCGATAGCAAGTTTGAGCGCTTGGCCTATCGCCGCGTGGAGAAGGATCCGCGCGAGCTCGTGCAGGTCGAGGTGCCGTTTGACCGCCTGTACTCTGACATGGCGTTTGCCTACATTCGCCAGCAGGATTATGTGAGCGCTCGTAATGCCCTGATGCAGGCTGTGCGTTGGGACCCCATGAACTGCAACTATCGCTTGGACTTGGCCGAGCTGTTCCGCGCACTCGAGGACAAGCAAGAATGGGCATCGCTCTCGTTCTCGGTGCTGGAGCGTGCAAGCGATGGCAAGTGCGCCGCCCGCGCTTACGCCAACTTGGGCCAGTATTTCCTTGAGCCCGAGACCGAGAACGTCTCGGCGGCCGTGGGTTGTGCGCGCCTGGCGCTGCGCTTGGCCCCTGGCGATGCGCATACGACGCGCCTGCTCAACAAGATCCATACCACCTATCCGGATGCCGCCGATGAGAGCGACGACCACGTGATGGGTGAACTGGCCCTGCAAGGCGTGCCGACCTCGCCTTCGGCCGAGATTGCCATCTGCCTGATTATGTGCGCGACCGATGCTGCAAGTGACGGCGACAAGCAGGAGGCGACGCGCCTGACAGTGCGCGCTCGCGACTTGGTGGGCGAGGAGGCATGCGCGGCGATTATCAAACTGGTGCGCGAGAGCGACGCCGAGCTCAATGCTGAGCGCAAGGCAAAGCGCGACGCCGCGGGCTCAAACGTCGATGGGACCGAGGAGGCCAGCGATGCCCAGTAAGCGCGAGCGCAAGCTCATCTCCAAGAATCGCTCGGCACACCACGAGTACTTTATCGATGAGACCTTTGAGTGCGGCATTGAGCTGAGCGGTACCGAGGTCAAGTCGATTCGCGAGCGCGCGTGCCAGATCACCGACACCTTTGCACTGATTCGTGGCGGCGAGTGCTGGCTCGTGGGCCTGCATATTCACCCTTATAGCCATGGTGGCGTGTGGAATCGCGACCCTGATCGCCGTCGTCGTCTGCTGCTGCACCGCAAGGAGATTGACTTTCTTGACGGCAAACTGCGCAACCGCGGCTATGCGCTGGTGCCGTTGGAGCTCTACTTTAATACCGACGGCCGCGTAAAGCTGCTGCTGGGCCTAGGCCGCGGCAAGAAACTTTACGACAAGCGCGAGGATATGGCCAAGCGCGATGTCCAGCGCGAGATTGACCGCGCCCTCAAGGAGCGTAACCGCTAGGCACATGACTTGCGGGGAGGCGCCCTACTGCGCCCGTCCCGTCTACCTAGCTGCTTTGACACATATGTCTCAAAGGTGGTGTCCGTTATGGGCGCCGCCTTTTTTGTGGGTACATACATCCATGAGGTACCAACCCGGGCTAGGGGAGTGATCGTTATGGACAAAACTGCGTTCTTTACCATGCCGAGCGGTCTGTACGTGGTGAGCGCTGCGGCAGACGGGCTGCGCGCCGGCTGCGTCATCAACACTGCGGTGCAGGTGACGTCCACGCCGCCGCGAATTTCGGTTGCCGTGAACAAGGACAACGTCACCTCGGACATCATCGCATCAGCCAAAGCGTTCGCGCTGACCGTGATTGATCAGACCGCCGACATGCTCTACATCGGTAACTTTGGGTTCCGCACCAGCAGCGATTATGACAAGTTTGCCAAGTACGAGACCCGCGAGACGGCTCTGGGCATGCCCTATGTGCCCGAGCACGCGGCGGCCCTGTTTAGCTGCCGTTTGATCGACGCTGTGGATGTGGGCACGCATCTGCTCTTTATCGGTGAGGTGGAGGATGCCGGGCGCCTGAGCGACGAGACGCCGCTGACCTATGACTACTATCACAAGGTTCTGAAGGGCAAGACGCCTCCGAAGGCCTCGTCCTATCAAGGCTAGAATTGTTGTAAAAACACTTGCATTTTTTTATTGAGAACATATACTAATAAGCGAAGTACATCACCAGTCGCGTTCGAGAGGAGAACATCATGGCTGAGGAGAAGAAGACGTATAAGTTTGTGTGCGTCGTTTGCGGTTACGAGGTTGAGGTCGATACGCCCGAGCTGCCCGAGGACTACGTGTGCCCGGTGTGCGGCGTCGGTCCCGATCAGTTTGAGCTCGTCGAGGAGTAACTCGCGGGCACACGGCGATTAGCCATACAGAGATCTGTCCAAGGGTCCCGGCTGGATATTCCGGCTGGGACCCTTTTGATTTATCTGACGGTTTAAAACGGCCTTACGTGTTACAGATTGAGACGTTATATCTGGACGGTCACGCCATCCCAATTACATCCCCGTTAGCAGCACGATGTCGAGAATCGTCACGATGGCACCGATTCCTACGAGCAGTGTGTTGAGCGGGCGCGAGTTGGCGTATTTACCCATGACACGGCGTGAGCTGGTGAGCCGTATGAGCACAAAGACCGTAATCGGCAGCTGAAGCGACAGCAGTGCCTGACTCCAAATGAGACCCTCAAAAGGATTCGGGACGACCAAGCACGCCGCCACTGCGCCGACGAAACAGGTCGCCACCCCGATCGAGGAATGTCGGTCGTGGATGTCGTATTCCTCATCGAACATGCCCGCGGTGATGGTGCCCGCCGCCATGCCCGCCGTCACACTACTCGAGAGGCCCGCAAACAGCAGCGCCACCGCAAAGATGGTCGAGCTTGCCGGGCCCAGAATGGGGGAGAGCGTGGCCGCTGCGACGGCGAGGTCGTCTACGACAATGCCGTGCGCAAAGAAGGTCGTTGCGGCCAGGATGACCATGGCCGAGTTGATTGCCCAGCCCACGCCCATCGAAAAGAGCGTGTCGAAGAGCTCATAGCGCAGGCGCTCTTCGATAACCTGCTCGCCTTGGCCTTCGAAGTGCATGGATTGGATGACCTCGGAGTGTAGAAAGAGGTTGTGGGGCATAACGACCGCACCCAGGACACTCACGATAATCGCGGCAGAGCCAGTGGGCATACTGGGCGTGATCCAGCTTGCGGCGGCTTGCGGCCAGTCGACCTTGACTAGTGCAAGCTCGGCCAAAAACGAGAGTCCTACCACGCCTACGAAGGCGATGATCCAGCGTTCGGCACGCTTGTAGGAGTTCGTCATGAGCATCGCCATCGATACTGCCGCCACGATGACGCAGCCCGCACGCACGGGCAGCCCAAAGAGCATTTGAAGGGCAATCGCGCCACCCAGGACTTCGGCCATGGCGGTGGCGATGGTCGCGAGATAGGCACTGGCGAGCACCGTGCGTCCAACGAAGCGGGGGAGGTAACGTGTCGTGGCCTCGGCAAGACAGGCGCCCGTGGCGATACCCAGGTGCGCCGCATTGTGCTGCAGCACAATGAGCATAATCGTGGACAGTGTGACGATCCACAGCAGCGCGTAGCCAAACTGCGAGCCCGCGGCCATATTGGAGGCCCAGTTGCCCGGGTCGATAAAGCCGACGGTCACGAGCAGCCCGGGGCCGATGTGCCGCGCAATGTCTAGGCCTCCGTGACCACCGGTGCGTCGGCAGCCAAAGTGTTGTTTGAGATGGTTGAGCATGGTGCGCTCCTGTGTATGGGCGGCGTGGCGTCGCATCTGGGTCGTGCGGCGCCACGCGTCGGGTTTGGGTTGGGGTTACCTGCGCGCCTTGCCTTGGTTGGCCACAGCGTCGATCTTGGCGGCGATGGTCGCCGGGTCGCCGATGTAGCGCTTGTCGAGGACGTTGAAATCGGCATCGAAGGTGTAGACGAGCGGCACGCCGGTGGGGATGTTGACCTTGAGGATCTCCTCTGGCGTGAGGTGCTCGAACTTCATGACGAGAGAGCGCAGGGAGTTGCCGTGTGCGGCGATGAGTACGCGCTTGCCGGCGAGCATCTGGGGGCGAATCTCGTCTTCGAAATAAGGCCAGGCGCGGGCTATCGTGTCCTTGAGGCACTCGGTGTAGGGCAGTTGATCGGGCGCGACATCGCGGTATTGCTCCTGGGTGTGGGGGTCGCGCTCGTCGCCCGGCTCGAGCGCCGGCGGGCAGACATCGAAGGAGCGGCGCCAGATGAGCACCTGCTCGTCGCCGTGCTCCGCCGCGGCATCGGCCTTGTTGAGACCCTGCAGCGCGCCGTAGTGGCGCTCGTTGAGCTTCCAGGATTTGATGACGGGCAGCCACTCGCGATCCATCTGGCCGAGCACGATGTTGAGGGTGTGGATCGCGCGCTTGAGGCGCGAGGTGTAGCAGACGTCAAAGTCGAAACCGGCTTCTTTGAGGGCTCGACCGCCTGCGGCGGCTTCTTCACGGCCCGTGTCGGTGAGCTCAACATCGGTCCAGCCGGTGAACAGGTTGAGTTTGTTCCACTCGGATTCTCCGTGACGGATAAGGACAAGTTGCATCGTCTGCCGGTCTGTCTGGTGTGCCATAGGGGCCTCCTTAATGTGGCACGGCGCGCGTGCCGTTTGTTTGACGCCGCAAAGGATACCCGTTTTATGCTAAAAAGTTAACCAAGACTAACAAAATTGTTGTATTTGAATAGGATGGTGAAAGGGGATTGCCGAAATGTCTTGATCTGTAACAACTAGGGATGGAAATTGGGTCTTACTGTTACAGATTGAGATGTTTGAAGAGGTGAGTTTGCAGGCCGAACTTGGGGCCTATGTTGTCGCCCTTGAGGTCGGCGGTGTCCACTTGTAGGGCGTGCGTTACGCGATTGTTTCGAAACGGGCGGGAAACACAACGGGCCGGCGATGCTCCTAGTATGCCTATTCAACTGACTGTCTAACACCTAGGGGAGGATCGCGATGCAGGCAGATTCCGCTCAGCAGCAGGGCCTTTATCGCCCCGAATTCGATCACGATGCATGTGGCATCGGCGCGCTTGCCGATATCAACGGTGAGCGCCATCACCAGATTCTGGACGATGCGCTGTCCATTCTGGTCAACTTGGAGCACCGCGGCGGCACGGGACTCGAGAAGAACACCGGCGACGGCGCTGGCATCTTGTTCCAGGTTCCGCATCACTTTTTCCGTAAAGAGGCTCAAAAGTGTGGCCAGATTCTGCCGGCAGAGGGCGACTATGGCGTGGCCATGCTGTTCTTCCCGCAGGACGACAAGGGCGTAGAGGATGCCCGCCGCGTGTTTGAGGAGGGCTGCGCCGAGGCTGGCGTGCCGCTGCTCTTTTGGCGCGAGGTACCGGTCGACCCGCACGACCTGGGCGAGACGGCCCGCGCCTGCATGCCTACCATCCTGCAGGCCTTCCTGGGCCGCCCCGACGACACGCCCGCCGGCGATGCCTTTGAGCGTCGCCTGTACGTGTGCCGCCGCACCATCGAGAAGAAGGCCGACGCCGAGTTCGCCTTGCGCGACAAGATTTTCTATGTGTGCTCCATGAGCTCGCGCACTATCGTGTACAAGGGCATGCTTGTGGCCACGCAGATGCGCCGCTTTTTCATCGACCTCAACGACGCCGCCGTCAAGACGGCCGTAGCGCTCGTCCACTCGCGTTACTCCACCAACACCACGCCCAGCTGGGAGCGCGCGCACCCCAACCGCTTTATCATCCACAACGGTGAGATCAACACCCTCAAGGGTAACGTCAACTGGATCCGCGCCCGCGAGCCTAACCTGTACAGCCCCGTGCTACAGCACGATCTTGAGCGCGTGATGCCCATCATCAACCGCGAGGGCTCCGATTCCGCGATTCTGGACAACGTGCTTGAGTTTTTGGTCATGAACGGTCGCCCGCTTACGCGTGCCGCGTCCATGTTGCTGCCCGAGCCGTGGGACCACAACGACAGCCTGAGCGAGGAGCGCCGCGCCTACGACGCTTACCAGTCCATGCTCATGGAGCCGTGGGACGGCCCGGCGGCCATCGCCTTTACCGACGGTCGCACCCTGGGCGCCGCCCTCGACCGTAACGGTCTGCGTCCCGCCCGCTACTATGTGACGCGCGACGGTCGCTTTATGCTGGCAAGCGAGGTGGGCACCATCGAGGTGAGCCCCGAGAACATCCTGACGAGCGGCTGTCTGGGGCCGGGCCAGATGCTCGAGGTCGACTTTGCCCGCGGGCGCGTCATCTACAACGAAGAGCTGCGCGCACGTTACGCCAAGGAAAAGCCCTACCGTGATTGGATTGCCGAGGAGACGCTGACCGTCGACGCGCTCGATAGGCCTGCCGCGGCAACGCCCGCCGAGGACGCCGAGGTGCCCGCCGCCGTGCGCATGGCCAAGCTCGGGTATCACTGGGATGATGTTGACGAGGTCGTGCGTCCCATGGCCCAGCAGGGCAAGGCGCCGCTCGCCTCGATGGGCATCGACGCGCCGCTGGCCTGCCTGTCCAAGAAGACGCGTTCGTTCTTTGACTACTTCTATCAGCTGTTCGCTCAGGTCACGAACCCGCCCATCGATGCCCTTCGCGAGCATATGGTCACCTCGACCACGCTCTACCTGGGCAACCACGGAAACCTGCTCGAGGACTCCCGTACGACCTGCCAGCTGGTGCGCCTGGAGCGCCCGCTGCTGAGCGAGGAGGAGTTCGACCGCATTTGCGCGATTGACCGTGTTGGCTTTAAGACCCGCCGGTTCCGTGCCGTGTACCGCCGCGACGCGGGTGAGGGCGCGCTGCAGGCTGCGCTTAAGCAACTTGCCGAGGACGTTGAGGCCGCGGTTCGCGATGGCGTGAACATCGTGGTGCTGAGCGACCGTGCTGCCGCGGGCGAGGTACCCGTGCCGTCGCTGCTCGCCGTGGGCTGCGTCCACAACCACCTGATCCGCGCCGGCGTGCGTACCTTTGCCGACATCGTGGTGGAGTGCGGCGATGCCGTGTCCCCGCACGACTTTGCGGCGCTGGTGGGCTACTCCGCGAGCGGCATCTACCCGTACAACGCGCATGCGTGCATCCGCGATCTGGCGGCACGCGGCGACCTGGACGTGACGGCCGAGCAGGGCATCGACAACTACAACAAGGCAGCGACGGCGGGCATCGTCTCCATCATGTCCAAGATGGGCATCTCCACGGTGCAGAGCTACCACTCCGCGCAGATCTTCGAGGCCGTGGGCTTTACCACCGAGTTCGTCGATACGTATTTTGCCGGCACGGTGAGCCGTGTGGGCGGTATGGGTGTCGAGGACGTCGAACGCGAGCAAAATGAGCGCTATGACGCCGCGCTCGCTATCCTTAAGAGCCCGGCTCCCGATCAGCTGCCCACGTTGGGCCTGACCAAGTGGCGCCCGCTCGGCGGCGAGGATCACCTCATCGATCCGCAGACTGTCTACTTGCTGCAGACCGCCTGCCGTGAGGACAGCTACGACACCTTTAAGGAGTACAGCGCCCGCCTGCACCGCACCGGCCGTGCCGTGCGCCTGCGCGACCTGCTGGACTTTGATGCCAGCGGCCGCACTCCGATGGCACTCGACGAGGTCGAGCCCGCGCTCAACATCGTCCGCCGCTTTAACACCGGCGCCATGTCGTACGGCTCCATCAGCAAGGAAGCACACGAGTGCATGGCCATCGCCATGAACCGCCTGCATGGCCGTTCCAACTCCGGCGAGGGCGGCGAGGACCCGCGCCGCGAGACCCCGCTGGCTAACGGTGACTCCAAGAACTCCGCCATCAAGCAGGTGGCAAGCGCGCGCTTTGGCGTGACGAGCCGCTACCTGTGCAGCGCCTTCGAGATTCAGATCAAGATGGCCCAGGGCGCCAAGCCCGGCGAGGGCGGCCACCTGCCCGGCAAGAAGGTCTATCCCTGGATTGCCGAGGTCCGTCAGTCCACGCCCGGCATCGGCCTGATCTCGCCTCCGCCTCACCACGATATTTACTCCATCGAGGACCTGGCAGAGCTGATCTTCGATCTTAAGAACGCCAATCCCGGCGCACGCGTGTCGGTCAAGCTGGTCAGCGAGGCCGGCGTCGGCACCATCGCCACCGGCGTGGCCAAGGGCGCTGCCGACAAGATCTTGATCAGCGGCCACAATGGCGGCTCGGGTGCTGCTGCGCGCGATTCGATCTGGCACGCCGGTCTGCCGCTGGAGCTTGGCCTTGCCGAGGCCCAGCAGACGCTGCTGCAAAACGGCCTGCGCTCCCGCGTGGTGCTTGAGGCCGATGGCAAGCTCATGGACGGCACCGATGTTGCCGTCGCCTGCTTGCTGGGAGCCGAGGAGTTTGGCTTTGCGACCATGCCGCTCATCTCCATGGGCTGCCTCATGCAGCGCGACTGCCAGCAGGATACCTGCCCGGCCGGCATCGCCACGCAAAACTGCCGCCTGCGTCACGGCTTCCGCGGCAAGCCCGAGCACGTTGAGCACTTTATGCTCTTTGTTGCCGAGCAACTGCGCGAGGTCATGGCGAGCCTGGGCTTCCGCACCATCGACGAGATGGTCGGCCATCCCGAGTGCCTGCGCCAGATCGAGGTGCCGGGCAACCGCAAGGCAAACCTGCTCGATCTGTCGCCCGTCCTGGCGAGCGCGACCTGCGAGTTCGGTGCCCACATTCCGGGCGCCGACGGCCGTCACTTCCTGCCCCAGATGGCTGCGGACAGCGAGCTCGACAAGACGCTCGACTCCACGCTGTTTGTGCCCTATACGGCCGATGCCCGTGCGCACCTGCGTCCGATTCGCTTCCGCGCCGATATCGCCAACGTCAACCGCTGCGTGGGCACCATTTTGGGCAACGCGGTGACCAAGGCGCATCCCGAGGGCCTGCCCGCCGGCTCCATCACCATCGATTGCGATGGTTCGGCCGGTCAGAGCTTTGGCGCCTTCCTGCCGCGCGGCATTACGCTCAACGTGTGCGGCGACGCCAACGACTACTTTGGCAAGGGCCTTTCGGGCGGCGAGGTGTCGGTGCGCCCCAACCCGCATGCGACCTACAAGTTCGATGAGAACATCATCGTGGGCAACGTTGCGTTCTTTGGCGCCACGAGCGGCCGCGGCTTCATTAACGGCCTGGCAGGCCAGCGCTTTGGCGTACGCAACTCCGGTGCCACCGTGGTGGTCGAGGGCTGCGGAAACCATGGCTGCGAGTACATGACGGGCGGTCTGGCGCTCATCCTGGGCGAGGTTGGACAAAACTTCGCCGCCGGTATGACTGGTGGCGTGGCTTATGTCTTCGATCAGTACGGCACGCTTGATGCCCGTGTGAACCACGAGAGCGTGGAGCTCAAGGCCCCGACGGCCGGCGAGCTGGCGCAGATTCGCGAGCTCATCCAGGAGCACGTGGACGCGACGCAGAGCCCGCGCGGTATTAAGCTGCTCTACAGCTTTGAGACGATGAGCAAGCACTTTGTGAAGGTCATTCCGACCGAGTACGAGCGCGTGCTGGCGATTGTCGCCGCGGGCGAGGCTGCCGGCAAGACGCATGCGCAGGCAGAGGAGTTGGCGTTTGACATTGTGACCGGTCGCGCCGACGCCGCCGATGTCGCTCGCTTTGATGTGGCGGGCGGTGCTGCGGGTGCTGCGTCCGTGGCTGCCAGCTCTGTTGCTTCGACCAAGAAGGAGGCGTAAGTGCCATGGGTAAGCCCGGTGCTTTTCTTGATATCGATCGCGTGACCCAAGAGCTGCGCCCCGTGGAGGAGCGCAGCCGCGATTTCGATCCGCTGTACGTGGAGCTCGACGACGACGCGCGCCGTGCCCAGGCGAGCCGCTGCATGATGTGCGGTGTGGCGTTTTGTCAGATGGGCGCGAGCTTTGGCAAGGCACGTCCGAGCGGCTGCCCGCTGCACAACCTGATTCCCGAGTGGAACGAGCTGGTGTACCGCGGCCGTTGGGACGAGGCTGCCGAGCGCCTGTCACTCACCTCGCCCATGCCCGAGTTCACGAGTCGCGTGTGCCCGGCGCTGTGCGAGGCCGCATGCAACCTGGGTTCGGTCGATGGCCAGCCCACGACGATCCATGACAACGAGCGCGCGATTAGCGACCATGAGTGGGCCAACGGCGGTCCGCGCCGCTTTGAGCCGGCAGGGGAGGGCGCGCCCACGGTTGCCGTGGTGGGCTCCGGCCCGGCTGGCCTGGTGGCTGCATGGGAGCTCGCTCGTCGAGGTGCCCGCGTGACGGTGTTTGAGCGCGATGACCGTCCGGGCGGCTTGCTCATGTACGGCATTCCCAACATGAAGCTCGAGAAGTCCGTGGTCGAGCGCCGCGTGGCGCTCATGCGCGAGTTGGGCATTGTGTTCGAGCTGGGTGCCGACGTGACGGACCCTGCGGTGGCGGCCAAGCTCGATGGCTTTGACGCTGTCGTGGTGGCTGCTGGTGCCCGTGCCCCGCGCGGGCTTTCGGCTGCGAACATTGACACCCCCGGCGTGGTGTATGCCGTGGACTATCTGACGGCTTCGACCGTGTCGGTGCTCGATGGCGGAGAGCCCGCGGTGAATGCGCGCGGCCTGGACGTCGTGGTCATTGGCGGCGGCGATACCGGCAACGACTGCGTGGGTACCGCGGTGCGCCAGGGCGCGCGCAGCGTGCGCCAGTTTGAGTTCTTGCCGGCGGCGCCCGATAAGCGTGTGGCGAGCAACCCTTGGCCGCAGTGGCCCAACGTTAAGAAGACCGACTACGGTCAGCAGGAGGCTATCGCTGCCATGGGTGGCGAGATGCGTGCTTGGGGCGTGGATACGCTCGAGGTGCTCCTGGACAAGAAGGGCGCGGCCGCGGGCCTGCGCGTGGTCGATCTGGACTGGTCGGCCGGCAAGCCCGAGCGCATCGTGGGCTCTGAGCACGAGGTTCCGGCGCAGCTGGTACTTATTGCCTGTGGCTTTACGGGTCCCGAGCATGGCGTGTTCGACGCCGTTGGCGTGCCTGTTGCCACCGCTGGCCGTCCGCTGCCCGTGATGGCTGTCGAGGGCTCGCACCTCGCGGCTCGCACGGACGGTGTCGCCGCCGATGCCACGCCGGTGTATGTGGCCGGCGACGCCCGCAACGGCAGCTCGCTCGTGGTGAGTGCCATGGCCGATGCCCTGGCCTGCGCAGCCGAAGTCGCCAAGGCGCTGGCGCTGTAAAGTAGTCATTTAAGAACGTCCCCAACGACTAGTCATTGGTCATTGGGGACGTTCTTTTTTGTCTAGTCGTTGGGGACACTCTTTGCAGGGCGCCTGTTCATTTGTCGACGTGCGAGTGTTCATTCGTCGGCGTTTGCGGTTGTGGCGTTCTGCTGTTTCTGTGGTGCCAGCGGGCGCTTGGCTCAAAATGGCGGGCTTGCTGTCTATATCTACCTGCGGTTTCTTTGTAGTACGTTCGTTCGGTCAAGTGTTCCGTCAAGTGTTTGGTCAGCATCTGGTTTGCAGCCGGAGGCCCATTTTGCCTGTGCTGACTGTGGTCGTCCGCCCTCCTCGTAAGCTCAAATTGAGGTCCATCAGTTTGAGGAGGATGCCATGACTGATCATGTTTTTGACCGAGCGCAGCTGGTCGAAGCTGTCGGCAACGATATTGCCGACATGGCCCATTTTTGGATGCTGCGGAAGTTTCAATTCCTGGAGTCGGCGCGCGAGCAGTTCGAGATCATTGTCGATCCGTGGCTCAGCTATTGCGCCGAGCCCTCGCAAAACGAAATCATGGCCTATAACATGGCGTTTACCGATTGGCTGTTGTTTGAGCGCCCCTATCGCCATGGCGCGACGCTGCTCGAACTGTATGTTGACGAGCCACCAGCGTCAATTTCGCCCGCTTCGCTCGAGCGACTTAAGCAGGTGCGCGATACGCAGTACTTTTCGCGCTTTGGCATTTTGGACAAGGATCCTGCGAACGGCATGGTTGCGCTGAAGGATACGCGCACCGACCATCGCTTTGATGTCTACGACCCGCATATCGTGCAAAAGGAGCATTGGAGCGACGGCGCGATTGCGGTGCGCCTCGCGTGTGTCGACGATGTTTGGCTGACAGCGGGGCAGCTCTACCTCTACGACATTGCGCGCCTGAGCGACACGGCGGTTGATGGGCCGGGTGCGGTACATCCGGAGGACCTGCAGGACGGTTTTGACACCTCGCGCATCAGCTTCTTTTTGCGTCTGGTCCGCGACATCATGGGGGCCCAGGGACGATATGTGAAGTCGCTCAATATCTACGAGCAGGAGTGGGAGTAGGGGTGGGGCCGCTGCCGGTTTGTCTCGATCTGTAACATCTGGCTGTCAAAACACGGTCTACCTGTTACAGATCGAGATTGACGGGCGCGTGGTTCCCGAATGTCTCGATCTGTAACATCTGGAGGCAGTTTGGGCTTGTAGCTGTTACAGATCGAGACGGAAGGTTGGCTGTCGATGAATTATCTCAATCTGTAACATCTAGCTGCTAAAAACCGGTCTGCCTGTTACAGATTGAGACAAAGGGTTGGACCGCTGCCGAATGATCTCGTTCTGTAACATCTGGAGGCTCAAATGCCGTTTTCCTGTTACAGAATGAGATGTTTGGTGCGGCGGGCAACAGAGACAATGGTTCGTTTGTCTGATGTGGTGGTGATGAAAATGCCCAGTACCGTCTGCAAGCATAAACATGCGACTCGTTACACATTGGCACGAAACAGGATGCTCGCGCGGCTCACGGAGGCAGGGGAGCAAGGTACGCTGCTTGTAACCCACGACAATGCCGAGCTCATGTGGCTGCGGCGCCATGTGGGGACCGATGATATCGCGGAGCCCGAGCCGCATCTGTTCTGCTTTCAACATGATTGGGATTTGTTGACGACGTCGGAGCGGGCATTGCGGACCATCAAGGGGCTTGCGAAGTTTCATCCCGATTGGGCGTTTTGGGGCTATGACGCGGCGCTTTTGTGGGGCTTGGAGGTGCCGAACGATTTGCTCGGGCCGCGATTTCTTGTTAAGACGGGTTGCTCGGTGGCGTTGAGCGGCGGGTGTAGGTTGTTGCGTCCGCAGATGGCGGGTGCGCTCGAGCGTGTTGATGGCGTGTGGGTGACGCCGTTTTGGCACACGGTGGAGGACTGTCTGCTGCGCGCGCCGTTTTCGTATGGGTTGGCGATTGCCGATTCGGCGCTTCGGGCGAAGGGCGTATCGCGCGAGGACCTTTGCGAGTGCCTCCGTGCCGATTGCGAAGGCAGGCGAGGGTATCGCAGGGCGCAGGTGATCGCGTCGTATGCGGACGGACTGTCCGAAAACGGCGGCGAGTCTCGCTTCCGGGCGTTCTTCATCGCGTACGGCTTTCCGGTGCCGCAGTTGCAGGTGGAGTTTCATGATCCGCTCGATCCGACTCGTGTGTTTCGCGTCGACTATTTCTGGAAGCTCGAGGATGGAACGTGCGTGATCGGCGAGCTCGACGGAAAGGGAAAGTATACGCTGCAGACCGGCGAGGGCCGGGAGCCGATCGATCCGTCTGTTGCGGAGCGTCAGCGGGAATCCCATCTGACAATGCTCGGGCATAAGGTGCTTCGGTTTACGTTCGATGAGCTCAAGAATCCGGTGAAACTGGTCGAGAAGATGAGACTGGCGGGTATTCCGCAGCGGGCTGATCTGGCTAAGGAATGGAGACGTCAGTGGTACGGGCGCTGAGAGGGTCTGTCTCGATCTGTAACATCTGGAGGCCGTTTGGGGCCGTAACTGTTACAGATTGAGATGAACAAGTGCGGCCTCGACCGAATGTCTCAATCTGTAACATCTGGCTGTCAAAATACGGTCTACCTGTTACAGATTGAGACAAAGGGTTGGACTGCTGCCAAAAGATCTCAATCTGTAACATCTAGCGGCTAAAAACCGGTCTATCTGTTACAGATTGAGATAAAGGGTGGGTATGCGACCGAAAGATCTTGTTCTGTAACATCTGGAGGCTCAAAGACGGTTCTCCTGTTACAGATTGAGATGTTTTGTAGGCACCGCAGGGGAAGGGCCGCATCGACTCCCGCTCTCCCTCACATTCCCCTCTTTTCTCCGTTAACCGATATGTCCGCAGAGATCCCGCCGTGCTAGGTGATAATGGACAAATGTTGAAGTTTTCTGAGGGGGAGGAGCTCGATATGGCGTCTGCCGATCGTTCCACGTTGTTTATCAATGCGACCGTCTTGGATGGCTCGGAGCATATGGAGCCGCAGCCCGATATGGCTGTGGCCGTTGAGCGCGGTGTCATCACGTGGATGGGGCCGAGTGCTGTGGCGCAGGCGCCTGCGGGTGCCGAGGTTATCGACCTGGCAGGTGCGTATCTCATGCCAGGCCTCATCAATATGCATGTGCATCTGTGCGGTTCGGGCAAGCCGGTTTCGGCGGGCGATGCGGGCGCGCTGATGAAGAAGCTCGATAATCCCGTGGGGCGCGCCATCGTGCGCCATATTCTTAAGGGCAGCGCCCAACAACAGCTGGCAAGTGGTGTGACCACGGTGCGCGGCGCGGGCGACCCGCTGTTTGCCGATCTTGCCGTGCGCGATGCTATCGATGCCGGCAAGTATCAAGGTCCTCGCCTGGTGGCGCCGGGAACGGGCGTCACGGTTCCGGGCGGCCATGGTGCGGGCTTGTTCGCCCAGGTGGCAAACAGTCCCGCCGAGGCAGCCGAACAGGTGCGCGACCTGTATGTGCGCGGTGCCGACGTCATTAAGCTGTTCGTAACGGGTGGCGTATTCGATGCGACCGAGGTGGGCGAGCCGGGCGTGCTGCGTATGCCGGTGGAGGTTGCCACGGCGGCATGCAAGGCGGCGCACGATATGGGCCTTCCGGTTATGGCCCATGTCGAGAGTACCGAGGGCGTGAAGGCCGCGCTTGAGGCCGGCGTTGACACGATTGAGCACGGCGCTCCGTTGACACCCGAGATCTTGGAGCTGTACCGTGGCGCCGCGGGCACGCAGCTCGAGGGGCGTGCTCCGAGTGTGACCTGCACTATCAGCCCGGCGCTGCCGTTTGTGTTGCTCGACCCGGAAAAGACCCATTCGACCGATACACAAAAGAAGAACGGCGACATCGTGTGCTCGGGCATCATCGAGAGCGCCCGTGCCGCACTGGAAGCTGGCGTTAAGGTGGGCCTTGGCACGGACTCGAGCTGCCCGTTCGTGACGCAGTACGACATGTGGCGTGAGGTGGCCTATTTTGCCAAGTATGTCGGCGTGAGCAACGCCTTCGCACTGCATACGGCCACGCAGGTCAATGCCGAGCTGCTGGAGCTGGGCGGCGAGACCGGCACAATCGAGTGCGGCAAGGCCGCCGATATCCTGGTGACGCGCGAGAACCCGCTCGATGACCTGTGCGCACTGCGTGAGCCGACGCACGTGATGTGTCGCGGTGATCTGGTGCGCAAGCTCAAGGTGAAGCGTATTCCCGAGGTGGACGCCGAGCTCGACGCGATTATGGCCATGCCTGCCGAGGCGTTGGCCGAGGAGCTTGCCCGCGATGGCGTGGCGTAGATGAGACAAAGGGACAGCTCCGTTGCCGCATACAAAAAGCCGAGGTCTCAACACGAGGCCTCGGCTTTTATTACGGGCTTTAGCCTGTGCGGGGCGCGCAGCGCGCCGCATCAGAAACCACCCG